>CAZGNF010000181.1:655-4316 GCA_964527045.1 uncultured Coriobacteriaceae bacterium | reverse complement strand
CTCCTCATCGGGGCGGTGCTTGGCATGCTGGTGGTGTTCGTGTTCGCCGAGGCGCTGCCGCGCACGCTCGCCGTTCACAACCCCGAGCGAGTCGCGCTTTCATCCGCGCCGCTCGCCGCACCGATCTCGGCGATCCTGTATCCGGTCGCCCGCGCACTCGGCGCCGGGTGGACGTCGCTTGTGGGGCTGGTGTCCGAGGAGCGCATCGCAGACTGTTGGGTGACGCCGGATGAGCTGCGCAGCGTCTCTGGCAACGAGGACGACGAATCCGCCCGCGACGAGACCGAAGAAGCGATCATCGACGCGGTAGCCGACTTCACGAGCAAGATCGTCCGCGAGGTCATGGTCCCGAGAACCGACATGGTGTGCCTTGAGGACACCGCGACGGTCGGCGACGCGCTCGACCTCATCGAGGAGTCGGGGGTGTCTCGACTTCCCGTCTACCACGATACCGTCGACGACATCCTTGGCGTCCTGTATGCGAAGGACCTGCTGATCTTCCTCGGCAGAGGCAGCTATGACGCACAGCTTGCCAAGATCGCCAGGGAGCCGTACTTCGTGCCGGAGACCAAGCCGGTCGAGGAACTGCTCATGGAGATGCGCAGCAAGACGCACATCGCCATCGTCGCCGACGAATACGGCGGCACCGCGGGCCTCGTCACCATCGAGGACCTGCTCGAAGAGATCGTGGGCGAGATCTTCGACGAGTACGACGTTGCCGAGCAAATGATGGTCGACCTCGGCGATGGGCGTATCCTTGTAGATGGGCGCACGCCGATAGACGACCTCAACACCGTCTTCGGTACGAGCGTCGAACTTGAGGCGGACTCCGTTGGCGGACTCTTCATCGAGATCGCCGGTCACATACCCGACGCGGGGGAGTCGATCGAGATCGAAGGATTGCGCATCACAGCACGAGACGTTGAAGGAAACCGCATCCGTCAGGTGGTCGTCGAGCCGGCGACCTCATCGATCGAGAAAGGGGCCGAGGATGACTAAGGGCATCACACAACCCGATCTTGCCTTGCTCGCTTTTGCACGTGAGATCCGCTCCAAGGCCTACGCGCCGTACTCAGGGTTCCGTGTCGGCGCCGCGATCTTCGCTGGTGGCGAGATCTTCCAGGGCGTGAATGTCGAGAACGCCGCGTACGGTTCCACCATTTGTGCCGAGCGTGCTGCAGCGTTGGCTGCTGTCACGGCCGGATTCACCGAGTTCGACGCGATCGCTGTTGTCGGCGATTCTGACGCTCCGACCGTGCCGTGTGGCGCGTGCCGGCAGTTCCTTGCCGAGTTCAATCCCGAGATGCGCGTCATCCTCGGCGGAAAGACCGACGCGGTGGAGGTCACGTCGCTTGACGCGCTGCTTCCCGACGCGTTCGTGCGCGGCTATCTCGATCAGGACGACGGCGAGGACGAAGAATGACGGCACCCGCATACGAGGTCGTGAAGAGCGGCTGCGTAGCGCTGGTTGGGCGACCGAACGCCGGCAAATCCACGCTGTTCAACGCGCTTGTTGGCTCGAAGGTCGCGATAACGTCGAACACTCCGCAGACGACGCGCCACCGCTTGCGGGCCATCGTGGACCAGGAAGACGCGCAGATCGTCTTCGTCGACACCCCCGGGCTGCACAAGCCCGAGGATGCGCTCGGTGAGGAGCTCAACAAGTCCAGCATGATGGCGCTCGCCGATGTGGATGTGGCGTGCCTGGTCATCGATGTCTCGGCACAGATCGGGCCCGGCGACCGCTGGGTCGCGCATCGCGTCGCCGAGGCGAAAGCCGCGCGGGTGCTTATCCTCACCAAGGCGGACATCGCACGGCCCGAAGAGGTCGAGAAGCAGCTTGCCGTCGCGAGCGGTCTCGGGAAGTTCGACGAGGTCGTGATCTGCTCGGCACGCGAGGGTTTCAACCTCGACGGCGTCATCGCTGCCGTGAAGGCGCACCTGCCGGACGGTCCGCGGTACTTCCCGCGTGACATGCCGACCGACCAGCCCGTGGAGGTCATGCTCGCCGAGTTCATCCGCGAGCGCATCCTGCACAACACCCGCGACGAAGTGCCGCATGCGGTGGGCGTTGCCATCGAGGACATGACGTACAACAAGAAGTCAGACACGACGACTATCATGGCCGTCATCTACGTGGAACGTGAGTCGCAGAAGGGCATCATCGTCGGTAAGGGCGGAGATATGATCCGCAAGATCGGAACCGATGCCCGGGTCGACCTCGAGCGGCTGCTCGGCACCAAGGTCTACCTCGACCTTCGGGTGAAGCTCAAGAAGGACTGGCGTCGCGACGCCTCACAGATCAAGCGGTTCGGGTATGGAGAGGGGCGCTAGATGGCTATCGACCGGGCGACGCTCGCCGCATCCATCGATCAGACGCTGCTGAAGCCGACGGTTGGGTTCAAAGCCGCCGCCGAGTGGATCCAGAACAGCGCAGAGCGCGGGTTCGCATCGCTGTGCGTCTCGCCGTTCCTCGTGCCGGTCACATCGCAGATCCTCGCCGGCACCGGCACGAAGGTGTGCTCGGTGTGCGGGTTCCCGCTGGGGTACTCCATGACCGAGACGAAGGCCGATGAGGCCACCCAGCTCGTGAAGCTGGGGTGCCACGAGGTCGACATGGTCATGAACATCGCCGCGCTCATCGAGGCGGAGGATGCATTCGTGAAAGACGACATCGCTGCCGTGGTGGAAGCGGTGCGCGAGGCTTCCGGTGGCACCGCGATCGTCAAGGTCATTCTCGAGACCGGCTACCTCGATGCCGGGCAGATCGTTCGCGCGAGCCGCATCGCCGTCACGGCGGGTGCCGACTTCGTGAAGACGTCAACGGGCTTCGGTCCGCGGGGCGCTTCTCTCGAGGACGTCGCATCGATGCGTGCGACGGTCGGCGCCGGTGTCGGTGTGAAAGCCGCCGGCGGCATCCGCGACCTCGAGACCGCGATTGCGATGCTGGATGCGGGCGCGAGCCGCATCGGCTCCTCGGCGGGCATCGAGATCCTCGACGCGTTCGATGCGCGGAGCGGCGCGTAGCACTGTGGCCGCCACGTACCGTGTGCGGGCGCTCGCGCTTCGCAAGACCAAGCTCGGGGAGTCCGACCTCATCGTGACGCTGCTCGCCGCTGACGGCTGCCAGATCCGTGCTGTAGCCAAGGGCGCCCGCAAGACCAAGTCGCGCTTCGGTGCGCGCCTCGAGCCGTTCTCGGTGGCGGATCTCATGCTCTCCCCTGGACGCTCGCTCGAGATCGTCACGGAGGCCGAGACGGTCACGAGCCACGATGCGCTCAGAAGCGATTACGACCGCCTTCGGGCCGCATCGGTCATCGCCGACTTCCTCGACAAAGTATCGGTGGAGTGTCAGGCCGAGGAACGCCTCTTCGCGCTGGCGACAGCGACGCTCGACGTCATCGAGGTCGCCCAGATCGCAGACCTGCGCTCACTCGTGGTCGCCTTCCTGGTGAAGGGGATGGCGATGCAGGGGTATCGGCCGCAGCTGGCCGCGTGCGCGTGCTGCGCATCGGCGACCGACCCGGGCGACGTCCGCTTCTCGCTCGCAGCCGGCGGCATCGTCTGCCCCGCATGCGCTGGCGCGGACCTCTCGGTGGTGCCGGTAGCCTCAGACGTTCCAGTCGTCATCGATGCGCTGCTGCGCACGAAGCTTGCGGAG
>CAZGNF010000181.1:0-645 GCA_964527045.1 uncultured Coriobacteriaceae bacterium | reverse complement strand
CGACGCGTTCCGCCTGGTGAAGGCGTTCGTGTCATATCACCTGCCGGCCCGCATGAAGGCGCTCGACGCGTACGTGCGCGAGTCGTAGGACCCGGCGCTAGAACGTGCCCGCTGCGACCGACTGCTTCACCTTGTCCCAGATGGTCTTGGCAGGCGTTGCCCGATTCTCGAAGTGACCGTACGTGCCCTTCACCGAACTCCACAGGGTGGACTCGGCGGTGTCCAGGGTGAATTGCAGTTCTCCGGCCTTGTCGAGCTGCTTCTCCATCTTCCCGATCTGCGCGTTGTAGCTGTTGATGCTGCCCTTGGATCCGAGCACCGCGAGCTCGTACTGCAGCTGGCCGAGTTTGACGCCGGCATCCGCGTACTCGTAGGCGCCGACGATGGTGCTTGAGTCGTACAGCTTCGCTGCCTGAGTGAGTTTGGACTTCATGGCCTTGAACGAGGCCTGGACCTTCTCGGCCTTGGTCTTGCCGACCGACCACTTCTTGTGGTTGCACGCGTCGATGGCGGCGTCGTATGCGCTTGCGGCCGCGTCGTCGTCCTCGTAGCACTGCACCAGCAGGTCGAAGGCTGCGGACACCGGCTTGGTGTCCTCCGCGCCCTTCTCGCCTTCGTCGAGACCTTTCACGAGCTCATCACAGA
>CAZGNF010000180.1:0-4405 GCA_964527045.1 uncultured Coriobacteriaceae bacterium | reverse complement strand
CTCGTCGGTGATCATCTCGTACGCCTCGATGTACTTCTCGGCTGTGATGGTGATGACGTCCTCGGGCAGCGAGGGTGGAGCGGACTTCTTGTCCCAGCCGCTGGCCTCGAGCCAGTCGCGCACGAATTGCTTGTCGAACGACGGCTGGCCGTGACCCGGCTCGTACGTATCCGCGGGCCAGAAGCGCGACGAGTCGGGGGTGAGCACCTCGTCGACAAGTGCGATCTCCCCGTCGATGAGTCCGAACTCGAACTTGGTGTCGGCGATGATGATGCCGGCAAGCGCGGCGTGCTTGGCAGCGCGCTCGTAAAGCGCGATCGACACGTCGCGAAGCTGCGAGGCGTGCTTCTCACCGATGATTTCGACCATGCGCTCGTAGCTGATGTTCTCGTCGTGGTCGCCGATGGCGGCCTTCGTCGAGGGCGTGAAGATCGGCTCGGGCAGTTTCTGCGACTCGACGAGCCCCGCCGGCAGCACCTGACCGCACACGGTGCCAAGCTCGCGATACTCCTTGAGGCCGCTTCCCGCGAGGTAGCCGCGGACGATGCACTCGATGGGGAAGACCTCGGCCTTGCGGACGAGCATGAAGCGTCCCGCGAGCGAATCGGCATACGCCGCGTACTCCTCGGGCAGGTCCTCGACATCCGCCGAGATGAGGTGGTTCTGCACGATGCCCGCAAGGTGGTCGAACCAGAACCGGGAGATCCGGGTGAGGACCTCGCCTTTGTACGGGATCGGATCCGGGAGTACGACATCGAAGGCGCTGATGCGGTCGGTCGCTACGATGAGCAGCTCGCCACCCAGGTCGAAGATATCGCGGACTTTCCCCTGTGCGTCTGGCTTGAGTTCGAGCGGCTGCACGTGGATTCCTCCCGGAGCGTCGTAGCGGACAGCCGCAGCGATGCGCAAGGCGCCGAACGCGTGGCTATGCGTGCATTGTACGCGACCGTGAAGGTCGGCGGTAAGGTCGCGTGCCGAGCGGCGGAAATCCTTGCATCCGCGCTCCGGAGCCGTCCCTCCGCCGCAGGTACTCGCCCGTCGTACCGGGCGCTCCGACTGTCGGACTGACCCCCAGCTACTTGATGTAGCCGAGATACGCGAGCGCTGCGGTCGCGTGGAAGACGGCGAAGAGTAGCATCGCGTAGGCGGTGAACTTGTGCACCTTCATGTGAAGGGCGCCCTTGAACTTGATCTTGCGGAGCCCGACGAGCACCTGGAACGCGAGCAACGCGAAGAGCGTGAGGCCTCCCAGAAGCAGGGCTACCGGCGGAATCGTGATTCCGAAGAGCATCGTGATCCTCCTTCGCGGACTACCGTCTTGCTACTGTGTTCCCCCGCGCGACCCGTGCTACGCCGGGAAGTCGAGTGATGCGATGTAGCGGCGCTGGAAGTCGGGATGCGAGGCCAGCTGAAGCGTGCGGACGGCGCCTGCGATCTCCTCGGCACGGCGTCTGGTAGCGCTACTCACAAGCGCGAGGCGCGCGCCCTCCTTCGAGGTGTTGCCCACGAAGGTGAGCCTTTCCGCCCACTCCTCGGGCACCATGCCGAGACCCGCGAGCGTGCGCCCGTCGACGTGCAGGCCGAAGCCGCCCGCCACGAGCACCTCGCGGACGTCGCCGGGCGCGAGTCCCGCCTCGGCAAGCAGCAGGTCGATCGCCGTGCGGACTGCGCCCTTTGCGAGTTGGATCTGGCGGATGTCCTTCTGCGTGATCACGATCCCTGCATCGGCATCCACGACGAACGCGCGGACTTCGTCGCGTTCGAACACACGACGGCCGATAGCGTCGTCGGGGTCGCCGTGCAGCCGTCCGCTTGGGTCGAGCACGCCGGATGCGAGCAGCGCCGCAACCAGGTCGAGTGCGCCGCTCCCACAGATGCCGACCGGCTGGAAGCCGCCGATGGTCGCGATGCGGATGTCGCCGTCCTCAAGCCACACGCGCTCGATGGCGCCCGGCTCGGCGCGCATCCCCGACTCGATGCCCGCCCCCTCAAGCGCCGGACCGGCCGCAGCAGACGCTGCGACCATTCCGTCGACGGTGACCAGCACCAGCTCGCCGTTGGTGCCGAGGTCGAGCAGCAGCACGGGTCCCTCGGCAGGGTCGGGCGCGGTGGCAAGGAGTCCCGCCACGATGTCGCCACCCACGAATGCCGAGATGCCCGGAAGTGTGTAGCAGGTCGCCTGCTTGAGGTGCTCCATGCCCAGGCGCTCCGCCGAGACGTACACCGGATCGATCATCGCGCCGTCGTACGGAGCCGAGGCGAGCGGCGAGAGGTCGGCGCCCACGAACGACCCCGTCATCGCGGTATTGCCGGCAACGGCGATCTCGCGCACATCCTCCGGGAGCGCCCCGAGCGGCTCGAGCAACGCGAGCAGGATGCGCTCCACCTGCTGCACGAGCGGGCGATGCAGGATCTCGCCGCCTTCGTGCATCGCCATCGTCACGCGCGTCATCACATCTGCACCCCACGGGTACTGCACGTTGAGTGCCCCGCCCCGAACGAGTTCATCGCCGTTCTCGAGGTCGACGATCGACGCGACAATGGTGGTCGTTCCGATGTCGACCACGCCGCCGAGCACGTACGGACGTCCGTCGATGGGGTCGATGCCACGGTCCGACGGGTGCTCGATCTCCACAACCGCCGAGACGCCTTCATCCACGATACGTATCGAGCCCGAAGGGACCACCGACACGACCGCGTCGCCGAGCAGGCGAACCCGGCAGCCAAGACGCGTGCCGCGCGCAACCTGCGCCGTGTCGAGCAGCGTGATCTCGTCCACGGTCGGCGGCGATACCTCGCCCTCGACCCGAATGACGCAGCGGCCACAGCGCCCGAGTCCGCCGCAGGGCGCATCCAAAGCGACCCCAGCGATCTGCGCCGCGGCGTGCGCCGTCGTCCCCGGAGCAACGCGGACCGTCACACCGTCAGGCTCGAACCGAATCTCGATCTCGTCCACGCGTCCTCCCCGCACTGTCGTCACCGTCAATTGTAGCTGCGCGCAGACCACACACCGCAGGTATTCCCGTAATGGTGCAGAATGATGAACCATCATGATTCTCAATGCGGTCGTCTTCCTATGCGGTGCAGCGCTCATGGGCCTCGAGCTCCTGGGCGCGCGCGTACTCGCCCCCACGATGGGCAACTCCATCTTTGTGTGGGGCAGCGTCATCTCGAGCTTCATGATCGCGCTCTCCATCGGCTACTGGCTCGGCGGCCGCGTCGCCGATCGCTACGGCGCTCCCAGAAGCCTCGGCGTGGTGATAGCCGGAGCCGGGCTGTGGACGGCCCTGTGCCCGCTGGCCGCCAACGCGTGCCTCGAGTGGTCGGCCGGGCTCGGCCCTCGCCTGGGGCCGCTCGTGGCAACGACGCTCATCTTCTTCGGACCTGCATTGCTGCTCGCGATGGTCTCGCCGATGGGCGTGCGTCTCGCGGCTGCGAATGGGATCTCGCACATCGGTCGCTCCGCGGGCAGTCTCTACGCCGTGTCGACCGCAGGCAGCATCGTCGGGACGCTCGCGACGTCGTTCTGGCTGATACCGCTGCTGCAGGTGGAGCCGCTCATCGTGGGCATCGGCGCGCTCTTGGCACTCACGGCGCTCCTGACGCTCGGCCTCACCACCGATGAGGAGCCAGAGCTGGCGCCGCGGGAGCTCGGCATGCGCTCCACGGGCGCGGTGCTCGCGCTGGCGTTGCTCGGCGGTGCGGCCGCAATCACGATGTTCCTGGTCGTGAGCGAGCCCGCGACGGTGAATGCCGACGGCGAGCAGGTGCTCTTCCGGGCCGACACCCAGTATCACCGCATCACCGTGACCGAGGCCGACGGCGCGCGCTCGCTCCGCTTCGACAAGAGCCGCCAGTCTATGATCGACCTCTCGGACGGCTACACCAGCCTCATCGACTACCCGAACTACCTGCACCTCGCGCTCGCGGTGAAGCCGGATGCGAAGCGGGTGCTCGTTCTCGGCCTTGGCGCCGGCGCCGTCACCAAGCGCATGTGGCACGACTATCCCGAGATGCGGATCGACTCGGTGGAGATCGACCCCGTGGTCGTGGATGTGGCCGAGCGGTACTTCGGCCTGCCGGAGGACTCGCGGCTGCGCACGACCGTTGCCGATGCCCGCCGCTACGTACAGACCACCGAAGAGACATACGACGTCATCATCGTGGACGCGTACTACGCCGACTCGCTCCCCTTCCATCTCACTACGAAGGAGTTCCTCGGCGAGGTAAAGGCACAGCTCGCACCTGACGGCGTCCTCGCGTACAACGTGATCTCGCCGGTTCAGGGCGGCAAGAGCGAGCTCTTCCGCAGCATGTACCGAACCGCCAGCGGCGTCTGGGATCACGTGTGGGCGTTCCCGATCGGCATCGGCGCGGATCCGACAAGCACGGTCAACCGCAACAT
>CAZGNF010000179.1:0-4426 GCA_964527045.1 uncultured Coriobacteriaceae bacterium | reverse complement strand
GATCGGTGCGGCGAGCGGCGCGGATGAAAGCGCGACTCGCTCGGGGTTGTGCACGGCGAGCGTGCGCGGCAGCGCCTCGGCGAACACGAACACGACCAGCATGCCAAGCACCGCACCGATGAGGAGGGTGACCCACACGTGCGGCAGCTCGGTGAGGTTGAGCAGCACCCATCCGATGCTCGCAGACGCCGTGACGTATGCGAACGAACGCACGAGCGCGGCTGCGGCAACCAGTCTGCCCGGATGCTCCAGCACGGCATCTAGCGCGGGTGCACCGCGCCGCTCGCTCTCCACGAGTCGCCGGGAACGCCCACGAGAGATATGCGGAATCGCCGCCTCGGCGGCGGACAGCACGCCCAGCGTAGCGATGAGCAACGCGAGCAGAATGACTTCGGAAACAAGAATGAGTGCGATCATCGGGTCCGGCTCAGGCCCTCCCTGGTACGACTAGAACCAGAATACCTGAAAGATGGCGGTCGTGATGAGGAAGCCGACCACGCCGCCCCAAATCACCTGCCACACCGTGTGTGTCTCGGACTCCACACGGCTTTGCGCTACGAGTGCCGCGATGAACAGGCCGATGACCCCTGCGCCCGCGTTGCCGGTGGTGTACGCGATCGCCGCCGCGCCGCCGGTCGCCAGTGCGGTATGTCCCGACGGCCACCCGCCTCGAAGCCACGTTCCGCCTTCTCGGCGAAGCGCCTTCGCGACCAGCACCGCGAAGGCCGCTAACACGAGCGCGACAACGGTGATGTGCGACGGCGTCTGCCGCACGCGCACGAGGAGCGTCGTGGTGACGTTGGCCAGGCGACCGAAGAAGACGACGTAGCCGGTCACGAGTGCGCAGATGGCGCTGACGAAGACGGCTCCGGCAGCAACGTCCTTGGCGATCTTTGCGAACGGCTCGAAGCTCTGCGTGGCAACGTCGATGGTCGCCTCGATAGCGGTGTTCACAAGTTCTGTGCCGATGACGAACGAGATGGTGAGCACGAGCGCGAGGAACTCAAGTCGACTCACCCTGAAGAAGAGCGCCGCGATGAGCACGATGGTCGCTGCAGCGACATGGATACGCATGTTGCGCTGCGTGCGCAGCGCATACACGATGCCATCGATTGCGTAGTTGAAGCTCCAGAGGATCGACCGGCTACGCATGCGCTACTCCGCCGCGTACGCCTCGAGCAGGACCGTCTCGCGCGCCTGCATCACCGTCGCATCCTCGTCGGCCTCATGGTCATAGCCAAGCAGATGTAGGATGCCGTGGACGAGCAGCAGGTTGAGCTCCGCCTCTATCGTCGTTCCAAGATCTGCGGCCTGCGCCTCGGCGACCTCCGGAGCGATGATGACGTCCCCGAGCGTGATCGGCTCATCGCCAACAGCGACACAGGGGTCGTCGCAGCCGAAGGAGAGCACATCGGTAGGACCGACGATCCCGCGATACTGCTCGTTCAACCGCGCCATCTCATCGATGTCGACCAGTGCGATCGAGAGTTCCGAGAGCTCCGGCGCCGCTTCCATGCCCAGTACGAAGTGTGCCAACCGCTCGAACGCCTCGAAGTTGAGCGGCTCAGGCTCGCGATGGCTCGTTACGCTGACCAGCATGCTTGTCCCTCCCGCTGACGACGTCCGGATACTCCACCCTTGGATGGTACACGCTCGACAGAAGCCGTGTGTAGACGCCGATGACCGCCTCGATCTCGGCAAGCGTCAGGTTCGCGAGATCCAGCTGGTGATCGGCAAGCTTGGTCGAGACGACCTTGCGTACGACCTCCTCGATACGCGGAGGCGTCGGCTTGGTCGTAGCCCGCACGGCCGCCTCGGCGCTATCGGCCAGCATCACGAGCGCGGCCTCGCGAGAACGGGGACGCTCGCCTGAGTACCGGAAGTCCGCCTCGTAGACAGGCCCGCCGGAAGCGGCGGCCTTGTTATAGAAGTACATCACCATCGAGGTGCCGTGGTGCTGGCGCACGATCTCCACGACTTCCTGCGGCAGACGGTACTCCTCGGCAAGCTCAACGCCTTCACGAACGTGGGCCGTGATGATGAGCGCCGAGAGCGCCGGTGACGTGTTGTCGTGCGGATTGGAAAGGCCGGCCTGGTTCTCCACGAAGAAGCTCGGACGCCGGATCTTGCCGACGTCGTGGTAGTACGCGCCGACACGTGTGATCAGCGCATTCGCGCCGATATGCTGCGCGGCCGACTCGGCTAGATTGCCGGTCATCACCGAATGGCTGTACGTTCCCGGTGCTTCCATCATGAGCCGCTTGAGCAACGGGTGCCCCGGGTTGGCGAGTTCGAGAAGGCGCACGTCGGTGGTCACGCCGAAGAGCAATTCGAAGATGGGCAGCAAGCCGAGCATCAGGATGACGGTTACGGCACCTCCGACAAGACCGAGGCCTCCGGCCACTATAGCCGCACGAAATGCCCCACCCTCGATGAGCGTGGCGCCGAGCGCCGAGGCACCCGTCACGGCCACGACGAGCCCGCCCGCCGAGATCAGCCGGGACCGTTCACTGATGACGCCCATCGCTGTGACACCCGCAGCGGCGGCAAGAAGCGACCCGACAACATGCGCGCCGTCTAGGACACCGAACAGAATGCCGACGCCAACGCCTACAACGGCGATGAGGATGCCGACACGCGGGTTGAGCAGCAACGTCGCTAGAATAGGCGCCAGCGGGATCGGCAGCACGTACGGCGGGACACCGGGCAGAAGCATCGCCGAGAACCATGTCCCGTACACGACGCCGAGTACGAGCGTTGCCAGGATCGCAACGTCACGAAAGCGCTCCCACACGTCGCGCTCGTTACGCACCAGATAGAGTCCACCAACCAAGACGAGCAGGGAGACCAGCACGACGTCCGCGATTGCGGTCGGCACATTGGCGCGCGCGACGACGAGCGGGATCGAGGCGAGAATCGCCGTGACCACCCCGAGCGCAACGCGCTGGCCCGAGGAGGTCGAAAGAGCACCTGTCGTGGGCCACAGCCGCGCGATCCTATCCAGGAGACTAGGCATCGGCGGCTGCCGCCTTCGCCTCCTCGAACTCGCTGTAGGCGGTCACGATGCGCTGCACCAGCCGGTGCCGAACGACATCGCGCGACGAGAACTCGACGAACGCGACGTCGTTCACGTCCTGAAGGATGCCGCGGACCTGCTTGAGTCCGGAGAGCGCGCCGATAAGGTCGATCTGCGTCACGTCTCCGGTCACGACGATCTTGCTGCCGAATCCCAGACGCGTGAGGAACATCTTCATCTGCTCGGGGGTGGTATTCTGCGCCTCGTCAAGGATGACGAAGCTGTCGTTCAGGGTCCGTCCACGCATGAACGCGAGGGGTGCGACCTCGATGACGCCCTTCTCGGTGAGCATCGTGGACTTCTCGATGTCCATCATGTCGAAGAGCGCGTCGTAGAGCGGACGCAGGTACGGGTCGACCTTCTCATACAGGTTGCCCGGCAAGAAGCCGAGCTTCTCCCCCGCCTCTACCGCCGGGCGTGTGAGGATGATGCGGCCGACTTCCTTCTTGCGGAGCGCATCGACGGCCATCGCCATGGCCAGGTACGTCTTGCCGGTTCCTGCAGGGCCGATGCCGAAGGTGACGGTGTTCTTGCGAATGGCATCGACATAATGCTTCTGCCCGGCGGTCTTGGGACGGATGCTCTTGCCGCGGTGGGCGATGATGACGTCGGAGAACACGCTCGTGGGACTGCACTCGCCACGCTTGAGCATGTCCATCGCCCGGTCGAGACTGTCGGGTGTGAGGTGCTCACCCTTGCTCAGAAGCGAGATCAGCTCGCCGAAGACGGCCGACACGGCCTGCGCCTCGGCGACATCGCCGACGATAGCGACCTCGTTGCCTCGGACATTGATCTCCGATTCGAACTGCTCTTCTATGAGTCTGAGGAGATGGTCTCCCTCTCCGAGGAGATCGACCATGTTGATCTCGGGTGGAACGACCAGGCGGACCTGGGTGGGATTGGACACGCTTGCAATCGCCTCCTTGGGCTGACGAGTAGATTCTACCACGCTGTCAGCACGAATCCTGCTTCGTCGACGTCCGAAACAGCGACGCGAACGAGCGGCCCGGGGGCCGCGACGCCCGGCTCGAACCGCACGCGCGAGCCGTCACGCGCCACACCCTCGCCGGTGCGCTCTGTCAGGACCTCGAGCGTACGACCGACCTGCGCGCGCAGATGCTCGAGCCGCATCCGCTCGCCCCGCGCACGGACCTCGGCGGCGCGCGCGGCAATCGTCTCGGGCGCGACGCGATCCTCGCGGGCAGCCGCAGGCGTGCCGGCACGGGCCGAGTAGCGGAAGACGTGCAGCTTCGAGAAGCCGACGCGCTCGATGAATGCGAGCGTCTCGGCGGCATCCGTGTCGGTCTCGCCGGGGAAGCCGACGATCACGTCGGTCGAGACGCTCGCATT
>CAZGNF010000178.1:0-4443 GCA_964527045.1 uncultured Coriobacteriaceae bacterium | reverse complement strand
TTAGATTACGCTACCGTGCGGTCGACCGATTCCAGGGCACCGGACCGTAGGTTTCAGGCCGCCGAGGAGGACGAATGAGGACGCTCGTAACGCTGGCGTGCACAGAGTGCAAACGCCGTAACTACACGACCAAGAAGAACAAGCAGAACAATCCTGAGCGCATCGAGCTCAAGAAGTACTGCAAGTGGTGCCGCACTCACACGGTACACAAGGAGACGCGCTAGTCGTTCGGCTCCGCAGCAATGTAGGGCAGTAGCTCTAACGGTAGAGCGCCGGTCTCCAAAACCGGATGCTGGGGGTTCGAATCCCTCCTGCCCTGCCATGAACGACCGCCGCTTCTGCGGCTGCGATATACGTGCCGGAGATCGTTTCGGCAGAAGAGGACAGGTGAAGGATGGCTCAGACAGCTAAGGCGGCGAAGCCCAACATCTTCGCGCGCATCTCCAAGGGCTTGAGCGACGTTCGCGTCGAGATGAAGCGCGTAGTGTGGCCGAACCGCTCGGAGGTCATCAATTCGAGTGTCGTCGTCATCGTCACGCTGCTCTTCTTCGTGGCGTTCACGTTCATCGTGGACAACCTCTCGTCCTGGCTGTTCATCGATCTCCTCGGCAAGATCGGCCGGTAGGCGCATGGCGAAGAAGTGGTACGTCATCCACACCTACTCCGGCTACGAGAACAAGGTCAAAGCGAACCTGTTCCACCGCATCGAATCGATGGGGATGCAGGACAAGATCTTTGACGTGTTCATTCCGAAGGAGACCGTCACCGACCTCAAGACCGGCGGACGCAAGGTCACCACTGAGAAGAAGGTCTTCCCGGGGTACATCCTCGTACAGATGGAACTCGACGATGACTCCTGGTACGTCGTGCGCAACACGCCCGGTGTAACCGGCTTCGTTGGATCTCAGGGCAAGCCGGTACCGCTTTCCCGTAAGGAGTTCGACCGGATCCAGGGTCGTGTCTCTGCTGCGGCAAAGCCGAAGACGCTTACCGACTTCGCCGACGGTATGCCGGTGAAGGTCACTGCCGGTCCGCTTGCGGATTTCGACGGCGTCATCTCCGAGGTGAACGCGGATCAGGGCAAGCTGAAGGTCATGGTTTCGATCTTTGGCCGGGAGACTCCGGTCGAACTCGGCTTCGATCAGGTAGCGAAGCTCTAAGAACGGCAACGATCAGCACACTGTGTCGCCGGGGAGTGGACCCCCGGAGCTTCTCGGCACCGGATGGCTGTCGCAGATAGAGAAACGGACGCGGCGGATTCGCCGCAAGTGAGGACGGAACGAAGATGGCCAAGAAGATTGTCGGCTTCATCAAGTTGCAGATTCCGGGCGGCCAGGCCAATCCGGCCCCCCCGGTTGGTCCCGCGCTCGGCCAGCACCAGGTGAACATCATGCAGTTCTGCCAGGCGTTCAACGCCGAGACGCAGGACAAGATGGGCACCATCATCCCGGTTGAGATCTCGGTCTACGAGGACCGTTCGTTCACGTTCATCCTCAAGACCCCGCCGGCCGCCGTGCTTCTGAAGCAGGCTGCTGGTGTCGACAAGGGATCCGGCACGCCGAACCGCACCAAGGTCGCGACGGTCACCCGTGCGCAGGTTCGTGAGATCGCCGAGCTCAAGATGCCCGACCTGAACGCCAATGACGTTGAGGCTGGCATGAAGATCATCGAAGGCACCGCGCGTTCGATGGGTTTTGTCGTCGAGGACTAAGTGTCCCGGCGTTAGGCGCGCGCCGTACGCGGTGCGCCGATGTGGGAGGGTCCCTCGCGACCCGTTGACCACGAGGAGGCAGCAATGAAGCGAGGCAAGAAGCTCGTCGCGGCTGACGCCAAGATCGAGGCGGACAGGCTCTACACGCCGCTCCAGGCACTTCGCCTGGCGCAGGAGGTTGCTCCTGCGAAGTTCGACGAGACCGTTGAGGCGCACTTCCGTCTCGGCATCGACACTCGTCAGGCCGACCAGCAGGTTCGTGGCTCTGTCGTACTCCCTCACGGTACCGGCAAGAAGGTCCGTGTCGCTGTCTTCGCACAGGGCGATAAGGCCCGCGAGGCAGAAGAGGCCGGCGCTGACGTCATCGGCGACGATGACCTTATCGAGAAGATCTCGGGTGGCTTCCTCGACTTCGACGCCACCGTCGCGACGCCCGACATGATGGGCAAGGTTGGTCGCCTCGGTAAGATCCTCGGCACGCGCGGTCTGATGCCGAACCCCAAACTGGGCACCGTCACCATGGATATCGCTCGCGTCGTCAAGGAGCTCAAGGCTGGTAAGGTCGAGTATCGCGCCGACAAGTTCGGCATCGCCCATGTGGGCATCGGCAAGAAGTCCTTCTCGGACACCGCGCTCGTAGAGAACTACGCCGCTGTCCTCGATGAGATCCTTCGCGCCAAGCCCGCTGGATCCAAGGGCAAGTACGTCAAGTCGATCACCATCACCACCACGATGGGCCCCGGCATTCCCGTGGACACGCTGAAGACCCGCGCTCTGCTCGACGAGTAGGCGCCCTTGCATCACTGAGCTTCGGCGCGCATAATAGCCGCCGTTGCACTATTGAAAACACGCTTCACGACCTGCTGCCGAAGACAGCCGGTGCCCGGAGTGCTCCGGGCCTAAGGAGACCGATCGCGGTCTCGCCCGCCGAGGTGGATGGAACGACTGTCGCTCCCTGCGAACACTCGTGGCCTCCGCCGAAACCGGCGGGGGCCATGTCGCTTCTTGGCCGGATGAACCTATCCGCGCCGGACACGGCCCGCCATGTCGGACATCAGTCCGACGACTCCGGCGGTGAGTGAGCGTAGGAGAGGAGGGGATAGGATGCCAACAGTCGATAAGAAAGCAATCGTCGCCGAGATCAAGGAGCGGTTCACCGCTTCCACCGGCGTCATCATGGCCGATTACCGAGGCCTGAGCGTGAAGGATATGCGCACGCTGCGCACCAAGGTGCGTGCCTCCGGCGGAGAGGTCAAGATCTACAAGAACACGCTGACCGAGCTTGCGGTTCGCGAACTCGCGTTGCCGTCGATGGACACGCTTCTGACGGGTCCGACCGCAATCGTCTTCATTGAAGGCGACCCGGTCGCACCAGCGAAGGTGGTCATGGACTTCGCAAAGGATCACAAGCTGCTTGAGGTCAAGGGTGGATTCATCGAGCGCAACGTGATCGGCGCCGAAAGCATCAAGGCCATCGCGGCCCTGCCGCCGCGTGAAGTGCTCGTTGCCAAGCTCCTGGGTACGCTCTTGCAGCCGGCCAGCAGTTTCGTGCGTGTGCTCAACGGCCCGGCCTCCGCGTTCGCGCGGGCGCTTCAGGCGATCGCCGACCAGAAGGCCGCGTCCGCGGCATAGAGGTCGTTTGTGTGTAGAAAACCACCAAGCGGCCGGAAGATGTCCGAGTCGCGGATAACCAAGGAGTAAAGAGATATGGCTATCAGCAAGGATGAGATCATCGAAGCAATCAAAGAGATGCCTGCGCTGCAGCTGTCCGAGCTCGTCAAGGAGCTTGAGGACATCTTCGGCGTGTCGGCTGCCGCTCCCGTAGCTGTTGCGGCCGTGGCCGCCGGCGGCGGCGAGGCTGCTGTCGAGGAGGAGAAGGACTCGTTCGACGTCGTCATCACGAGCGCCGGCGACAAGAAGATCCAGGTCATCAAGGTCGTGCGCGAGCTGACCAGCCTGGGCCTCAAGGAAGCCAAGGACGTCGTTGACGGTGCCCCGAAGGCCGTTCTCGAGGGTGTCAACAAGGAAAAGGCCGAAGAGGCCAAGACCAAGCTCGAGGAAGCCGGCGCGTCGATCGAACTCAAGTAGTTTGACGTATGCCACGGTCCCCTCGGGGGCCGAAAAGGCGATGGCCGACGGTCGTGAAGACCGTCGGCCATCGCAGCGTCACTATTGTTGGGTAAAGTTATTGACCCGGCAGATAGGCTTGTATAGACTGATAGTTTGCGACTCTCGTACGCTACCGCCGTGTCATAAGGAGGAATCACCTGGTGCGCCGTGAAGCAGGTTCCCCCGCTCCCGCTGGTCTGCGCCAGCGCCGCACGTTCGCTAAGATCCCAGAAATACTCGACGTACCGAATCTTATCGCAATTCAGACCGACTCTTTCAAGTGGTTTCTTGATGAAGGTCTGCGCGAGACGTTTCAGGACATCTCCCCGATCGAGGACTTCACCGGCAATCTTGCCGTTGAGTTCGGCGGTCATGAGTTCGGAGATGCCAAGTACTCGGTAGAGGAGTGCAAAGAGAAGGACATGTCCTTCCAGGCACCCCTCTTTGTTGACGTTCGCTTCATCAACAAAGAGACCGGCGAGATGAAGGAACAGTCGGTCTTCATGGGCGATTTCCCGCTCATGACCGATCGCGGGACGTTCATCATCAACGGGACCGAGCGCGTCGTTGTCTCACAGCTCGTCCGCTCTCCTGGAGTCTACTACTCCGAGGAGCGCGACAAG
>CAZGNF010000177.1:0-4465 GCA_964527045.1 uncultured Coriobacteriaceae bacterium | reverse complement strand
TCTCGATGGAGGTGCCGTAGCGGTCCTCGCCCTCGAGCGGGGTCTCGGTGAGGTCGGTGGGCTCTTGTTCGCTCAGGTAGCTGACGAACACGTCTGCGACGCTCCAGCCTTCGCCACCCCAGTTGGTGTCGTCCGGCACGAGATTGTCGCTCCACGAGTCGTACGCAACCACCATACCGTCGGCGCTCATCGCGCAGTTCTGCTGCCAGCCATTGGAGTACTCGAGGTCGGAGGACACGCTCACGACGCCGGTGACACCCAGGTCCCTGTCACGAACGAAGACGTCCGGCTCTTCGTTGTCGTCGTAGAGTGTGAGGTCGCTCGCCTGGGTAACGAAGGCGATATAGCGGTAGTCATCACTGATTGCCGCCTGCCCATCGTTGCTCCACATCCCATCGTTGCCGGATTCGCCGTCCATATTGACGCTGAGCAGCTCAAGCGACCCGTCGGTCATATCCCAGAGGTACCAGTCAGTCGTGCTGCCGTTTGTGTCCTCGTCGAGATAGTCGTTGCCGGAGATGAAGGCGACATAGCGTCCGTCAGCCGAGATCGCCGGCGTGCGGCTGCCATACCACCAGCCCTCACTACCTTCCTCGGCATCGAAGCTCACGGGGACCGTCGTTCCGGCCGTCATATCGCGAACGAAGACGTCGCGATAGCCGTTGGTATCGTTGTCGGTCAGATCATCTGACCATGAGTCGAACGCGACGTAGCGACCGTCGGCGCTGATTGCGGCGCGATCGGCATCTCCTGATTGGCTGTCACCGCCGGAGTTGTCTACTTGCGTTCCGTCGGTCGCTACGCTCACGAGCTCGAACTCGCCCGTCGTCATGTCCTTTCGGTACCAGTCTTGGACGTCATTGGTGTCTTCTTCCACGAACGCGTTACCCGTGTAGAAGGCCACGTAGCGACCGTCTCGGCTGATGACCGGGCTGCGACTGCCGTAGTAGTAGTAGCCGTCTCCCTCCACGTACCCGTCGCTGCCGTCGGCGTTCTCGCTGACACGGACGGTCGTTCCCTCGACCATGTCGCGCATGAAGACGTCCTTGCGCCCGTTCGAGTCACTCTCGGTGAGCGTTACGGAGTAGGAATCGAACACCACGTAGCGGCCATCGCCACTAATGGCAGCCGACCCATCGTCGTTGCCGATGCTGGAGTACTCGAAGTAGTCGGCAACGTTGCCGTCAGAGTCGGCGCTTACAAGCTCGATCGCACCGGTCTCAAGGTCCTTGCGGTACCAGTCGCGCTCGTCGTTGTTGTCGGCCTCTGCGAACACATTGCCGGTGTAGAACGCCACGTAGCGACCATCGGCGCTGATGGCCGGCGTCCGGCTACCGCGGTAATCCTCGTCATCATCCATACCTTGGTTGCCATCCGCGTCTACGCTCGCGCGAATCGTCTCGGTGACAGCGCTGTAGAAGGGCGGCTTTGCGGAACCGACAGTCACAATCGCCTCGCCCTGGAGGCCGGCCTCGGCAGTCGCACGCACGGCACAGAAGATGTCGGCGTCGGGGGCAGTGAATGTGACGGTCGCCTCGCCGTTGGCATCGGTAGTTTCGCTGGCGCTGGACACGCTCCCGCCGTCAGGTGCAGTGATGGCCAGAACCTGACCCGCCATGAGAGCACCGTCAGCGTCTCTCACTGTGAAGGTGACGTCGCTCGTCGCACCCTTATCGATGGCCTCAGGATCAGCAACAGCGTCGATCGATGCTGCGCCCATAACGTACGTGATCGTTGTGGGATTGAGGCCGGCGCTCACATACTCGTTGGTGAAGTACCAGCTGAGAATGTCGTGTGCCTCGTAAGCTCCTCCAGTCGCGGCCGTGAAGCCGCAATAGGCGGAGTCGCCGTAGTGTGCGACGAGATCAACGTTGTACTCGATCAACGGGTCTGTCGGGCGGGTGTCTGAGTCCGACACTCGCACATAGAGTGTCTCACTCGCGCCGTCATACTCGACCCACGCATGACCTACTGCGCCGTCCTGCAGTGTGAACGGGGCATCAGCCGTTGCGACCGAAACCACGTCTCCATCAAGGTCGACACCGATGTGGTTGTCGCTCGGATCATCGTTCCAGTACGTGTCGAACTCAATCGCAACGGAGTTGTCCAGCCCGGAGTAGCCCAGGCCTCCCCCCGACGAGACTGCGGTGTTGACCCCCGGTTGAATGCAGAAGGTGAAACCGTCCGCGCCATCCCCGTCGGGTTCCGAGATCTGGAAGCTGAACTGTGTGCTGAACGACCCGTTGTCGTCGAGCGCGATGCGCTGTTTCCAGAACATGCTCCCCGACTGATCCCAGTCGGACGGCGTCAGGCGAACCGTCGTGCCGTCATACAGCTCTGCGGATCCGTTCAGCTGATAGGACCCGATATTGGCGGGCGTGAATCCCCCGTAGGCCGCCGTGATCACCACCGGATCCGCGGCAGATGCCGACAACGGACCCGTAAACGCAGCAAGCATCGCTATAACGACCGCGATGCTTGCCAGCTTCTTTCCGCGCTTGCTGTAGAGCGACCTCGTGCTCATGTGCGTCCCCAATCCCCGCGACTCATGTTCCCCGGCCCCACATGTAGGACTGCATTGGTACTCAGCATTGCAACTGTACTCCTGTGGTGGTCGTATCGAATACCCAATGTCTGACCTTGAGGTGATTCCGCCGAACGGCGTACGCGTACGAAAGCGACCCCGGCTCCATCAGGAGGCCGGGGTCGCACAGCGGGACTGTCAGGTGCTATGCGTCGGAGCCCTTGAGACCAGCAAGACGCGCTTCAACCTCGGCGTCATCCTGCGCGGTGTCAAGCTCCTCGAACTGCGCATCCAGCGAAGATGCCGCGAGCTCCGCAGCACCGCGGGCCTTGGCCTCTTCGCGGCGGATCTTGTCCTCGAACCTGCCAAGCTCGCTCGTGGGGTCTGTGATGTCAACGGACTTGATTGCGTCCTGCACTTGGTTCTGCGCATCGGCGATACGTGCCCGGGCAACCAGCTCATCGCGCTTGGACTTCAAGTCGTCGAGCTTGCCCTTCATCGCGTCGAGTCCCGCACGGAGCTTGGCCACGACTTCGGTCTGACTCGCGACGGTCGGCTTGAGCGCAGCGGCTTCCTGCTCGAAGTCGATCTGCTTCTTGAGCGCGAGGCGAGCGAGGTTGTCGAACTTCTCGGCGTCGGCAGCCTTGCCTTCCGCACGCAACTGGTCCGCCTTGACGCTTGCAGCCTTCGCCTTGCCGCCCCACTCGGCGGCAGCAGCTTCGTCCTCGCGGACGTCGTCTTCCATCATCCGGAGCCCGCCGATGGTCTGTGCGACCGCGGCCTCGGCCTCCTGGATCCCATTGGTGTAGTCGCGGATCATCTGGTCGAGCATGACCTGCGGGTCCTCGGCGGCATCGATGAGGCTGTTGATGTTCGCTCGCGCAAGCTGCGCGATCCTCCCAAGAATCGACTGCTGTGACGGCATCGTTGCTCCTCCATTTCCGTTTCGCGAGGCATCGCCTCGTCGTACCCTGTTTAGAAGCGTCCGCCGCCTCCGCGACGTGAGCTCGAGCTGCTGCGGCTGCTACTACTGCTACCGCGAGACGAGCCGCCGAAGCCGCTCGAAGAGCGGCCGCTCGAGGCCATTGCACCGCCGAAGGCGGCACCTGCCGCACTGCCCCAGCCACCAGACGACCGTGGCTGCGGCGCGCTCGGCGTGACACTGCGGTCGTACGCGGCCACGTCCGACTGCGCATATCTCGCAGCGGACTCCGCGTACTGTTGCGCAGACTGCGCTTCTGCCAACGCAGCATTCACATCCGTGGCAAGCAGTTGATCGGCTCGGGCAAGCCGTGATGTCGCTTCTCCAAGCGCGGAGCGCGCCTGCGCGCCGACTACGCCGCTGCGAGTTGCTATGAACGCCTCAGCAGAGGCGATTCGGTCTCGAGCTGTTGTCATGGTACCCGTGGCCGCTGCGCGAGTAGCTGCTGCTTGCGCTGCCGCATCGCGCGCCGCGCCGAGCGCCGCGTTCAGCTGCTCGGCAGTTGAGCGCACCTGCGCGAGATGGGCGATCGGGTCGAAGGGCCGCGCCTCCCCGGCCGCGCGCGCTTCAGCCGCGACTCGCCTGGCGGTCGCAGCCAGCTGCGAGAGTTCGGGCGAACCGGCTGCCTCGGCCGCAGCGGCGGCCTGCTCAAGTGCGAGCGCCTCATCGTCGAGGCTCTTCCCTGCTTGGGCGAGCTGTTCGCCGGCGGCGGTGACCGCTGCAATGAGTCGCTCGGACAGCACGGTCGCGTCCTCGGCCTCACGCGTAGCGATGGCGGCCGCGCCGGTGTCCCCCGAGGCGCTCGCCGCCGTCCCCCGCTCGATGGCGGCGCGGGCGAACGCTATCGCCTCTTTAGCCTCAACGTCGTCGTCAGCCACCTCGCCGAGCGCGCTTGGCAGGTACGCCGCCTTGAGCTCGCCCAGCATGGTCGTCGCGCCGGCGAGCTGTCCTTCAATGGC
>CAZGNF010000176.1:0-4483 GCA_964527045.1 uncultured Coriobacteriaceae bacterium | reverse complement strand
GCGTTGAGAAGACCATGTCCATTGTCCTGAGAGCCCAGATCACCATCGACGTCCGCGCCGAGGATTTCATCGGAGCGGCCGAGCACCAGCGCAAGCTGGAGGAACTGATGGGCACCATTCGCGAGCTCTACGAGGAGGCCGACCTGTCGTTCCGCGAGCGCCGCACGCGCACGAAGACGGCCGTGAGCGCGAACGGGCCGGCGGCGATCAGCGTGAGTGTCGCCAGGTCGCGGTTGCGGCCCTTGTCGCCAGGGACTCCCGGCGAAACCGCCACTGCGAGCAGCTCGTCACCCGTCGGCGCGAGCACACCCGCGACGCTGACCGAACGGCCCTTCGCGAAGACTTGTCCGCCGCCCGGATACCCGACGACGATCCTCTCGCCATCCGCTTCGAACGCCGCGACCGCGAGCCCGCCCTCTGTGCCCGCCGAGACCGGCTCACCCGCAAGCAGCACGATTCGCTGCTGGTACGTGTCGGGGTCCGCCTTGAGTGCGGCGGGCGTCGCCCAGACCGGGCGCTTCGTGAAGACGACAGGGTCGGCGGGTCCCTCGGACAGCCACGCCGAGGCGGTCGCACGATCCGCGGCTCGCGTCATGCCGGGCAGATGCGTCGCGTACTGCGGCCACAGACCGATGCCCGCACACACCACCGCGGCGAGCAGCCATGCGAGCCCGATGCGCGCGCCGCGCGCCCACGCGCCGGGTCTGCGGGGAGCCCTGGGCGCGACCGCTGGCTGCTCGGCGAGGGGGACGGCGACGACCGCAGGCTGCTCGGGCGGCGCAACCTTGCTGCCGCACGCGGCGCAGAAGAGCGCGCCTTCCTCAAGCGGCGATCCGCACTGTTCGCAGAACCGTGCGGTCGGCGGAGCCTTGCGAGCACTCACGGCAGGTCACTCTCCCTGAGCGAATCGGCCAGCGCCACGGCGATGGCCTGTCGGTTGGCTTCGTTGAGCAGGAAGGCCCGGTCGGCCTTGTTGTCGCCGATCTCCAGCAGCAGTCGCGTCCCGGACTTGTTGCGTCCGGGCTCCAGGCTGTACAGACGCTCCTCGCGCATCCCGCGGTCGGGCAGCTTCGTCGCCGAGACGAGCGCGGCTTTCAGGCGCTCGGCCAACGTACGACTCACGCCATCTCCCGGCATGCACATGCCGAGGATGCCGCTTGGCGCTCCCCCGTCGTTGTGCACCGAGATGAAGACTGTCGCGCTGGCCTTGTTCGCCTGCACTATCTCGGAATCGAACGCCGGGGTGTTCTTCGGCTGTGGGCGATAGCCGTTTGAGCCGGAAAGGCCCATGCCAGTCTCCCACGCCTTCACATGCGTGAACCCGGGTAGGAGTGCGATCGTGCGATCGACGATGTCGCCACAGATCACGTACTCCTGCCAGTCCGCGCCTGTATCGGCCTGGTGCGACGACTGCCACGCGATGATAGTCGTGCGACGCGCCGGGGCGGCGCTCACGATCACGTCGACAGCAGCTCCGTGCGGCGTTGACTCGCCCACAACGCCCGCGCTTGCATTCGCACGTACAAGCGCTGCCGGACGCGATAACGCGAAGCCGCCCGCAGTCAGCCCGCCGAGGAGGACCAGGCCAAGCAGCGTGAACAGCAGCGCCCGCCCGCGGCTGCGCTGCCGACGACGACCGACTGGCGTCCTTGGCTCGCGGCGGACGGTCCGCACGCTACTGCCGAACCGGCTCTGCGCTTGGGTACTCGGCCTCGAACTGCTCCCGCGAGTCCGTGCTCGCAGGCGACAGGATAGGGCGCCACGAGGACTCCGAGGGGTCGCTGACCGCCGCCTTCGCCGCGCCAAGCATCGCGTTCATGCGCTTCTCCAGAAGCCCGTACAAGCCGAGAAGCGTCTCTTTCTGCGGCTGGTAGGCCGCGTAGACCTGTGCCTCGTCGAGACTCTGCTTCTGGCCTGAGACCGTGTCCAGCATCTCCTGGCACTTGTCGACCAGCGTCTCGCGCACGCCGAGATCCGCAGAACCGATGCTTGAGTTGAACACGTCGTACGCGAACCCGGTGCCGCCGTAGGTGCCGTCGCTGTTGGCCCGGCCGACCTCATCGGCGAGGTCGCTGAGCTTGAGGTAGTGCTCCGCGATCAGGTCGTACGACGCGTCGTCGCTCAGGGCCGCAGTGTCCTCGCTCCCGTCGGTCGCGCCGTCAGTCGCCCCGTCCTTTGGGTCACGAGACACCTTCTTGTCGCTCGATGCGGTTCCCTCATCCGTGCGCGACGTCGTCACACCAGCCTTGTCGAACGCACCTGTGAAGTACAGACCGGCCGCAACAGCGCCGCCGACCACGAGCACGCCCACAACCGCCAGTGCCACGATGAGCGTTGCGTTGGAGCGCCTCGGCACGACAACCGGAACGCCACCACCGCCAACAGGCGGCATCGGCGCGGTCACGTCAGCTCCATCGGACGCCCTCAGCTGGACTCCGCAGCCATTGCAGAAGACCGCATCGTCATTCAGGTGCTGGCCACACGAACGACAGAACATCCGCTCGTCCTCCTCGTCTTGCTAGTAATAGAGATCCTCGTCGAAGAGCTGCTCCACATCGAAGACGCTGACTCCCATGTCGTCAAGCGCATCGCTCAAGTCGCCGTACGCCCGATACGCGTCCTCGGCGCTCGCATAGAACCGGTCGCTGAACTCGCTCGCAACCTCACTCTGCGTGTCCTCGGGCGCAATGGCGTCCAGAATCCTCGTGTACTCCTTGGCCACAGCGCTCAACTCATCGAGTGCGGCCAGGACGTCGTCGTGCGCTCGCTTGTACTCACTCGGCGGCCGGAGTGCATCCACCTTGTCACGCGCATCCGCAATCATCTTGGTGCTTTCGTCAATCGTCGTACGGAGCGTCGCAAGGTCTTGCTCGCCCATCTCATCGCCACTACCGGCGCCTACGTCGTTGAGCGTCGTCGCAATGTCTGCGGGAACGTCCAGCACGCCTTCGACCGCATCTGACACACGGCTTTCGTAGTCAGACGGGTTCGTCGGGCGCAAGAAGACGACCCAGCCGAGCCCGGCGCCCAGGAGCACCACCAGGGCAACCACCGCAGCGATGACCACACCGGCGCGGGAGCGCTTTGCAGCGGAGGTCGCCTCGGCGACGGCCTGCTGTCTCGCGCCGCATCCGTCGCAGAATTGCGCGCCATCACTCAGTTGCTTGCCGCAATCGCGACAGAACATGCGATGCACCCGCCCTCTCGTGTCCTAGAACATGTTTGAAAGATCATCGCTCAGCGACTCGTAGAGCCCCATATCTTCGAGCGCCTCCTGCATGTCCGAAGACGCCTTCTCGAGCTTGCTCGCAAACTCATCGCTCTGATCGCTGAACTTCTCCCCGAGCGTGCTGCTGGAGTCCTCGGCGGTGATCTCGCTCATCATGTCGTCGAGAACCGCCATACCGTCGAGCATCTCGTCGTAGCTCGTAACCAAACGCTCGTGGGCGCTCTTGTACTCCTTCGGAGGGCGGAGGCTCTTGATGTCGCTCCGGGCCGTCTCAACGGCGCTGATGCCCTCTGCCACGGAATCGCGAAGCATCGAGAGGTTCTCGTCGCCGATCGCCTCGTCGTATTCGGCGTCGACGTTGTTGAACGCCTCGCCCATCGTCATAACCGAGTCGGCCGTCGTGATGACGATCTCGCTTACCCGATCCTCGTACGTCGCAGCATCCATCGGTCGCAGGAACAGCAGCCAGCCGAGGCCGCATGCGCCCAATACCCCGAGGAGCATGACGCCGAGAAGGACGAAGATGATGGGATTCACCCGCTTGGGCGCAGCTGGGACAACCACCGGTGCCATGCCTGGCGCCGGTGCCGGCATTGGCGCGGCAACCGGTGCAGGCGAGGGCATCGCAGCTGCAGGCGCAGCAGCCAGGGCATTCCCACACGTCATACAGAATTGCGCCTCATCGGCGTTCTGCGCACCACACTGAGCACAGTACTTCATCGCTCTACCCCCTCGCGAACATGAGGGCCCGGCTCATCGCCGGGCCCTATGAGCCAACTTCTACTCGCCGTATCCCCAGGTCAGACCGAGATCCTCCGACGCCCGGCTCATCGCGCGGTTCGCCCGACTCGCATCCCTGGAGGACTTGTCGTAGAAGTCCGAGATGCTGTTCGAGAAGCGCTCATACGTGCGGCCATCGGCGGACTTGATCAGATCCTCCACTGCGTCCCAGTAGTCGGATCCATAGTACGCGGCCCACTCGTTCAGGCGGCCATCTGCTGCTTTGTACTCCTTCGGCGGGCGAAGGCCCTTGATCTTGCCAGCGGCCTCCTTGGCCATCTTCTTCGAGTCGTCAAAGACGCTCTGGAGATCGTCGATATCGCCAGCGTCGACCTTGTCGCTCGAGTCACCTTCGTAGCTGTAGTAGTCCGAAAGCGCAGAGTCCATGTCCTGGGTCGCATCGCTGATCTCAACGCTGTACTCGTCAGCCTTGTCCTCGTAGTCCGGAACACTCATCGGCTTGAGGAAGATGAG
>CAZGNF010000175.1:0-4509 GCA_964527045.1 uncultured Coriobacteriaceae bacterium | reverse complement strand
CGAGCAGCAGGTAGTAGAGCGCGCGGAACGTGGTCTGCGTGGACTTCGCGCCCACCACGCCCTCGAGCCACGCCAGTACCTTGTTGATGAGCTTCTCGAGGAACTCCCGGAAGCGCTGGCGCGCATCAAGCGTCTCGACGACGCCCTCATCTGCGAGGATCTGCTTGAGGAGCGCGGTGTCGCCCGCGGGCGGCGTGCCCGGCTGGCCGAGCGCGACCTCTTGCGAGCGCAGCTGCAGGAGGATGTCCTCGGCGGCCTCGCGCCGCGTGGTCTCGCTCAGCGCGCCCTCGAGTCGCACGACGAGACTCAGCAGCACGCCCTGCTCGACAGGCGTCGAGACTCCCGATACCGTGACGGCTTCGACCGACGTGACCCGATCGCGCACGACCACACCCACGTCATCGGCGACGGCCGGGTCGCCCACGCGCGGCAGGGCGGCTTCAACTGCTGTGCGGGCCTCGACCACGCGCTCCACGTAGTCGGTGAGCGGAACACTCGTGGTCGCCTCGAGCGCGCCAGCGAACGACGGCGCGAGCAGCGCTGTCGCCAGGACGATGACCGCTATCGCGTAGCGCGCGCGTCTCATGCGGCAGGGGTGAGTTCCCGGGCGCGGACGATGATGTCCATGCCCTCGTTACGGGAGCGCAGATCGATGTAGATGCTGAAGAGCGCAAGCGGCGTAAACGGTGCCGGGAGCGCGATCGCGAGACCGAGCGTGAGTCCCTCGGCGATCTTCCAACCGAGCGCAAGCGGCTGGAAGATCGCATCGGGGTTCTGCGCGCTCTCAACAATCTGTCGGATGATGACGGGCGATGCCAACGCGCCCTCGAACGCGGCGGTGAGCGCGCCGATAAGCAGCAGGTAGCCGATCATGCGCCAGACGTTGCCTTTCACGAGCGCCATCGATCGTTTCATGGCCACGACAAGATTCGCGTCCTCGACCACGCAGATGACACCGGCAAGGCTGAACGCGACCCATGCGGCGATACCCGCCGCGCCAAGCACGAAGAACGAGACCCCGGCGGCCATCCACACGATCATGTTCACCACGTAGGTCACGAGCAAGTACCATCCGAAGCGCGAGAGGCCGCCCTTGAGGACGCTCTTGCCGCTCTCGGCGGGTCGGTAGAGCAGGCCGGGGGCGGCGCGGAGCACGCTGCTGTCCAGGTAGGCGCGTCCGATCATCAGTACCTGTGCGGCTGCGGCCATAACCACGTACGACATCGCCATCGTGGCGAGGAAGGTGTCGCTCGGCGCGGCACCGCTACTCGCTGCAGCGGAACCCGCGAACTCGGTGAACCCGCGCATGTAGAAGTCCTGCGCGAGACCGGCCGCGAGCGCGGCCGGAAAGACCGTGATCGCGGAGACGAAGAGCAGCTGCTTGTAGTTCGCGCGGTAGAGCGCAAGCGCATCATCGAGAACGGTCCCGATGTTCCTCGGCGTGACGTCCCTCACGAAGCTCCCCCCTCTACGAACGCAGTGTGACCTCTCCGGCAACCAGCGGCACCGATCCGTCCGGTCCGCTCAGCACGAGCCGCGCTGACGCATCTACTCCTTCGACCACCCCGGTCGCGACGATCGCGCCCGTCATGTCACGAACGGTGACCTCGACGCCCGCAAGCGTGTGACGCGCTTCGTACGCGTCGCGCATGGCCGAGAATCCACCAGCAAGGTACTCGCGGTACGCACGGGCAAGTCCGTCAAGAACGGCCGCTGCGACTTCCGACGGACTCGCATCGACAACGTCGTTCACGAACCCCCCGTCCTGGAAGCAGCACTCGGAACGGCGGACGTTCACGCCGCACCCTGCAACCACCCACTCCACTCTATCGGTTTCCGCGGACATCTCCACGAGAATCCCCGCGATCTTCTTGCCGTCAAGCTGCACGTCGTTCGGCCACTTGAGCCGCGGATGCAAGCCGAGCGCTTCCAGCCCGTACGCCACGCCGAGCGCGCATGCGGGCGCGAACGATGCGACTTCGGACGGCGCGCATGGCGGACGCAGGAGTGCCGAGAGGTATGCGCCGCCCTCGGGAGACGTCCACTCCCTGCCGAGACGCCCCTTGCCCGCCGTCTGCTTCCCGGCAACGACGACGGTGCCTTCCTCGGCACCAGAGCGCGCTAGGACCTTGCAGTCTTCGTTAGTGGAGCGCGTCTCGGCGGTGCCTTCAATGCACGTCCAGAGCGGGTCGGTCACCAGACGTTCGACCTCAACCGGCACGAGGTCGACCGGCAGCGAAACGAGGCGGTACCCTTCGCCGCGGACCGCGTCGACGTGGTACCCGAGCGCGATAAGCGCCGAGACGTGCTTGGCGACGGCGACCCGGCTCACGCCCAGCGTCTCGGCGAGACGCTGCCCCGAGAGCCCAGAGGCACCTGCCGCGGCCAGCGCCGAGGCGACCTCAGACCTGCGCGTCTTCATGCGACGTCTCCTCGGCGCCGGCGCCGTCGCATTCCTCCGCGGCGTCGCAGAACTTCTCGATGCGCGCCTGCGCCAGCTTCTGGCGGCCCCACACCAGGAACGCGACCATCGCGACCAGCAGGAACAGTCCGAACCACGTGATATTTCGGGCGATCGCCAGCGCGCGGTCGAAGTTCTCGGCGAAGATGATGCCGAGCGCAAGCATCAGCACCGTGTAGATCGTGGCCCCGATGAACATCCAGACCTCGAAGACCCAGACGCGCATCCGCGAGACGCCGGCGATCACCGGTACGAAGTTCTTGAACACTGCCGCGAACCGGGAGAGCACAAGCGTCTTGTTGCCGTGACGCTCGAAGTACTCCTCGGCGGCGATGATGCGCTCTTCGTCGAAGAAGCGCCCGCCCCACCTGAGAAGCGCCGCCTTCCCACCGCGTGTCCCGAAGAGGAACGACAGGTTGCCGCCGACCATGGCACCCGCGACGGCGCACGCGGTCACGAGCACCGGGTCGAGCGAGCCCTTCACGGTCACGAAGCCGGCGGCCATGACGATGGTCTCGCCCGGCGTGGCGGAGCCGATCACGAAGAGGTTCTCGGAGATGGCGAAGATGAAGACGATCAGGTAGCCCCAGTCGTTCAGGGCCACCAGGAACCAGTCGAGGATCGCGATCCCGGTCTGGGGAGCCATCAGACAGTCACCTCCTCGGCAGGAGCGACGAGGTGGCGAAGCCACGCGTCCCACTGCACAGCGCGCGGATAGAGCAGCACAAAGCCGAGCAACGTGAGCACGAGCATAAGGAGCGCGTCGCCGAGCGAGTGCGTGAAGAGCACCAGAACGATGCCGAGCACGCCCGGCGCGGCAGCGAGCCCCACGAGCGTCCATGAGGTGCTGCGCACGAACGCGATGGCGTTCTCGACGGTCATCCCGGAGGGAGCAAGCGAGATGCGCCGTCCGTACGAACGACCGAAGAGCACGGCGCCGACCGCGACAGCCAGCATCATCGAGCGCAGCCCGAGGGGCGCCGCGTAGGCGGGCGCACCGGTGGCAGCCAACAGCTGCGAGACGCCGATGAGCGCGAACGGCGTGAGCAAAGCGGGCGACGAGGCGCGCATCCAGTGCAGGTAGTGTTCGCGTGTGTTGAGCGCTTCGTGGATCACAGATGCCTTCTCGCTAGTTGACCATGCCGGGGACCGTGGCGTGCTCCATCTGGTACTCGTACCATGCGCGGACCTGCGCCGGACGCGGATACATGAACGTCCAGCCGATGAGGCACAGCGCCGCGAATGGGATGTAGTAGAGCCAGCTCATCGCGAGGTAGCCAAGCACGAAGCCGAGCAGGAGCGAGATCTCGGGCAGAGCCATGCCGACTACCGCCACGGTTCCGATCCGCTCCCAGGCAGCCTGCTCACCCTCGAGCGTCATGCCAGATCGCGACACGTATGTGCCTGTCTTCCGCATCCCGCTCGCGCGAACGAACGGTGCACCGATGACTGCCACCACCGCCACCACCGAGAAGCCTACCAGGTACTCCAATGGCGGCGCGACCGAAGGCAGCGTGTTGTATTGGAGCATGAACCACAGGACGAAGGTCATGAGCGCGAAGATCGTCGTCAGCGCTCCGCACACGATGAACGTGATCTTGAACGGCTTCAGGTCGATCGGCTGACCCGGATACTGCTGCACGCGCGCCTCCCCCTTGGTAAACCCTGTCTACGTCTTGGTTTCATCTAGCCCGAAATCCGCGGGCAGGGCAAGGGCGATCGCGCTGGAGGACACAATATCGACACCCGTGGCAGCCAGCGCGAGCAGCCGCTCAAAGCGGATGCCGCCGGATGCCTCGACCTCGCAGGTCGCTCCCGCGTCGCGAAGCGCGCGCACCGCCGAGGCGAGCGCGGCGTCGTCGAAATTGTCGAGCATCACCACGTCGGCACCCGCGCGGGCGGCTTCGAGCGCCTGCTCGAGCGTGTCGGCCTCGATCTCCACGCGAAGGCCGCGCGCACCCTCGCGCGCCGCTGCGACCGCTGCACTCACGCTCCCCGCGTGCGCGAGGTGGTTGTCCTTCACGAGCACCATATCCCACAGGCCTGCC
>CAZGNF010000174.1:0-4565 GCA_964527045.1 uncultured Coriobacteriaceae bacterium | reverse complement strand
ACGAAGATGAGGAATGTCGGCCAGAAGAGCGGGTTCATGATGAACCACCTCGGCAACACCGCCAGGATCGTCCCCTGCTGCGCGTCCACGATCGTGCCGAGGTTCGCGCTCCCCACGAGCATGACGATCGGCAGCACCGAGAGGAGCAGCGGCACCTCGTACGCGATCTGCTGCGCCGCGGCGCGCATTCCGCCGAGAAGCGACCACTTGTTAGCGCTCGCCCACCCGGCCATGAGGATGCCGATCGGGATGAGTGAGAGCGCCGTGAACGTGTAGAGCAACCCGGAATCGAGGTTCGTGATGCGCCACGTGTCCGAGAACGGCAGCGCGGCGTACGCCATGAGCGAGGGCACGAACACGACGGCGGGCGCGAGCCGGAAGAGCCAGCGATCGACGGCCCTCGGTGTGACGTCCTCCTTGGTGAGGAGCTTGAGCACGTCCATGACGGTCTGCAGCGTGCCCTTCCAGCCCACGTGCATCGGACCGAGGCGAATGTGCAGGTGCCCCAGGACCTTGCGGAGCATGTAGATCATGACAACGCCATTGCCGAGCATGAGCCCGAGCGCGGCGGCCACCTTGAGGGCGCTGATACCGACGGTGCTCATCGGTCCAACTCCCCGAGCATGATGTCCGTCGAACCGATGATCATGACAACATCGGCGATAAGGTGGCCCGGCAGGATCTCCTCAAGTGCCTGGGCGGCGTAGAGCGAGGGTCCCCGGTAGTGCATGCGGTACGGATGCTCGGTGCCGTCTGAGACCAGATGGATGCCGGTCTCGCCCCGGCTCGACTCCACGCTCGCGTACACCTCGCCCGCGTTCGGGCGGATGATGCGCGGCACCTTCGCGGTGTGCTCTCCCTCCGGCATGCCGTCGATGAGCTGCGCGATCATGCGCGCGGACTGGCGCATCTCGGCCATGCGGACGTTGTAGCGGTCCCAGGCGTCGCCCGTGCTGCCAAGCGGCACCTCGAAGTCGAGCTCCGGGTACGCGGCGTACGGCCGCGCCCTGCGGATATCGAAGTTCACGCCGGCGGCGCGCAGGTTCGCTCCTGTGAGGCCGAATGCAAGCGCCATCTGGCGGTCGATCACGCCGATACCCTTCACGCGGCCCTGGAAGATCTCGTTGCCGCCGAGGAGCTGGTCGTACTCGTCCAGGTACGTGTCGAACGTCGAGAGGAACGTGCGGATCTTCTCGGCAAGGCCGAGGGGCATGTCGGCGACGACACCGCCCGGCCGGATGTAGTTGAACATCATGCGCTGACCCGACAGCGCCTCAAGGATGTCGAGGAGCGCCTCGCGTTCGCGCATCGCATAGAGGAACTGCCCCATAGCGCCGGTATCCAGGCCGAAGGTGCCGTACCAGACGAGGTGGCTCGCAAGACGGTTGAGTTCCGAGGCGAGCGAGCGCAGCCAGTGCGCCTTGCGCGGCACCTCCACGTCCATGAGCTGCTCGGCGGCAAGCGCGAAGGCGAGTTCGCCCATCATGCCCGAGACATAATCGCCGCGGTCCATGAGGGTGCCGACCGCGTCGTAGCGGCGGTGCTCGGCCAGCTTCTCGATGCCGCGGTGGAGGTACCCGACCGAGACCTCGGCGGCCACGATCTCCTCGCCGTCAACCTCGATGATCATCCGGAGCACGCCGTGTGTGGACGGATGCTGCGGTCCCATGTTGATGATGAGGTGTTCGGTGGTGAGACCGTCCACACCCGAGGGAGACCGGCGCAGACCCGCCGGCGGCGTGCCGGGATCGTGTTGGCCCTCGCACAGGAGGCCGACGCCGAGCGTCTCTTCGCAGTGATCGCTCATCGGGCCCTCACCTCCTCCACGGTGCGGATGAGGACGTCCTTGCGCAGCAACGGCTCGACGCCGTCGGTCGTGAGCAGGCGCTTGGGGTTCGGGTGACCCGCGAGGTGAAGACCGAGCAACTCGGCGGTCTCGCGCTCGGGCATGAGCGCCGAGGGGTACTCGTACCACATGGATTCGATGGTGCCGCCGTACGCCACAGGCGTCTTCACGAACAGTTCGGTGTCGAAGGAGTACGAGCGCAGCCGGTACGTCAGCTCGATGAGCTCGCCGGTGTCCGTGCCGTCCAGGTCCACGAGCGACTCGTAGCCGGCAGCCTTCAGGGCGCTGAGCACGTCGCCGATATACGCCAGCGACACGCGCGCGACCACACCGAGCGCCTCCTCGGCAACGGTCGTGTCCTCGAATGCGGCGAGAAGCCGTTCGATGTCAGCCGTTTCTGGCCGCAAGGCGCTCCTCCGCTCGCTTCGCGATCTTCTTCTGCAGCTCGATGAACGCGTACTGCACGGACTCTGGCCGAGGAGGACACCCGGGGATGTAGACGTCCACCGGGATGATCTTGTCGACGCCGAGAACGACGTTGGGATACTCGCGGAACGGACCGCCGGTGCTCGCGCACGCGCCCATTGCCACGACCCACTTGGGCTCGGGCATCTGGTCGTAGAGGCGCTTGACCGTGAGCGCCATCTTCTTGTTGACGGTGCCGGCGACGATCATGACGTCGGCCTGGCGCGGAGAGTTGCGGAAGAACACGCCCATGCGGTCGAAGTCGAAGCGCGGACCGCTTGCGCTCATGAGGCCCTCGATCGCGCAGCATGCGATGCCGAAGGCGATGTACCAGAGCGAGTTCCGACGCGCGAAGTCGAAGAGCTGCTCGCTCCTGATGAATGCGATGGAGTTCTCACCCGTGAACTTGTCTATCGCCAACGGAGCGCGCCCTCCTTCCAGGCGTAGGCAAGCCCGGCAGCGAGAATCGCAATGAAGACGATCATCTCGGCGAGAACGAAGACACCCATGCGGTCGAACGCGACGGCCCAGGGGTAGAGGAAGACGGTTTCTATATCGAAGACGACGAAGAGGAGCGCGTACACGTAGTAGCCCACGCGGAACTGCACCCAGGGGGGACCGATCGGCTCACTGCCGCATTCGTAGGTGTCGAGCTTGCGCTCGTCGTGTTTGGACGGCGCGAGAAGGTGCGAGGCCGTGAGGGTGAGTGGCACGAAGACCGCGCCGATGATGACGAACATGAGCAGCACGATATGGTCGGCAGTCACGCTCTCCACCATACGGCCCGCCTCCTCTCCCGGTCCAAGCACGTCGACGCACCGTCCCCGGGTGCGGCGACGCCCACGCGACAGGTCACCGGGAAGACCCGTCCGGGGCGAAGGTCGTAGCAATGTAGCATGCGTTACAATCCCCTAGCAAGCCCCCGGGGGTATGCGCCGCGGAGGTGTTTCAGCACACGCCGCTCACCGACACCGTGACACCGGACACCGCATCAGCGTTCAAGTTCGTGTACTGATGGTGCGATACACTGAACCGTCCCATGGCTTTGGTACCCAATCCTCGCCCGGCAACGAGAGGGATTCATCTATGACCGAACGAAAGCGCCTGTCCATTGCCGCCCGAATGGCGGGCGCGTTTCTGACGGTTGCGCTCGTACCGCTTGTGATCGCAGCTATCGTCGGCGTAACGGGCTTCGAATCCGCCATGAGAGTCGAGGCTGCCAACGTCATCGACGTTCACATGAACACCGCCGAAGGCGTGATCTCGGAACGCCTGACCGGCATGGTGGCATCGCTACAAACTTACGCGGGCGGCTCGCGCGCAACCGCGATCAAGGACATGTCCGTTGGCGACCTTCAGCAGCTCGCGACCGACATGCACGCCACGTACGTCTACTCGGTCGACGCGGGCGGCAACGTCATTCGCTCGAGCGAAGGCACCCTCACCGGCAGCCGTATGATCGACCCCGTCATCCGCAACGCGGCAGGCGGTCAGTACGGTTCGTCATGTGTCGTCGTTCCCCAGGCCGAGCTCGAACAGGCCGGCCTTGCCGAGAAGATCGGCATCGCCGTGAAGCAGACGGACAAGGGCACCACCGAGAAGACGGAAACCGAGGGCGCCCTGGCCCTCGAGGCGGCCATCCCCTTCGGCGCCGGTTCCGCTCGCGGTGCGCTGGTGGCGGTTGATATCGTGAACAACTCCTCGACGTACGTAGACCTCATCAGCAATCGCATCGGCGGCGTGGCAACCGTCTTCCAGGACGAAGTCCGCGTCTCCACAAGCGTCCGCGATGCCGACGGGAAGCGAGCCGTTGGGACTGTGGTTTCCGACGAGGTCCGGATGCAAGCGCTTGAGAAGAACGCAGGGTACCGGGGCGAGGCGTTCGTCGTGAACCGCGACCTCTACACCGCGTACGAAACCGTACGCGGCCCAAACGGGCGCCCGATCGGCATGCTCTTCGTGGGACTCCCGAAGGACCGCTACATCGACGCCCGCGTTGCCTTCGAACTCAAGCTCGCGATATCGCTTGCGGCGGGTCTCGCGCTTGCAGCGATCGCCGCGGTTGTGACGTCACGACTCATCGCACGCCCCGTTGCGGCGATCGCCAGCGCGGCCGAAAGCGTGGCCGCCGGTGACATGGCAACGCGGGTTCCGGCCGAGGGTGACCGCGAGATCGCCGCGCTCGGCGCGTCATTCAACGCGATGTCCGATGGCCTCTCGGCACTCATCAGGCGGGTCCGCGACTCCGTAGGGC
>CAZGNF010000173.1:0-4582 GCA_964527045.1 uncultured Coriobacteriaceae bacterium | reverse complement strand
CGTGGAGGACGACCCGTACGGCCGCCTGCGCTTCGAAGGCGGGCACGCCAAGCCGCTGCGCGCGCTCGACGACGACGTCATCTACCTCGGCACGATGAGCAAGATCTTTGCGCCCGGCCTACGCCTCGGGTGGGTGGCGGCGCCGGCGCCGATCCTCGGCAAGCTGCTGCTCGCGAAGCAGGCGGCCGATCTGTGCGGCAGCGCGTACGCGCAGGTCACCGCCGAGAAGTACTTCTCCGGCACCCGGTGGCGCCGCGTGCTGCAGGACCTCACCCGCACGTACGCCGAGCGCCGCGACGCGATGCTCGAGGCGCTTGCCGAGCACCTGCCGCCGGAAGTGCGCTACACGCGCCCCGAGGGCGGCTTCTTCGTGTGGGTCGAGCTGCCCGAGTTCCTCGACGTGAAGCCGCTTCTTGCCGAGGCGGTCGAAGCGGGCGTCACGTACGTTCCGGGCGACGCGTTCTACCCGGACGGGCGTGGCCGCAACTGCATGCGGCTGGCGTTCTGCTTCGCGGAGCCCGACGATATCCGGGAAGGCGTACGCCGCCTCGCCGAGGTGTTGGAAGACCGACTGGAACTCTACCGCGCCTTCCAGGCCGCGGGTGTGCTTGAAGGGGAGGCCAAATCCGCATGAAGGAGAAGATCGCGGTTCTCATGGGCGGGCGTTCGCTGGAGCGCGAGGTGTCGCTCAGGAGCGGCCGTCGCGTCTGCGAGGCGCTCACCGAGCGGGGCTACCGGGTCGTGCCGCTCGATGTGACGGCAGACCTCGTACCGACGCTCCGATCGGAACGCCCGGATGCCGCGTACATCGCGCTTCACGGCAAGTATGGCGAGGACGGCACGGTGCAGGAGGTTCTGGAGTTCCTCGGCATTCCGTATACCGGGCCCGGCGTGGTTGCATCGGCGCTGGCGTGGGACAAGGCGGTCTCCAAGCGCCTCTTCCGGGAACACGGCATCCCAACGCCCGACTGGGTGACGTTCAGCACCGCTGCGTTCAAGGAGATGGGTGCGGCGACCGCACTCGACCTCGTCCCTGACGCTGTCGGTGGCTTCCCGCTCGTCGTGAAGCCCGCCGAGCAGGGCTCGGCGCTGGGGCTCACACGTGTCACGGAGTCCGACGAGCTCCCCAATGCGCTCATGAACGCGCTGTCCTACGGCGACAAGGCGATCGTGGAGAAGTGGATCGAAGGCGTGGAGCTGGCGGTGTCGGTGCTCGACGGTCCCGATGGCGTGCGTGTGCTGCCGCCGGTCGAGATGGTCGCGCTCTCCGGCCTCTTCGACTTCTCGGCGATGTATACGCCGGGTGAGACCGAGTACTACGTCCCGGCACGACTCGACGATGACGTGATGGCCGAGGTGGTGCGCCTTGCCAGCGAGGTGCACGCGCTCCTCGGCTGCAGGCACGTCAGCCGTGTCGACATGGTCGTGGGTGCTGATGGCGTTCCGCAGGTGCTCGAAGTGAACACGTCGCCGGGTATGACCGAGACCTCGCTCCTCCCGATGGCCGCCGCTGCTGTCGACATCAGCTTCCAAGAGTTGGTAGAGCTTCTCGCCCGTGCAGCGCTCGATGGGATAGAGTGATGGGTATAGGAGTAGGTACGGAAGCCACGAGTTTCCGTGAGACGTTGCCCGACGACGGAGGTGTGTGATGTACGACTATCGCAGAGGTGAGAGCATCCTCGGCGCGTTCCTGCTCGGCGGCATCGTCGGTGCCGTTCTCGGGCTGCTTTTCGCGCCGCGTTCCGGCAAGGAGAACCGCGAGTTCATCGCCGAGAAGGCGAAGGACTACTGGGGCGAAGGCATGGAGTTCTACGAGACCGGTCGCGAGAAGGTCGCGGAAGTCTACGAGAGCGGTCGCGAGAAGGTTTCCGGCGTCTACGAGACCGGCAAGGAAAAGGCCACCGAGACCGCCGAAGATCTCCGCGTGAAGATCGACGCCGCGCGCGATCGTCTGCGCGAGCAGGTCGAGACCGTCTCCAGCCAGGCGAAGGACAAGGTCGTGGAGTATGCGCCGGTCGCCAAGGAGACCGTGCACAAGGTCGGCGAAGCCGTGAAGAGCGGCGTCGAGACCGCTGAGACCAAGGCCGAGGGTCTGCTCGATAAGGTGGCCGAGAAGGTCGCCGTGAAGAATCCCGAGCCCGAACTGGACCTTCCCGAGTAAACTCTCTCTATGACGTGCTGTCCGAGGCCGGCCGCCACGCGGTCGGCCTCGTCGTTAGCAGGGAGCCTGACTGTGCCACGCGTGTCCGCTGTTGAAGGCGCCATCATCATCAGTAGCCGGGGCAAGCTCCTCGGCACTGTCTCCGAAGTGCTGTTCCATCCGTCCGAGCCACGCGCGATCGGCGTCTCCGTTACGCGTCCTCGCATGGCGAGCGTCATCGCCCGACCGCCTGCGTACGTGCCGCTTGCGCAATTGGCACGCTGCGACGATGGTTACGCACTCGACGCCAAAGCACTCCCTTCCGAGGCGAACAGCGAGCGTCTGCTCGGCTACAGCTGGGACGTGACCGTCCAGTGGAGCGGCATGCCCGTCCGCTCGGCGAAGGGCGGAGCCGTCGGGGTTGTCGATGACGTCACATTCGGGCTCGGCGACGGCTCCGTGTCCATGATGCGTGTTTCTACGGGTATCCTCGGAGATGTGGCTGTCGGGCGTCTTGAGGTCCCTGGTGAGCTTGTAGAGGGGTTCGATGGCGGCGCGGTGATCGTCTCGGCAGGCTACTCCGCCCTGGAGGCCTCCGGCGGCGCGGCGAAAGTGGCGGCGAAAAGCGCGGCCATGGCCAAAGATGCTGGCGCGAAAGTCGCGAAGCAGGCGTACGACGCGGGCATGTCCGCCGCAATCGCCGTCGGCAAGTCGTTCAAGAGCGGAACCGGGCGGCGTATGCTCGACAAGTTCAAGGAAATGACGCGCGACGACGACGAATGAAGGTGCAACGGTGGCGCGAAAGTTCCGGCCGCTGGTCGGCGATCTGATCGAGAAGCTTCCCCCTGGATGCTCGGGCTGCGTGTTCTGGGAGACAGCAGAGCCGCTTGCTCCCCGATGCGGCGAGCGGTGCGATATCGAGCTTGCGCGCGCGTGGATCGACCGTATCAATACCGAGTGGGGCGACTGCGGGCGCATCGCGGTCGTCGACGGCGAGGTGCTCGGCTTTATCAAGTACGCGCCGGCATCGCTCGTGCCCCAGGCGCAAGTCATGCCCGCCGGCCCGCCGGATCAGCGAGCCGTGCTCATCACGTGCATGCACATTCTGCCCGAGGCGCGGCAGCGAGGTCTCGGCAAGTTGCTCATGCAGGCCGCTCTACGTGACCTCGTGACCCGCGGCGAGCGTACGGTTCAGGCGTACGCGACGACCTCGCAGACCGACTATGCTCTCTCGCCTGTCGTGGGCGTGCAGTTCCTCCTGCGAATGGGATTCACGGTGGCGAAACCGCACCTGACGATGCCGCTCATGCAGCTCGATTTGCGCTCGCTGGCTGCCTGGACGGAGAATCTCGAAGCTGTACTGGAAACACTCCGGCTTCCGTTGCGAGTCCCGCAGCGGACTCCGGTGCCGAACATACGGCAGAAGGGGAGTGCATGAGCGAGAGCAACGGTGCCGTCGAACCGAAGCGAACGGGCTCGGCCGGGCGTGTCCTGGCGTTTCTCGAGAGTCACGGGCTCTCTGAAGGACTCGTGCATTTCGAGCAGTCGACCAAGACCGCGCAGATGGCTGCTGATGCGATGGGCTGCGAGCTTGGTCAGATCGTGAAGTCGCTCGTCTTCGTAGCAGACGGCCGCCCGCTGCTTGCGCTCGTTGCAGGCGATCGCCGTGGCGATGGGGCCGCTATCGCGACGCTCATGGAGGCTGAAACGGCCGCGTTCGCGGATGCCGAGACGGTCCGCTCGGCCACGGGCTACGCGATCGGCGGCGTGTCCCCGTTCGCGCTGCCCGAGGACCTGCCCATCTTCATCGATGAGTCGCTTGCGCGTTTCGAGACCGTCTATCCGGCGGGAGGCACGCCGAGCTCCATGGTGCGCATGACGCTTCCGCAACTGCTTGAGGTCACCGGTGGACAGCTCTGCGGAATCGCGCGATAGTCACACAGCCATGCCAACGCACACCCGCTCTCATACCGCTCGCGCTGCGCTGAAAGCCGCCGGAATCCTCGCGGCGTTCGGGCTGTTCGCGTTCCTCGCACAAGGAGCGTTCGGACGCGTGCCGGTACAGATCGATGGTCGCGAACGTCTCGTCGGCGTGGGTGACAGCGTGGCGGAGATCATGGCCGAGCGGCCACATGAGGCTCGCCCCGGCGATCTTCTCTCGGCAGTGGACCGTCGCGTGATAGTCGCAGGCGGTGGCGAGCAGGTGGAGGTGCGCGTCAACGGCGCCGATGCCCGGCTTGACGCCCGCGTCCATCCTGGCGATGCGCTCGAGCTGGTTCCCGGCGCGGATAGAGTCGAACCGACGATCGAGGAGACCCGCGCGATTCCCGTGCCGACCACGATCGTCGGCAAGGGCGCTGTCCTGACCATAGCGGCACCTGGTTCGGCGGGCATCGAACGCGTTGTCGTGGGGACGGTCTCGGGTGACGTTGTGGCGAGCGA
>CAZGNF010000172.1:0-4610 GCA_964527045.1 uncultured Coriobacteriaceae bacterium | reverse complement strand
GGTCGATCGCCACGAATGCAGGCTCGGCGGTCTCGTCGGCGAGTATGAGCACCTCGCTCGGGCCTGCCAGCATGTCGATGCCGACCTCGCCCATCACGAGCTTCTTGGCGGCGGTGACGTACGCGTTTCCGGGACCGGTGATCTTGTCGACGCGCGCGATCGACGCTGTGCCGACCGCGAGGGCCGCGATCGCCTGCGCGCCGCCCACCTTGTAGATCTCGGTGACGCCGGCCTCGGCGGCAGCCGCAAGCGTGTACGGGTTGACCTTGCCGTCGGGTCCGGGAGGCACGACCATCGCGACTTCCTCAACACCCGCCACAAACGCCGGAATCGCGTTCATGAGCACGCTCGAGGGGTAGCAGGCGCGTCCGCCGGGCACGTAGATGCCAACGCGCGCGATCGGGGTGACCTTCTGCCCGAGGAAGATGCCGCCTTCCTCGACGGTGAACCAGCTCTGGGGGACCTGGCGACGGTGGAAGTCCTCGATTGCCATCGCAGCCGCCGAGATGGCCTCCTTGAAGTCGTCGCCCACGAGGTCGAGCGCCTCGGTCATCTCCTCTTCGGTGACCGCGAACTCGCCGATGACGGCGTGGTCGAACTGCTCGGTGTAATCGCGCAGCGCTTCGTCACCCCGGGCGCGCACGTCATCGATGATCCGGGAAGCCACGTTGAGCACCTCGGCGTCTATGCCTCCGCTGCGCGGTACGTCGCCGACCTCGAGCCGCCTGCCACGCGCGAGTTCGATTCGTCTCATCATGTCGTGGTCTCCCCTTCTTACGGTAGCGGCACGACGGCCGCGAGCCTGTCCGCGAGATCTCGCACGCGCTCCGGTTCGGTCTTGAGGCTCACCGGGTTCGCCACGAACCGTGCCGTGGACGCGAGCACGTCTTCCACGATACGCAGGTTGTTCTCGGCAAGGGTCCGACCGGTTGCCGTGATGTCAACGATGCGGTCGGCAAGACCGATGAGCGGCGCCAACTCTATGTTCCCATGCAGCTTCACGATCTCCACCTGCACGCCGCGCGCGGCGAAGTGCGCCTCGGCGATACGCGGGTACTTGGTGGCAACGCGGATCACGCCGAGGTGGCGGTAGAGCTCATCGATGCTGCGGGGCGCGTCCTCTGACTCAGCCACCACGAAACGGCATCCGCCAAAGCCAAGATCGACCATCTCGACCACGTCGAGGTCTGCCTCCACGAGCACGTCCTTGCCGGCGATCGCGACGTCAACGCCGCCGTACGCGACGTAGATGGGGACGTCGGTGGGCTTGGCGATGATGAACTCGGCGTCTGAGGAGCGTACGATCAGGTGCCGCCCCGGATCCGCGAGGCCGGTGACGTCGACACCCGCGAGTTCGAGCGCACGTACCGAATCCGCGAAGAGCGCTCCTTTGGGCACGGCGATGCGGAGCGGCCGGGACGCCTCGGATGGCATGCGGACGATCATCGCGCACCGCCCTTCTGCGCCCAGGTGGCTCCGGGCGGTGCCGGCAACGGCTTCTCGAGCGGCAGCGCACGCTCGCCTGCACGGTCGAGTCGGATGATCGCATCGCCATCTGCCACGAGCGCTTCGGCCGCACCGGTACGCTCCGACTCTCGCACAAGCACGAGGCCGCTCTTCCCGACAGCAGGCATCACGCGCCAGCCCGCAGCGCGCAGCGAACGTGCTGCCGAGAAGACAACGACGGAGTCGAGCCCACCGATGACCGCATCGAGCCCGGGCACAGCAGGCGTGGCGCCCTGCTCGGCAAGCGCGATCATGACCCGTTCGATACCGAGGGCGAAGCCTGATGCAGGTGCAGGCGCACCGAACGCGGCGAGCAGTCGGTCGTAGCGACCGCCGCCGCCGAGCGGAAGGCCAAGCCCGGGTGCGTACGCCTCAAGCACGAAGCCGGTGTAGTAGTCGAACGAGCGCATGATGCCGAAATCGACGGTCACACGATCCGCGTAGCCAAGGCCTTCCAGCACGCGGTACGTCTCGCGCAGGTTGCAGAGCGTGGTCATGCACCCGCACGCGACAAGGAGATCGCGGCATTCATCGAGCGCCTCACGACCACCGCGGATCCGCGGAGCCGCGGTCAGAGCGGCCGCCACCTCCGGGCGCACAGACGGGTCGGCAGCCAGCCGCTCCAGTTCGACGAGGTTGCGCTCGTGCGCGGCGGCGATCACAGCCGCCCCCCAGATCTCGTCGGCGCCGGATGCGTCGATAAGGTCGCGAAGAACCTCGACCGTGCCGATTCCGATGGTGTACGACGTGAGTCCCGCCGCTTCCAGCGCCTCGACAGCAAGTGTCACGACTTCCGCATCGGCGACAGGGCCGCCGGCGCCAACAAGCTCGATACCCGCCTGCGTGAACTGCCGCGCCTGTCCGCGCATCGAGGCGTGCTCGCGGAAGACCGGCGCCACGTACCGCACACGGTGCGGACCGGGCTGCTCGGCCAAGCGTGATGCAGCGACGCGCGCGATCGGGACGGTCATCTCGGGACGAAGCGCAAGCAGGCTGCCGTCCAGGTCGAACAGACGGAAGGCGGTGTGCTCGGCGGCACTCCCCACACCTGCGGCAAGCACGGAGTACTCCTCAACGACCGGCGTCTCCACCGGCGCGTAGCCCCACGCGCCGAACACCTCGCCCATCGCACGAGAAACGGCCTCGCGTTCGGCCGCTTCCTGGAAGAGCACGTCCCTGAACCCTCTCGGCGTCTGAGGCCGCATATCGTTCACCTCTCGGTACTTTATCACGGTGGAGTGGTAGCGTAGCGCAGTATCGCATGGGTATCCCTCATGCGTCAAGCACTACTGCTCCCAAACGGCCCCCTCGCCGAGCAGCTCCTTGAGCTCCGCATGCAGCCCCGCCGAGGATGCGTCCACCCTGAACTCCGCCGGCATCTCGAGTACCTTCGTACCCTCGTTGCTGACGAGCTGCACATGGACCTTATCGCGACCCGTGTGGTGCTTGAGAATCTCCTTGAACGCCGCTCCCCTGCCGTTGCTGAGCATCGAAGCGTCGGTGCGCACGATGAGCGTGATCGGAGGCTTCTCGAACCTGCCACTGTCACCGAGCGGCTGGACGTCTTGAACCATGAGCTTCGTCCCGCGGTCCGAGGATTCGACTTTGGCACGTACGCGCACGACCTCGTCCACCTTGATGAGGTCGCGGAACTTGTCGTAGGTCTGCGGGAAGAGCACGCCCTCCATCGACCCTTCAAGGTCCTCGAGAACGAACGTCCCCATGAGCTTGCCCGCCTTGGTGGCGATGCGGTCGGATTTCGTGATGATGCCGGCGAACCACCCGGTCGTGCCGTCCCGCAGCGACTCCACATCGCCGAGCGAGACCGTCCGGGACGCCTTGATCATCTCGGCGATATCGGAGAGCGGGTGATCGGTGACGTAGATGCCGAGCATCTCCTTCTCGAACGCGAGCTTGACGCCCTTGTCCCACTCCACGCCATCGGCAGGCGGGATGTTGTCGTCCAGGCCGTGCTCCTCGGGCTCGAACATGTCGAAGATCGAGCCCTGGCCGCTCGCAATATCCTTCTGCCGCTTGGTCGCGCCTTCGACCGCACTGTCCATGCACTCCATCAGCTGCTTGCGCGTGTAGCCGGTCGAATCAAAGGCGCCCGCCTTGATGAGCGCCTCGAGCGTCTTCTTGTTGATGAGCTTCTGGTCGATGCGCGCGCAGAAATCGTGGAAGGACTCGTACGGCCCGCCCGCTTTACGCTCGGCGACGATCGTATCGACGATGCCCTCACCGACGTTGCGGATGCCGGCGAGCCCGAAGCGGATGGCGCCCTCGACGGCGGTGAAGTCCTTGCCCGAGGAGTTCACGTCGGGCGGCAAGACCTTGATGCCGGCGCTGTTGCACGCGGCGACGTACTTCACGATCGTCTCGGACTTGCCGGTGTAGCTCGTGAGGTTGGCGGCCATGTACTCGAGCGGATAGTGCGCCTTGAGGTACGCGGTCTGGTACGCGAGCAGTCCGTACGCCGCTGCGTGACTCTTGTTGAAGGCGTACTGCGCGAACGCCTCGATATCGGACCAAACCTTCTCGGCGATCCTGGGGTCGTAGCCGCGCTCGGCGGCACCCTTGATGAACTCGGGCTTGAGGCCGTCGACGATCGCCTGGATCTTCTTGCCCATGCCCTTGCGGAGCTTATCGGCCTTGGCCGCCGAGAAGCCGCCCATCTCCATGGTGATGCGCATCGCCTGTTCCTGGTACACGATGGCGCCGTACGTCTCTTCGAGGATGTACTTGATACGCTCGTCGTAGTACGAGATCGCCTTGCGCCCGTGCTTGCGCGCGATGAAGTCCGGGATGGAGTCCATCGGGCCCGGACGGTAGAGCGCGACGACAGCGACGATGTCCGCGAACACGGTGGGTTTGAGGTCCTTGAGCACGCGCTTCATACCCGGAGACTCCACCTGGAAGACGCCGTCGGTGTCCGCGCGCTGCAAGAGCCCGAAGGTGGGCTTGTCGTCCATCGGCAGCGTCTCGAGGTCGATGTCGACGCCGTGGTTCTCCTTGATCGCCTTTACGGCCTTGGCAAGCACCGTGAGTGTGCGCAGCCCCAGGAAGTCCATCTTGAGCAGGCCGAGGTCCTCGATGACGTTACC
>CAZGNF010000171.1:3278-4616 GCA_964527045.1 uncultured Coriobacteriaceae bacterium | reverse complement strand
GTCGGGCGTGGTCTCCCAGCGCACGAGGATGACCTTGCGGCCCTCGGCAGCGGCGGCCTCGGCATCATTGGCCGAGAAGACGACCTCGCCGACGGCGGCACCGGGGCTCGCGTTCAGGCCCTTCGCGACCACGTCATAGCTGGCGTTCACGTCGAACTGCGGGTGCAGGAGCTGGTCGAGCTGCGCCGGGTCGATGCGGAGTACCGCCTCTTCCTGGCCGATCATGCCTTCGCCGACCATATCGACGGCGATCTTGAGGGCCGCACGCGCGGTACGCTTGCCCACGCGGGTCTGCAGCATCCAGAGCTTGCCCTGCTCGATCGTGAATTCGATGTCGCACATGTCGCGGTAGGCGTTCTGCAGGACCTCGAAGATGTCCCACAGCTCCTTGCCGGCCTCGGGGAAGACGGCGGGCAGCTCGGCCAACGGCGAGGTGTTGCGGATACCGGCAACGACGTCCTCGCCCTGCGCATTGGTGAGGAAGTCGCCGTAGTACTCGTTGGTGCCGTCGGCGGGGTTACGCGTGAACGCCACGCCCGTTGCCGAGGTCTCGCCCTTGTTGCCGAAGACCATCGACTGCACGTTGACGGCGGTGCCGATGTCGTCCGCGATCTTCTCCATCTTGCGGTAGTCGCGAGCGCGCTTGTTGTTCCAGCTCTTGAAGACAGCTTCGATCGCGAGCGTGAGCTGCTGCGAGACGGTCTGCGGGAAGATCACGCGACCACCGACGGCGAGCACCGGGAACTCCTCGGCACTGACGTTCACGGCGACGATCTCTTTGAACTCGTCGACGAGCGTACGCATGTCGGCGGCGTCGAGGTCGGTGTCGTTCTTCACGCTTCGATTGAGCTTCATCTTGTTGATAGCGTTCTCGAACTTATCGCCTTCGACGTCGAGCACGACCTTGCTGAACATCTGGATGAAGCGGCGGTAGCTGTCCCAGGCGAACCGCTCGTTGCCGGTCTGCTGGATGAGACCTTGCACCGAGACGTCATTGAGTCCGAGGTTGAGCACGGTGTCCATCATGCCCGGCATCGAGAACGCCGAGCCGGAGCGCACGGAGACCAGGAGCGGATCGGCGGGATCGCCAAGCTGCTTGCCCATCTTGGCCTCGAGCTCGGTGACGTAGGCGTCGATCTCCTCGGCCAGACCGGCCGGGAACGCGGGAGGCGTGGAGTTGTAGTACTCCATACACGCCTGGCAGGTGATCGTGAATCCGGGCGGGACCGGGAGTCCCATGTTGGCCATCTCGGCGAGGTTCGCACCCTTGCCGCCAAGAATGAACTTCATGTCCTTGTTGCCCTCGGTACGTCCCCCACCGAAAGCGTACACGCGCTT
>CAZGNF010000171.1:0-3268 GCA_964527045.1 uncultured Coriobacteriaceae bacterium | reverse complement strand
GTCCTAGTCCTGCGTCTCGTACCCCTGCAGATGCGCCGTGATCTCCCGCGCGGTCTCCTCGATGGCACGGTCATCCGTGTGGACGACGATACACCCGATGCGCCGCATGACCGTCCGCGCCTCCTCAAGCTCGCGCTCGATCGCCTCGCGCTCCGCATAACCGGGCACCCAGCCGCCCAGCTCGGACATGCGCGCGGTGCGGATCTCCATGAGGATATCGACCGAGGTGATCAGGCCGAAGACACGACGCGGGTCGAGTTCGAAGAGCTCGTGCGGCGCAGCGACGCCGGGTGCAAGCGGGACGTTGGCAACACGGAACCCCTTGAACGCCAGATACATCGAAAGCGGCGTCTTGCTCGTGCGAGAAACGCCCACAAGGACGATATCGGCTTCTTGCAGGCCTTCGGTGTTGCGGCCATCGTCGTGGCGAACCGCGAACTCCATCGCATCGATGCGGTCGAAGTAGTCCTGGTCGGTCCGCCGAATCGCGCCCGCTTCCCCGGTAGGCGCGTAGCCGCTTGCGTGCATGAGCAGGTCAACCGCCGGACCGAGCAGGTCGACGGCGTTCACGCCGCCCATGGCAAGCTTGCCCATCTCCATGCGCAGCTCTTCGTTCACGAACGTGTAGAAGAAGATGCAGTGCGTCCCGCAGTGCGCCTTGACGACCTGCCGAAGCTCCTCAGGTGTGGAGACCTTCGGGAGCCGCTCGATCCGAAACGCCTCAGAGTCGAACTGGGCCGACGCGGCGCGCGCGACAGTCTCCCCCGTCTCGCCGAGCGAGTCCGAGAGGACATGGATCGTGAGCGTCGCCGTCACGTCCGTCAGCCCGCAAGCGCGCCGAAGTCCGCGAACGCCGAGAAGAGCGCCACGAAGCGGTTGAGCAGCTGCAGGCGCATGGTGCGGACGGCTTCGTCCGGATCCATCACGAGCACGCCGTCGAAGAACGCATCGATTTGCGGGCGCAGCTCAGCAAGCACGCGAAGGGCTCCGGTGTAGTCGGTGCGCGCGAGAGCGGCTTTCGCGGCACCCTCGGCGGTATCGAGCGCGGCGGCAAGCGCGGCCTCAACGTCGCCCATGAGCGAGGTGTCCGCAGCCGTGCCGAGCTCGGGCTTGCTCAGGTTGCGAGCCCGCGCGAACGCCACCGAGAGGTCCTCGATCGCGTCGGCCTCAGCGCGCACACCCGTGAGCGCAGCGGCACGCGCGAGCGCGTCGGCGGGATCGTCGCCCGCCGTCGCGAGGACGGCAGCGACGGTGTCGTACGCATTGCCGCGATCGCGCAGCATGCCCTCAAGCCTGCCGAGGAAGAACGCCTTGATCTCGGCGCCCACCTTCTCGACGTCCATCTCGGGCAGAACGTCCACATAACCCGCAAGCGCGGCGGCGATCGACTCGTCGAGCGTGATCGCGAGCCCGCCGTCGACCATCATCGTGAGGATGCCGATCGCGAAACGACGCAGCGCGTACGGGTCTGCCGAGCCGGTCGGCGCCTGGCCGATCGCGAAGATGCCGGCGATGGTGTCGAGCTTGTCGGCTGCCGAGACGAGCATGCCCGCAAGCGAACGCGGGACAGCGTCGCCTGCGAAGCGTGGCCGGTAGTGATCGACGACCGCGTCGGCGACGCCGTCGGCCTCACCGGAGGCGAGCGCGTAGTAGCGGCCCATGACGCCCTGGAGCGACGTGAACTCGACGACCGCATGCGTGACGAGATCGGCCTTCGCGAGGTGCGCCGCGCGAACCGCGTACGCCTCCTCATCAGGTGATGCCCCGGCCTGTCCGGCAAGCGCGCGTGCAAGCGCTTCGATGCGGACGACCTTGTCGCCGAGCGAACCGAGCTTCTCCTGGAAGACGATCACGCCGAGACGATCGACGTATGCCTCGAGCGGGTGCTTGAGGTCCTCGGTGTAGAAGAACGCCGCGTCCGCGAGGCGCGCGCGGATCACACGCTCATGACCGGCGATGATCGCGTCGGTGCGTGCCGGATCGCCGTTGTGCACGACGATGAAGTGCGGAGCAAGCCCGCCGTCAGCGCGCTCGATCGGGAAGTATCGCTGGTGCGACTCCATCGCCTCTTCCAGCACCTCGCGCGGCACGTCGAGGAATGCCTCGTCGAAGTGCCCCACGCCGACCGTCGGCCACTCAACAAGGTTCACGACCTCGGCGAACGTCTTCTCGGGAACCACCGCGGTGCCGCCTCGCTCGGCGGCCGCAAGCTCCACACCGGCGCGGATGGCGCTGGCGCGCGAGTCCTGGTTGGCGATGACCTTCACACCCACGAGCGAGTCAAGGTACGCCCCAGCCGAGACGATCTCGACCGGACCGCCGAGGAACCGGTGACCCATGCTCGTGCGACCCGCCGTCACGCCCGCGTACTCCACCGGGACGACCTCGTCGCCGAAGAGCGCGACGAGCCACCGCACCGGGCGGATGAACTTGGCGGTGCCGCTTCCCCACCGCATTGACTTCGGCCAGTCGAGCCCGCCAACGAGCCCGCTCAGGATCTCGGGAAGCACTGCCGAGGCAGGCATGCCTTTGCGCTCGACGATCGCGAAGACGTACGAGCCGCCCTCAACGTCCTCGACCACGAGGTCGCCCACATCGATACCCTTGCCGCGCGCGAACCCTTCGGCGGCCTTCGTGGGCTTGCCATCAGCATCAAACGCCGCTTTCGCCGCCGGGCCCTTGTGCCGAAGCGTCACGTCTTCCTGCTGCTCGGCGAGGTCGTTCACGACGAGCGCGATACGGCGCGGCGCGCCGTAGACCGCGATGGAGCCGTACTCCAGGTGCGCGTCGGCCAGTGCCTTCTCGGCGCGCTCCTTGATCTGCGTGACGGCTGCGTACAAAGGAGCCGAGGGGATCTCCTCGGAACCGATCTCGAAGATGAGGTCGCGGCTCACTGGGCATCACCGCCTTCGGTCACGAGTGCGTAGTACGCCTCGCAGCAGGCTTTCGCGAGCGCGCGGACGCGCAGGATGTAGCCGGTGCGCTCGGTGACCGCGATGGCGCCACGGGCATCGAGCAGGTTGAATGCGTGGCTGCACTTGAGCACGAAATCGTACGCCGGCAGGACGAGTCCCGCGTCGAGCGTGCGTTTGCACTCGGCCTCATACGTCGTGAACAGGCCGAGCAGCATGTCTACGTCGGCGACTTCGAAGTTGTAGCCCGAGTACTGCTGCTCGTTGCGCAAGAACACGTCGCCGTAGGTGAATTTGAGGCCGTCGGGGCCGACCGACCAGGTGAGGTCGTAGACGCTGTTGACGCCCTGGATGTA
>CAZGNF010000170.1:0-4700 GCA_964527045.1 uncultured Coriobacteriaceae bacterium | reverse complement strand
CCTTGATGGCCTGAACGCCGGCCGGCAGCGTTCCGGTTGCCGGCTCGCCGTCAGTCTCGGCGGGCTTATCCGCGCCGCATCCCGACAGCGCGAAGGCGCCGACAACGAGAGCGAGCGCGAGCAGCACCAACAGTAGTGATCTCTTCATGCTTCCTCCTTCTCCCGAACTACGTCCGGAATATGTGGTAACGCTGCCAGTGCACAGTACAAGAGGCCCCCACGGCCTCGACCAACCGGACGAATCGTGCGCTAGCGCAGAATCTTGCTGAGGAACAGCTTGGTCCGATCGTGCTGAGGATTCTCGAAGAAGTGCTCGGGTGTGCCGTCCTCGATGATGTGGCCTTCGTCCACGAAGATGACGCGATCGGCTGCCTCCTTGGCAAACCCCATTTCGTGCGTGACGACGAGCATAGTGATACCGCTGTCGGCCAGGCCGATGATGACCTCGAGCACCTCTTGGATCATCTCGGGATCAAGTGCCGAGGTCGGCTCGTCGAACAGCATTATCTTGGGATGCATATTGAGAGCACGGGCGATTGCGACACGCTGCTGCTGCCCGCCGGAGAGTTGTGCCGGGTACTGGTCCGCCTTCGAGCTCAGACCCACGCGCTCCAGGTACTTGAGCGCCGACTCGGTCGCCTCGTCCTTCGAAACACCGCACACGACGATCGGTGCCAGCGAGACATTCTCAAGCACGGTCTTGTGGGGGTACAGGTTGAACTGCTGGAAGACCATCGCGACCTGTTGCCTGACTTTGGCGATGGGAGCCCGGTGCGCTGTGACGTCGATACCATCAACGATCACCTGGCCGGAGCTGGGCTTCTCCAGCATGTTGATGCATCGGATGAGCGTGGACTTGCCTGAGCCCGATGGGCCGATGATGACAAGCTTCTGCCCGGACGGGACCTCAAGGTTGATGTCCTTGAGGGCGTAATGCAATCCAAAGTGCTTACTCACGTCCACAAGCTTAATCAACGTTGCTCCTTTGCCAGGGCAGCCTTGATGTGCGCTGGTTGATACAGGAAGCCGCGGCGGTGCCAAAGAGCGCGATGCACACAGGCTTTCACGTGGGAGACAGTGTATCAGTATGTATACAGTCCCCCAAAGCACCGCGGTGCAGAGGGAGCGCGGTGCAGCTCACCGCGCCGACTCGTGAACGATCGTTCCGGCTACGACTTTCGTGCCCACTTCAGGCTCCCAAACTGCCCAGAGATCTTCTCCATGAATTCGGGCAGTCCGCCCTCGTACTTGAGCTCCCGAAGACGTGCGTCGGCCTGGGCTGGTGTGAGCTTGCCGGCCTGCACGTCCTTGATCGCCTGCACACCGGCGTCGACGTTGGGCGGCAGCTCCTTGATCCCGTAGTGCTGCGCGGCGTAGCCCTCACGAACGCCTTCGAGCGAGTGCACCGCTTTGTCCGCCTGCGCGTACGCGTCCAGCGGGTTGCCCGCATGATAGGCCTCGGCGACCTTCGACTCGTACGTCTTGCCGTAGCCCTCCGGGTCGATGAGCGTCGATCGTCCCTGCTTGACGAGGTCAGCATTTGGAGTGAGTTGCGTCTTCTCCCACGCGCCGGTCCGCTCGTTCCAGACGGTGCCCTGGTCGGCCATGTCCACGCTCGCTTCAGCGTGATACTGGTCTGTGGCGAGTTGCTGGTGGTCTTTCGCCCATTTGGCAGCACCCTTGGGATCGGTTGGTCCGCCGGTCTCCTTGGCGAAGATCTCGGCGCTCTTGCCCGACCACGTCTCCTTCTTGAGCTCGATGAAGCGCTGTTGGCCGGTGACCGGGTCGCTGACAACGTACCCTGCGCGGTAGTCACGGTCGACGCCGTCTGCGGTGCCCACCGAGCGGACCTCGACCTGACGCCCCTCGGCCTCCGGCACGTTGTTCTCGATCCACTCCTTCAGCTTGGCATCGTGACCCTCGTACACCTTCGAACGAGTCTCGTTGATCTTCCTCCAGGCTTCGGGGTTGCTGTTCTTCAGCTCGCGCATAGCGTCGGGATCGACCATCACTCGCTCGACGGTAGCCCAATCCAGTGGCTTGCCACCGGCGGTCTTGGCTGCGATATCGTCTGCGATGCCCTGGGCGCGCTTGCGCGGGTCGGAGTTTGTCGTGCGAGGGTCAGGGCCGTCGGCAGGCTGGTCCGGCTTCTTCTCGATGAGCTTCTCGGACGGCTTCTTCTGCGGCTTCGAGTCCGCAGGCGCCTCGGCCTCGGCGGCCTTCTGCGGCGTCGCCTCGGCTGCCTCCGCGTCGCCTCTGCTGGTCGCCTCCGCGTCTGCGGGGCGGGTCTCGGCATCGGTCGTGCGCTTCGTGGTGGTGGTCGCATCGGCGTCCGGCGCCTTGGCTTTGGGCGTTGTGGCCGTCGCGTCCGGCGGGCTGTAGGGGGCCTTCGCAGAAGGAGCGTCGGGGGTCGCGGCCGTCTTCGGTGCCGGCGCATCCGGCGCTTTCGTGGGAGCTTTGGTGTGAGGAGCATCGGGTGCGGCGGCCGCCTTCGCATGGGGCGCGTCCGGCGTGCCGACATCGGCTCCGGCGCCCTTCGCCCGCGGCGCGTCGACCGAGATGCCCTTCATGCCCGCGATCTTCCGCAGGAACATGATGAGGCCCTCGTCACGCAGCTGGCGTCCGACATTCTTCATCGCGTTGGTGACCGACATCTGCGGGTCGTTGTAGAGCTCCTTGGCGAAGTAGTACGCGATGAACAGCGCCCAGCCGATCGCCTTCTTGTCTCCCGAGAGCTTGGCAAGGAAGTCGGGGTCTGTGAGGCCGCCTTCAAGCACGCCGGTAAGTGTGGCGGATTGCGCCATCAGCCAATCCTCGAGCGATCCGCCGGCAAGCCACGTCTCCATCGCCGAGACGAGCAGTGGCTTGAGTAGGCCGATGGCCATCGAGCCCACCACGCCAAGGTAGGTGCCGCTCGCAACGCCAAGCGCGATGTCGCCGCACCACGAGACCCAGTCGAGGGTGTCCTCGATCTGCTGGTACCACCACGCGGCATCGAGGTGCTCGTGCTTCTCCTTCATGAGTTGGTCGTACGCGAAGCTCCAGATCTGCTTGCGCATCACATACAGGCCCTCGGCGCCCATGGTGAGCGAGCGCTCGTTCACGAGGTTGTACAGGCGCTCCTGATGCTCACCCGGGACATAGGTGCGGATGACGTCGAGGCAGTTGTCGCGCTCAAGCTCCCACGCCGCCGAGAACGGCTCCATGTTCACGCCGATGAGTCGCAGCGGGACAAGTGCCGAGAAGCGGTCTTCGTCGAAGCCGGGCACGCTCGCGCGCAATGCAGCCGGCACGGGTTCGCCGCTGGTTGGGAGCTTGCGCTCAAGGGCGAGGGCGAACGTGGCGCTCGGGACGTTGAGCGTTCGGACTCCCGCGGGGGCGACCGACAGTCCGCCCACCTGGAGGCCGGCGCGGCCGCTCGTGCCCTCCTGGCCGCCTATCTCAAGCGTGACCTGCTGCGCAAGGCCGATGTCGGGCGAGATCTCCCCGGTGGAGGGATCGCATACGAACACGCGCAGATCGATCTCGGTGGGTCGCGCGCTGCCGTCGGCAGCAACCACGAACGCGCCGGTCGACGGGTCGACATTCGTGCGGTCGATGAAGAGACCTTCTTGCGAGACGATCACCTGCACCTGACGACGGAGGGGCTCGAAGCCATCGGCGCTCGCGACCACGACGAGCGTTGAGGCGGTCTCGGGGCGCGTCGGGTCGAGCTGGTCGCTGCCGCTCTCTGAAACCGTGAGCGTCGCTGCGGTCGGACCGGTGGGAACGATGTCGGGAACCGCAATCGCGCGCGAGCCTTCACGCCACTCGGTCTCAAACTGCCACGGCACGTCCCCGCCGTTGGTGATCGTGATGGCCACCTCGGCACTCGCGCCGGAACCAGCAGAGAGCGAGACGGAATCAGGTTTGGCGTCGATCTCCGGCAGACCCGCGAGCGGGATAGCCACAAGCTCCGTAAGCGGCCGCTCACCTATCCAGGCGCTCACGCGGATAGTCGCGCTCTCTGGTGGCTGTACAGGGCTCGTGGGGTCCGGCTGCGAGGCCATCACCGTAACGGCGCGGCCATCCTCGTAGTCGGCGGCAACCGAGATGTCGAGCCACTCGGAGTCCTCTGCGAACTCGATCGACGCACGAATAGCCAGCGGATCGAGGGCGGGATCGGTAGCATCTGCGCCGAGAAGCTCGACAGAACCCACCAGCGTGATCGATTGACCGCCCTGCGTGCTGAGCGCGAGCGTGGTGGCGGGCTCGATGCGCGTGACGATGCGGCTCTCTCCCGCGGCCGCAACCGCCACGGAGGCGGTGGTGCTGCCGAGCGAGGCGCGGGCCTCGACGGTGATTGCCGAGCCGGTTCCCACCTCACCGGTTTGCCACACCACGGTCGTGAGGGTTCCGTAGGCGGTTTGCGGCTGGACGCTCACGCCCGTCGGGACATGAAGCACGATCGCGGCGTCAGATGCCGGCTGGTAGCTGCCGTTTGGCAGCACTTTGAACGCCTGCGCGGTGAACGACGCCGAGTGTTCGGCGCTCACGGTGAGTCGCTGTGTCGAGAGCTGGAGCACATAGCCAACCGGCTGGTCGGGCGGTGGCTCCTCGGCGCCGGACTTGGCGCGCGCACTGGCGGCGGCACCGGCGAGGGCGATTGCTGCCGCGGCCACAGCCGCTATGCCACCGACGGCCGTGCGCCAGGGCGAGGT
>CAZGNF010000169.1:0-4823 GCA_964527045.1 uncultured Coriobacteriaceae bacterium | reverse complement strand
CCACGGGTTTGCCCGACTGCACAAGCATCGTCTCGTCGGCCTTCAGCGTGCGGAGCGTGCGCACGAGCGCGTCGAAGCTCGCCCAGTTGCGGGCGGCCTTGCCGGTGCCGCCGTAGACGACGAGGTCGTCCGGCCGCTCGGCCACCTCGGGGTCGAGGTTGTTCTGCAGCATGCGCAGCGCCGCTTCCTGCTGCCAACCCTGCGTGCTCAACTCAAGCCCGCGCGCGGCGCGGACGGGGCGTGCTCCTTCGCTCATTCCAGCTCTCCAATCGCAGCTTCAACGGCGCCAACAAGCGCGCCGGATACGACGAGTCCGTGCACCGCTTCGATCTCCGCCGAGAGGAACCGGTCCGGTCCCGGCCCCTCCACGTGCTCACGCACGAGCGCGTGCACAGCACCCGTCGCGGACGACGGCGAGAGCGGCGCCCGGAAGTCGAGCGCGCGAGCGGCTGTGAGCACCTCGATCGCGAGCACCCGGGAGAGCCCGTCGACCGAGCGTCGCAGCTTGCGCGCAGCGCTCCAGCCCATCGAGACGTGATCCTCCTGCATCGCCGAGGATGGGATCGAGTCCACGCTCGCCGGTGCCGCCAGCCGCTTCATCTCGCTCACGATGCCCGCCGAGGTGTACTGCGCGATCATGTGGCCCGAATCAACCCCGGGGTCGCCCGCCAGAAACGGCGGCAGCCCGTGGCTGCGGGCCACGTCCAGCATGCGGTCGGTGCGCCGCTCGGCCATCGACGCCAGGTCGGCGGCCGCGATCGCCAGGAAGTCCAGCACGTACGCGACCGGCGCGCCGTGGAAGTTGCCGTTGCTCTCCACGCGGCCATCCGGCAGCACCACCGGGTTGTCGATCGCCGAGGCAAGCTCGCGCGCGGCGACCGTCTCGGCATGCGCGATCGTGTCGCGAACCGCGCCCGCCACTTGCGGTGCGCACCTGAGCGAGTACGCGTCCTGCACGCGGACATCCTCCTCGGCATGCGAGGCGACGATGCCGGAGCCCGCCAGCACACGCGTCATGTTGCGAGCCGACGCAGCCTGCCCGGGATGCGGCCGCAGCGCCGAGAGCTCCGCGGCGAACACGCGGTCCGTGCCAAGCAGCGCCTCCACGCTCATCGCCGCCGAGATGTCCGCGAGCGTGGCAAGCTCGCGCAGGTCGGCGATCGCGAGCGCGAGCATGCCGAGCATGCCGTCGGTGCCGTTGATGAGCGCGAGGCCTTCCTTCTCCTCGAGCTCCACCGGCGCGAGTCCGGCGGTGGCGAGCGCTTCAGCCGCGCACTTGTGGCTGCCGTCAGCCACATGCACGACACCCTCCCCCATGAGCGCAAGCGCGCAGTGCGCGAGCGGCGCGAGGTCGCCCGAGCACCCGAGCGAGCCGTACTCGAAGACGACCGGTGTGATGTTCGCGTTGAGGAGCCCCGCGTACGTCTCGGCAGTGACGCGGCGAACGCCGGTGCGCCCGGTCGCGAGTGTTGCGAGGCGCAGGAGCATCAGCGCGCGGATGACCTCGGTCTCCACCTCGGCGCCGCTGCCTGCTGCGTGCGAGCGCACGAGCGAGCGCTGCAGCTGGTGGCGCATCTCCGGCGCGATGTAGGCAGTGGCAAGCGCGCCAAAGCCCGTGCTCACGCCGTAGACGGGCTTGCCGGAAGCAGCCAGCTCGTCGATCCGCGCGCGTGCCGTCTCGATCGCGACGAGCGCCTCGGGGGCGAGCACAACGCGCGCGCCATCGCGGGCGACAGCGACGACGTCGATGGTGGTGAGGGGTCCGGATCCGATCTGAATAGGTGTGCCCATGGTCCTTCTGACGCCTCTCGTTTGACGGGCCGAGCGCGGACAGCAGACCGCGCCGGAATCGCTGTTGTATGTAGTCTACCGCCAACAGGAAGGAGGGCCGCATATGCGGCCCTCCTGAACGGGGGAAGATCAATTGTGGTCACGCTCGACGGGCCAGTCGAAGCCCGATTCCCGCGATGCCGAAGAGCGCCGCGACTGCGATCAACGCGATGCCTTCACCACCGGTGAAGGGCAGGTACTCTTCTGGTTCGGGCGTGAACGGCAGGAATGGGTTCTCGACGGTGATGGTGTCGCTGCCGGTGTTGTTGGACAGGTTCTCATCGGCAGGATCGGAGATTGTCACGACGTTGCCAACCTGCGTTGATCCGTCAGGCACATCACTTCGCACCTTCACGGTGTAGGTGATGACCTGTGGATCATCTTCGGCCGAAAGCGGACCGGCCAGGTTCCAGGTGATCATCCCATCAGCCACGACGCCACCGGCCGGATCGACCACGTCGACGTAACGCTCGTCGTAGTCATCGGTGATGACGAAGTTGGTAGCCGAGCCCTCGCCCACGTTGCGGTAGGTCAGCGTGTAGGTCACCACATCGCCAGGAGCGGCAGTCGTGACGCTCGCGGACTTGGCGATTGCGAGGTCAGGAGGCGTGTAGGGCAGCGGATCCTCGGCATTGCCGATCATGACGGTCGCGTCCTGGCCCTCGGCCAGGCTCACGCCGATCGGCAGCGCGACGGTCGCGTGCCAGCCCTCGGGAGCGGACTCGGTCACCGAGTAGTCGCCCGCGAGAAGCTCGCTGAAGAGCGCCACGCCATCGGCGTTGGTAGCCGTGGTCTGCTGGTACTCGTCGGAGCCGGTGAGCGTGATGTCGACGCCCTGGATGACGGGCTCGCCTTCGTCACGTACGCCGTTCTCGTTGAGGTCGTTGAACTTCAAGACGGTGAGATCGGAGGTCTCGGGCGGGCACTCCTGACCACCAAGATCCCAATCGATGATCTTGTCGTACGGATGCCCGTAGCTGAACAGCACGAGAATCGGCGGGCCCAGGTACAGGTCGGTCTGGTAGTAGCCGCACTCGGGGAGCGCGACGTTCACCGTGTAGGTTCCGGGACCGTACACGCCGGTCACCGAGGCCACGTGAAGCTGGATGTCATAGGGATAGCCATTCGTGAGGTTTGGTGTCACGCCGTCCGGCCAGGTGTAGCTGGAGAACGTGAGCTCAAGCGGGCAGGAGTTGGCTGGGATGGTGAACGTGACCGTCCCTCCCGAGATGCTCGTCTGTAGGAGACTGCGCCAGCCACCGGCACCGTTTGCCGAGAGGATCTGGCAGCGGGTCTCGGGGCTCGTGGTAATCGCGCCCTTCTCAGGGATCTTCGGCACTGTGACAGCGGGGACGGACTCATCCTTGACCGGTTCGGTCTGCGGTGACTCCGCCTGTACGACCGCTGGAGGTGTTTCGACGATCGGCACCGGGTCGGGTTCTGATTGTGCCACTACCTCTGTCGAGGTGGCTTCTGCCGACGCGGACGCGGAAAACGCATACGCGAACGGCGAAGTAACCGAGACGAGGAAGACGACCGCAACAAGCACCGAGAGCAACCGGGCCGTTCTCTGTGTGCGATGAACGATTCGATGTAGCATCGTGCTCACCTTCTTATGCTTTGAGAGCCGCCCAGCCCCTTGGGCCGTTCTTCTCTTTCAACACCTCCTACGTCCCCAAGATTAGAGTATTCTAATCTGTTCGCTTAGTTCTCACTAACTTCTCTTCATGCGGATTTGCCGCGCTACGGATGGGGCATCTTGTGAGAGACTCTGAGGGCATAGTCCTCCCGCGCGTGAAGGAGCATGATGGCCACTCCCAAGCTCCCCGACGATCCGCTCTGGCCGAGAGCCTCCGCGTGGCTGCGACCCGTGGGCGACGGCGAGCCCGCGGGCGACATCGCGCTTCTCGGCGTGCCGGCTCACGCCAGCTCCATCACCCCCACCGGCGCGCATGCCACGCCTGCTGCTGTCCGAGACGCGCTTGCGCGCTACTCGACGTACTCGGCAAGCACCGGCATCGATGTCGCGGCGCTCTCGGCGGTCGACCTCGGCGACGTACGCGAACCTGACGGGGCCGACGGCGAAGCTCGGGTCTCGGCGGCGGCAGAAGCGGCGAGCGAGGCCTTTGGGCTGCTCATCGCGGTCGGCGGCGATAACTCCATCACCTTCCCGCTCATGCGCGGCCTCGCGCACGGCGACCTCAAGGGCTGGGGGCTCGTCACGCTCGACGCGCACCACGACCTGCGCGACGGCGAATCCAACGGCTCGCCCGTGCGCCGCCTCATCGAGGCCGGGCTTCCCGGCGAGCACGTCGTGCAGATCGGCATCGCCGACTACTCCAACTCCGCCGCGTATGCCGGGCGCGCGCGCGACCTCGGCATCACCGTGATGACGCGCGCCTCGCTCCGCCACGCCGACCTTCCCGAGACGATTGCCGAGGCACTCCGCATCGCGGGCCACGGCGGTCGCTCGGTCTACGTCGACCTCGACGTCGACGTGTGCGACCGAGCGGAAGTGCCGGGATGTCCCTCGGCGGCGCCCGGCGGCATCAGCGCCCACGAGCTGCGCGCCATCGCGCGACTGCTTGCGACCGACACGCGCGTGCGGGGCATCGACATCACGGAGATCGACGCCACAACCGATGCGCCGGACGGGCGCACGACTCGCCTTGCGGCGCTGCTGATCCTCGAAGCGGCTACCGGCTTCGCGCTGCGCTAGCGGCGCTCCTCGGGCACTTCACAGACGACGTTCGTGCCCGCATCGCCTGCGACGATCGCTTCGATGTCCTCGAGGCGACCGATGGCGGCCCGGTTGCAGGTCGCTTTCACGAACCGCTGTGCGGCCTCGACCTTCGGGCCCATCGAGCCAGCCGCGAACTCGTACTGGTCGAGCTCCTCGGGGGTCGTCCACCCGAGCGTGCGCTGCTCGGGCGTGTCCCAGTCGAGGCAGACGCCCTCGGCATCGGTGGCCATAACAAACAGGTCAGCGCCGA
>CAZGNF010000168.1:0-4873 GCA_964527045.1 uncultured Coriobacteriaceae bacterium | reverse complement strand
GCCAGCAGCCGCTTCGGCTTGTGGTCGAGCGCATCCCCGGAGGCATCGGTAGACTCGCCCATCTCGGCTTCCTCGTCGGTGACCGGTTCCAGCCACACAACAGGGGCCGCCGTCTCTACGAACAGCACGCGATAACCGTCGAGCGTCCTGGACTCCCCTGTCGTGCTATCCCAGACAGCGACGGACGGGTACGTGTATTCCCGCAGGTACTGGACCACACCGTAGCGCCCGTTGCCGGACCAGGCGACCGATTCCTCGGGCCCCAAGATGCTCCCGGGGCCATTCTCGCCCAGCAGCTCCTCGGTGATGGAATTCACCGAGTTGTCGAGGATCCAGACAGCGCCGACGCATCCGCCGATTAGCAGCAGCAAAACGACCACGCCCACGATCCATGGCCACAGCTTGCGGCGTGGTGCGGGTGATGTCTGTGGTGCAAGCGGTATGGGTGCCGGTGAATGAACGGGAATCGCCTGCGGAATCGTTGGTTCGGTCTCGTCGGTCACGATCGAACTCCCCTCATCGTTTGAGCGCGCCCGTCAGCGCCGAGACACGGTCGATGCCGCGCTCCCGGCAATACCGCTCCAGTCCGTCGACCACGTGCATCGTAGTAGCCGGATCCACGAAGTTCCCCGTACCGACCGCAACCGCAGTGGCGCCCGCCAGCATGAACTCGACTGCGTCCTCGGCATTCATGATACCGCCCATGCCGATGACCGGGACGGACACCGCCGAGGCGACCTGCCACACCATGCGCACGGCGACCGGCTTGATCGCCGGGCCTGAGAGTCCTCCGACCGCGCGCGCCAGTTTGGGTCGCCACGTGTCGGTGTCGATCGCCATGCCAAGCAGCGTGTTAATGAGGCTTACGGCATCGGCGCCCTCGGCCTCCACGCTGCGCGCGATGTCTGTGATGTCTGTGACATTCGGGCTCAACTTCACGATGAGGGTCTTGCTCGTTGCTGCCCGGACGGCGCGTGTCACGTCGGCTGCAGCCGCACACGACGTACCGAACGCCATGCCGCCTTCATCGACGTTGGGACACGAGATGTTGAGCTCGAGCGCGTGGATCGCGTCCTCGGCATCGAGGCGCTCTGCCACGGCCGCATACTCGGCGACGCTATGTCCCGAGATGTTCACGACAACCGGCACATCCTGCTCGGCGAGCCAGGCGAGATCATTCGCACAGAAGGACTCGACGCCCGGATTCTGCAGGCCGATCGAGTTGAGCATGCCGCTCGCGGTCTCGGCGATGCGCGGGCTGGCGTTGCCAAGCCACGGGTCAAGGCTCACGCCTTTGGTGACCACGGCCCCGAGTCGGCTCAGGTCCACGAACTCGGCGTATTCGCGACCTGCGGCGAACGTGCCCGAGCCGGTCATGACCGGGTTGCGCAGCTCCAGCGCGCCAAGCTTGACGCTCATGTCCACGTTGAGGCTCTTATGTGCAGCGTCCACAGGTTCTCCTAGTGCTTCGGCGGAATCTCGGACGCGTCCCACACGATGTGCTCCGCATCGAACACGGGGCCGTCGACGCACGCCCGGCGCTGTCCGTCAGTGGTCGTGACAACGCACGACAGGCACGCGCCGATACCGCACGCCATCAGCCGCTCCAGCGAGACCTGGCACGGTACGCCGGCTGCGGCCGCTTGCGCGGTCACGATGCGAGCCATCGCCTCCGGGCCGCAGACATAGACGATGTCCGGGCGATCCGTCGCGAGCGCTCCCTCTACGAGCCCGGTCACGAAACCGCGCTCGCCCGCGCTCCCGTCGTCGGTGGCGGTCAGGACGCGACGCGCGGTGGCTTCGAAGACGCCCTGCCCGACGAGCCGCTCGGCTGTCGGTGCGCCCTGCGCGACCGTGACGGCCACACCGCATGCCGAGAGCTCCTCGGCAAGCATGCCCATCGGTGCGGCACCAAGCCCGCCTGCGACGAGGAGCGCGTGCGTGATGCCCTCCGGGATCTGCCACCCGTGGCCGAGCGGACCGATGAGGTCCATCTCCTCGCCACGGCGCTTCTCGGCAAGAGCACGCGTGCCGGTGCCGAGCACCTGATAGAGGATGTGGAGCCGGTCCTCCTCGGCGCGGTGGATCGAAAACGGGCGCCGCAAGATGAAGTCGGTGCCGGTACTGACGCGCAGATGCACGAACTGGCCCGGTCGCACGGCGCGCGCGACACGGGGTGCGTCAAGGACGAGAAGCCCGACGCCTTCGGTCACGCGGTCGTTCGCGACCACCGTGACCCGCTCCAGGAGCCGGTGGCCGTCCTCGCGTGTGCTGGCGCAGCTCACAGGGCCGCTCCGTTTCGCGGTGCCGGTGGCACCCACTGGTCGAAGTCCTGCAGCGCGCTTACGCCGAGCCGGTCGTCGTTCATGGCCTCGATGGCCGAGACGACCGCCTGCGCGGCCTCCATGGTCGTGATGTTGGTGATGCCGTGCCGAATCGCCGTGGCGCGGATCTGGTAGCCGTCGCTGCGGGTTTCCTGACCGAACGGCGTGTTGATGACCAGCTGCACCTCGTCGTTGGTCATCGCGTCCACGATGTTCGGGCGGCCTTCGTGCACCTTGAGCACCTGCGTGACCGGAATGCCTGCTGCGCGGAGCGCCTTGGCGGTGCCGCCTGTTGAGAGCAGCCGGAATCCGAGCTGGTTGAGGTGTCGGGCAACACCGACGATCGCGCGCTTGTCGCGGTCGCACACCGAGACGAACGCCGTGCCCGAAGCCGGCAGCGAGTAGTCGATCGCGAGCTGGCTCTTCGCGTATGCGGCCGGGAAATCCGCCGCGGAGCCCATGACCTCGCCGGTGGACTTCATCTCGGGGCCAAGCACCGAATCCGCGCCCGGGAAGCGCCCGAACGGCATGACCGCTTCCTTCACGCAGTAGCGGGTGAGTTCGCGGTCCTCGGCAGGAAGCGCAAGGTCTGAGAGCATCTCGCCGGCCATAACGCGCGCGGCGACCTTTGCGAGCGGCACGCCGGTCGCCTTGCTCACGAACGGCACCGTGCGGCTCGCCCGCGGGTTGACCTCGAGCACGAACACCGTCGAGTCCTTCACAGCGAACTGGATGTTGATGAGGCCGTGCGTGCCGATCTCGAGCGCGATGCGCCGCGTGTATCCCTTGATCTCCTCCACGATGCTGTCGCCGAGGGTGAAGGTCGGGATGCAGCATGCCGAGTCGCCCGAGTGAATGCCGGCCTCCTCGATGTGCTCCATGACGCCACCGATGTAGACGTCGCGACCGTCGCAGATGGCGTCGACGTCGACCTCGATCGCGCCCTCAAGGAAGCGGTCGAGCAGCACCGGATGGTCCGGGCTCACGACCGTCGCCTCGGCAACGTGCTTGAGCAAGTACTCCTCGTTGTACGCGATGACCATGCCGCGGCCACCAAGCACGTACGACGGACGCACGAGCAGCGGATAGCCGATACGCCCGGCGACCTCGACCGCCTCGGATGCCGAGCGCGCCGTGCCAGCCGCCGGATATGCGATGCCGAGCCGGTCGAGCACGTCGGCGAACCGCTCGCGGTCCTCGGCCAGGTCGATCGCCTCGGGCTTGGTGCCGAGGATCGGCACGCCCGCCTCTTCAAGCGCGCGGGCGAGCTTGAGCGGCGTCTGGCCGCCGAAGGTGACGAGCACGCCCACGGGCTGCTCGGCATCGACGATGTCCATGACGTCCTCGAAGGTGAGTGGCTCGAAGTACAAGCGATCGCTCGTGTCGTAGTCGGTGGAGACCGTCTCGGGGTTGCAGTTCACCATGACGGTCTCGAAGCCGGCATCGTGGAGAGCGTAACTTGCGTGCACGCAGCAGTAGTCGAACTCGATGCCCTGGCCGATGCGGTTGGGGCCGGCGCCGAGGATCATGACCCGCGGGCGGGTCGCCTCGGCCACCTCGTTCTCCTCTTCGTACGTCTTGTAGTAGTACGGCGTCGTGGCGAGGAACTCGCCGGCGCAGGTATCCACGGACTTGAAGGTCGCCTTGACCCCCAGCTCGAGCCTGCGGGCGCGCACCGCCTTCTCGTCGGTGCGGGTGAGATACGCGAGCTGCGGGTCCGAGAGTCCGTGCTGTTTCGCCGTGCGCATGAGCTCCTCGCCCATGCCCTCGAGCGATACCTGACGCACCTGACCCTCGACATCGACCTGAGCCTTCACCCGATCGATGAACCAGGGGTCGATCCGCGTCAGCGCCGAGACCTCTTCCACACTCCGGCCGCGCCAAAGCGCGTCGGCCACGTAGTACATCCGGTTCTCGTTGGGGACGGTGAGCCCCCGGTCGAACTTGACCTCGTCGAAGACGTCCTTGCCGTCCGCCCCAAGGCCGATGCGGCCGTTCTCGAGCGAGCGGAACGCCTTGCCGAGCGCCTCGGAGAACGTGCGCCCGATCGCCATCGCCTCGCCCACGGACTTCATACGCGTGGTCAGCGTGGTGTCGGTACCCTTGAACTTCTCGAACGCCCAGCGCGGCACCTTCACGACCGTGTAGTCGATGCTCGGCTCGAAGCAGGCCGGCGTCACCTTCGTGATGTCGTTTGAGACCTCGTCGAGTGTGTAGCCGACGGCGAGCTTGGCGGCGATCTTCGCGATCGGGAAGCCGGTCGCCTTGCTTGCCAGTGCCGAGGAGCGCGACACGCGCGGGTTCATCTCGATGACGACCATGCGACCGTCGAGCGGGTTGACCGCGAACTGCACGTTGCTACCGCCGGTCTCAACGCCGATCTCGCGCAGGATCGCGAGCGAGGCGTCGCGCATCGTCTGGTACTCGCGGTCGGTGAGCGTTTGCGCCGGCGCCACGGTGATGGAGTCGCCGGTGTGCACGCCCATCGCGTCGATGTTCTCGATGGAGCACACGATCACGGCGTTGTCGTTGACGTCGCGCATGACCTC
>CAZGNF010000167.1:0-4906 GCA_964527045.1 uncultured Coriobacteriaceae bacterium | reverse complement strand
TATCTGCTCAACCCCAACGGCATCGTCTTCGGCAAGGATTCGACCGTCAACGTCCCGCATTCGCGAGGTAGACGCCTGTACGTGCAGCACCTTGCCTGCCCTCGTCACCAACCGCATGTCCTTGACCGACTTCGGAATCCGCCCCTTGAGAACCTTCGCGACTTCCTCATCCAGGCCAGCGTCGTCCGCGAAGAGCGTACCGATTCGCCGAGGCACGATATCGACCTCACGAACCCCGAGCATACGTTCCGCTGCCGAGTTCGCGGTCGCTACCGAGCCGTCGGGGCCCACCGTCACAACACCCGATGTGATCGACCGCAGGATGGACTGTGTGTAGTCCTGAATGTTCAGCAGCAGAATGGCGCGCTCCTCGAGCTTCCGATACGCATCCTCAAGCTGTCGGCTGAGTTGACGGAGATCCATCGTCTTCACTTCCGACAGATCTCGTAGCCAGCCGAACATGACGCCGACTGCAAGATACATGACGATCTCGTACAAGTTGTCGATATGCTCACCCAGCAACCCGCCGAGCGACACTGTCGCATGCAAGGCAAACAGGAGACTCGCCGCAACGGCAGTGATGAAGCCACCCCGTCGACCAAAGACGAAGCCCGCGAACATGATCGGAAGGTAGTACAACTTCCGATACAGCAGGTGCATGGGCATCGCCTGCGGTGACGCCGACGTGAAGAGATGCAGCACCGTGATGGCGCCGAGCAGCACGACGATGAGCGCAACGTCGCGCGGTTCACTGCGTCCGCTGGACATGAGTGTCTCATCGGAGGGCGACTCTGGTCCCCTGCGTTCCGATTCCGTTCGCTCGGTGTTCATCGGCGCTTCCTGGCCCACGAGGGTTCGATTCCGATCTCCTCACGGTACTTGGCTACCGTTCGCCGAGCGACGTCCACGCCCTCAGCCGAAAGCGCCTCAGCAAGCTTCTGGTCGGAGAGCGGCTTTGACGCATTCTCGGCCTCGAGGAGCTCGCGTATCCGTCGCTTGACGGTCGTCGCGGCCACATCCATCCCGCTTGACGTGCGATAGCCACCCGAGAAGAAGTGCTTCAGCTCGAACAGGCCATACGGCGTCGCCATGTACTTCCCGGTGACTCCACGGCTTACGGTGCTGAGGTGTACGCCGATCTCGTTTGAGACGTCCTCCAAGCGCAGAGGTCGCATGTCGCCCTTGCCGTCCTCGAAGAAGTCCCGTTGCGTCTCAAGAATGATCTCGGCGATTCGACTGACCGTATCCCGGCGACGGTCGACGTTGCGCATGAACGACTCCGCCGAGCGGATCTTGTCCTTGAGATACTTCCGTGTCTCGTCATCGACCTTGGACTGGGATCTGAGCATCTGGCGATACCGGGGACTCACCTTGAGGGTAGGAACCGCCTCGTTGTTTGGGATGATCAACCACTCATCGCCGAACCGACGCAGCGTAAGGTCGGGAACCACATACGTCGGAGCCTGACCGGGAGAGAACGAACCCGCGGGTCGAGGGTTCAGCTGCTTGAGCAACTCGACCGCTTCGCGAACCTCGTCTTCCGAGACCCGTTCGGCACGGGCGATCTTCCGCGTGTGGCTTGAAGCCACAGCGTCAAGGTGCCGCTCGATAAGCGAGATGACGAGCGGTGTATCGATGCCAAGGAACACTGCCTGGATCTTCAGGGCTTCTCGAACGTCGCGGGCGCCTACGCCCGGCGGATCGAGCTGCTGCACGACCGAGAGTGCCTGCTCGGCGGTCGAAGATGAGACGCCGGCGATCGCCGCGATCTCGGCGCATGTGCCAACGAAGAGACCATCATCATCAAGCGTGCCGATAATGGCCCGTGCTGCACGCGCCACGTCATCCGAGATATCCAGCATCCCCAGTTGATCAAGCAGGTAGTCATCGAAGGTCTGCACGCCACCGACGAACTCGTCGGAGTTGACCGCTTCTTGGTTTGGATCACGCGGCGCACTTGAGTCGAGGTTCTCAAGATCATCGTACTGGTCGAGCCAATCGTCCCAGGCCCGCTCTTCTTCGACATCCTCCGTGCGGTCGTCGTTCTCTTCCGCGGGTTCCAGTTCATCTTCCTCGAGTTCGAGCACCGGGTTCTCGAGCAGCTCGGTCTCGATGAGGGACTGCAGCTCGACGACGGGCATCGCAAGAATCGTAAGCCCCTGGTACACCTGGGGCGAGAGGGTAACCTTCTGCCTAAGTTCAGGCCGCTGAGTAAGTTCCATTACCGCCTCCGGCATGCACGTCGTGCCGCCAAGGGGGGCGCCCTTAGCAAACTGCGTACCAGAAGCATATTCCCACGAAAACAGGGTTCGTACCAGTGGACGCTACGTTGCCGGAGGCAGCTCTGACGTGACGGCCGATCGCATCTGCGACACCACGATCGCGGCGATTACCAGAACGCCCCCGAGCATCTGTGCCGCTCCAAGCGATTCCTGGAACAGGAGCCATGCGAGCGCAGCCGCCAAGACCGGCTCGAGCGTCGCTGTCACGGATGCCTCGGTCGCGCGGATGTACTTCAGCGCCTTGAGAAACGCACCGAACGGCACCACCGTGCTCGTGAACGCAATGAAGGTGACGGCGCCCAGGGTCTTGGGATTGCTCAGTGCACCGAAGATCGTGGAGGGGCCACCGAGCACAGCGAACCAGAAGAGCGTCGCGGCGCCGAGCCCGTACGTGAGAAGCGTCCAGGACGAGAACCTATGGGCGGCCCAGCGCCCCATGAGGGTGTACCCGGCGAAGAGCACCGCAGAACCGAGACCCCACAGCAGCCCCGCAGCCGAGACCTTCAGGCCGGAACCACCAAACGCACCCACAACCAGCGCACATCCCGTGACCGACATGGCAACCGAGGCCGGAAGCGACCATGTGAACCGGTCGCGCAGCACGGTCACTGACACAACAAGAACAAGCACAGGCGCCAGGTACTCCAACAATATGGCCGTAGCGACGTTCGTGAGTGAGATGGTCTTGAAGTATGTGAAGTGAACAAGCGCCAGGCCGACCACGCCGAAGAACATCAGGAACGGCAGGTCCTTGGCCCTGACGCGCAACGCATCACGACGCGCGATCAAGAGGTAAGTGAAGAGCATTCCGAACGCGAGAAGCGCCCTTGCTGCCGACAGCATCACCGGGTCGATGGCGATTCCCAGAGGCGGGAACGGCCATCTCGCAGTATCGGGGTTAAGTGGCGTGAAGAGCCATTTGGCGGCCAACCCGCCTGTGGCCCAACACGCCGCGGCAAGGCCCGCAAGTCCGTAGCCGACCATACGGTCCCGTCGGTCGCTTTCGGTGCTTGTGGGGTCCACGCGTCAGACCGGCCCTTCGGCGTCCTGCAGTGCCGTCTTGCTCTTCTGGTAGTCGTCGAGGGGCTCGAGGTGCGCGATGACGTCCGTCACCTGGCTCAGACTCTCGCAGATCGTCTGCTCCACTCGCTCCGCGATGGCATGGCCGTCGGCCACGCTCACCGAGGGATCGACCTGGATGTGCAGGTCAACGTACACCTCCGCGAGAGGCCCGCGGGTTCGCACTTCATGACAACCGAGCACTCCGGGCACCGAGAGCGCGACATCCCGGATTTCCTCGGGGGCGATGCGCGCTCTGTCAGAGAGTGTCTCGTTCGCAGAGCGAAAGACACGGAGCGCGGCAACGAGAATGAAGCCGGCGACGACCAAGCCCACGATAGGATCAGCGATCGGGAAGCCCAGCCTCACCGCGATCAAACCGATGATGACGCCGATGCTTACGAGAACATCGCTGCCTGTATGGCTTGCGTCGGCAACCAGGATCTCACTGCCGAGACGCTCACCCACCTTACGTTCGTAACGCGTCACGAAGATGTTGATGCACAGCGTACCGATCATGATCGCGAATGAGACCCAGTTGACATCGGCAGGCTCACCCGGGTTCATGAGCCGGTCGAATGCAGATGTCCCGACACGCCACGCCGCAAGCAGCAGCATCGCGCCGATGACAACTGACGCGAACGTCTCGTACTTTGAATGGCCGTACGGGTGGTCGTCGTCGGCCGGCCTCGCCGCAATGCCCATGCCGAGAAGACCGATCACATTCGAGGTGCCATCGAACATGGAATGAAATCCGTCGGCGGTCATACCAACCGATCGGGAAAGGAGCCCCCAGACGAGTTTCGCGACCGCAACAAGGAGGTTCAACCCGAGTATCACCCAGAGCACTCGCTTGATCGTTGTGGCTCGAGATCCGTCAGGACCAGTCCTGGACTTCGTGTATCCCATGCTCACCCCTCGGCTTGCCCCGCATACCCCCAGGGGGTATAGTGACTCAAACCTAATCATTGTAGGGCAACCAACTCCTGACGCAAGGGAGTCACATGAACGAGTCATCACTGAGCGAGTCCATCGGCAACGAAGAAGAGCGCCGCAAGATCATCAACAGGCTCAAGCGCCTTGAAGGACAAGTGCGCGGACTCCAGACGATGATCGAGTCCGGCAAGGATTGCGAAGCCGTGCTGACGCAGATCATGGCGGCGAAATCAGCGCTGAATCAAGTAGGGCTCCATATCATCGGGTACTCGATGAAGACCTGCCTCGTCGAAGATGGCGAGAAGACCCGCGATGAGCTCATCGACGAGGCTATCAAGGTGTTCCTCAAGTACTCGAGCTGCGTTCAGTAGCCGCTCAGCTCGCGATCTCGTCCACCAGCTCCGCCACCCGGTGCTCGATCTCCTCAAAGCACCCGAGTTGTCCGTCTTCGACCTCCATGAGGATGGTCGACCTGATCGCCGATACGAAGACGGCATCCCCCTCGACGTACACCTGCACCCTGCAGCGTCTAAGCTCTCCGTCCACGCCCTTGAATGGCGGCTCATCGCCTGCGAACTGGAGTTCGTAGATCCGAAGCGGTTGGATCTCGAACCCTTTGGACGCAAGCG
>CAZGNF010000166.1:0-4959 GCA_964527045.1 uncultured Coriobacteriaceae bacterium | reverse complement strand
CCGGTGACTTCGTGCCGAGGCCGGAAGCCGTCGCCGGACTTCTGCCGATTGGCTCGTTCATGAGCTTCTTCCTGTGGCTCAAGACCGGCTTCTTCGACCCGGTGCTGCCGGCGGGCATCGTCATCATCATCGGCGCGATCGTGACGTCGCTGCTCTTCAAGCGTGGCTTCTGTGGCTGGATCTGCCCTGTGGGCACCGTGTGGGAGGGTGCCGCGTGGCTCGGCCGCAAAGTGCTTGGTCATGACAACTTACGGTTCCCGCGCTGGCTCGATCTCGGATTGCGTGCCCTGCGCTACGCGCTGGCTGCCGTGGTCATGCTCTGGCTCGCGAAGGTGAGCATCGCCGAGGCGATGAGCTTCCAGCAGACGCCGTACTACGCCACCGTCGACGCGAAGATGCTCCTGCTCTTCGCGGCGCCGCTCTACCTGGCGGTCATCGCGCTCGCGTTCGTGAGCATGATGCTGCTTGGCAACGTGTGGTGTCGCTACCTGTGCCCACTCGGGGGTCTGTATGGTGCGTGCGGCGTCGCATCGGCGTGCACCGTCGTGCGCGATGCTGAGACGTGCATCGACTGCGGTAAGTGCGCGAAGGCGTGTCACGCGGCTGTGCCGGTCGACACCCTGAAGTCGGTGCGGGCGCCCGAGTGCGACGGCTGTCAGGACTGCGTGCGGGCGTGCCCTGCCGAGGGAGCGCTCACGTCGCGCGTGTTCGGTCGCTTCGCCTTCCCGTGGTGGGTGTGGCCGCTCGGCGTCGTCGCGGTGTGGCTGCTCGTCTACGGCATCGCCGTGGCGACGGGGCACTGGCACTCGCAGCTGCCTATCGAGAGCTTTGGGCAGTTCATGAGGATTCCGGGGCTGTAGCCGCGCATTATCGGGTACGCTCGCATATGTCGGCAACGCGAAGGAGGCACAGGGTGGAAGCTCGATTCGGGTTCATACCGGTAGCATCGGTGCTCGTCGAAGGTCCCGAGGCGCTCGACCACATCATCGGTGAGTACGCGAAAGCGCTGACCGGTATCGATGGCACGCTCACCCACGTTGATGACATCGGGCAGGACCTGCCCGTCTTCTACCTGCTCGCAACGGGGGGAACCGAGAGCAAGACCCTTGAGCTCGTCGAGCGTCGCCAGAAGGCGGTTCCCGGCGAACCCGTGTTCATCGTCGCGCACCCCGGCAACAACTCGCTGCCTGCCGCGCTCGAAGTGCTCGCGAAACTTCACCAGGACGGTCTGAAGGGTCGCATCATCTACATGAGCGGTGCTGACGACCGCGTCGCCCTCGACGCGATTCACAGCGCCGCCATCGATCTTGGTGTGCGTCGAACGCTGCACGCGGCGAAGGTCGGTCTTGTAGGTGCACCCTCGGACTGGCTCGTAGCCAGCATGCCGAGCGGCAAGGTCGTGAACGAGGTCTGGGGTCCGGAAGTCTATCCGATCAACCTGGGGGACCTCGTTGGTCGCATCGCGAACGTCACCGATGAGGCCGCCGGCGCGGCTGCCGATGCGTTGGTAGGCGCTGCCACCGGTTGTGTGGAGCCAACGCGTGAGGACCTGCTCGACGTCGCGCGCGTGAGCCAGGCGCTCAAGCAGCTCGTCGTCGACCGCAGGCTCAATGCGCTTACCGTCCGTTGCTTCGACCTCGTCCTCAGCATGAAGACGACCGGCTGTTTCGCGCTGGCGGAGCTCACCGACGCCGGCGTCATCGCGGGTTGTGAGGGTGACATCGTCACCACCGTCGGACTCATGTGGGCGAGGCTCATGACGGGCACCACGCCGTGGATGGCAAACCCGGCGCAGCTCGACGAGGCCGAAAACGCGCTCTGGCTCGCGCACTGCACCGTGCCCCGCAGCATGGTCGAGAGCTACCGGCTGCGCTCGCATTTCGAGTCCGGCCTCGGCGTGGGCATCCAGGGTGTTCTGCCGAACAGCCCGGTCACGCTGGTGCGTATCGGCGGCACACGCATGGAGCGCATCTGGATCGCCGAGGGCGCGATCGTGCGTTCGGGCGATGCCGAGAACCTCTGCCGCACGCAAGCGTACATCGAGCTCTCAGACGGCAGCGTGAGCGACCTGCTCACGGAGCCGCTCGGCAACCACATCGTGCTCGTGCCGGGTCACCACGCTGCGCGACTGCGCTCGTGGTGGGAGACGATGATCTAGCGCGCGCTGCCGCTATCCGCCGAACGCTGCGATCGTCGCGCTGATGTCGCGCGGCTTCTCGGCATGCTTCCACATCGGGCGATCGAGCTGCGGGAGGCCGTCCTGGTATGTGAAGGACTCGGGCTCCTCGAAGAAGATGCCGATCGGAATCTTGCACTCGTCGGGCGCGCACGTGAGTTCGTGGAACGTCGACATGGAGAGGTCGAACGCCTTCGTGCGGTCGGTCGGGTCGTACTCGGGGAGTTCCTCGATCCTGTAGACGCGGTCGCGGAACCACGAGAACGTGTTCATCTTGTTCCACGTCACGCAGGGCTGGTACACGTCAACCACTGAGAATCCCTCGTGCTGGATGGCACGCTTGTAGATCTCCTTGAGGTGCGGGATATCGCCTGCGAATGCGCGCGCCACGAATGTCGCGCCCTGAGCGACCGCCACGCCGACCGGGTTCACGGGCTCCTCCACGACGCCGCCCGGTGTGCTCGGCGTCTTCATGAACTGATCGGAGGTCGGGGAGGCCTGGCCAGTGGTGAGGCCGTAGATCTGGTTGTTGTGGAAGATCGCGGTCATGTCGATGTTGCGACGGACCGAGTGGATGAAGTGATTGCCGCCGATGCCGTAGCCGTCGCCGTCGCCCATCTCCACGATCACCTTGAGGTCCGGGCGCGTAAGCGCGATGCCCGTCGCGACCGGAAGCGCGCGTCCGTGGAGGCCGTGGAAGCCCTGCACGTTGTAGAAGTCCGCGCCGTTGCCATGGCAGCCGATTCCCCACACCATCGCGAGTTCCTCGGCGGGGATGGCGAGTTCCTCGATCGCTTCTTTGAGCGCTCGGAACATGCCGAAGTTGCCACATCCGGGACACCAGGTGGGCTTCATGCTGCTTTCAAGCTCCTTGGCGGTCGGCATATCACAGCACCTCCTTAACGCGTGCGACGATCTGTTCGGGTGTGAACGGCCGTCCGTCGTAGCGGTGAAGCGTGTTCTCAACGGGTAGCAGGCATTCCTGACGCACGAGGCCTTCAAGCTGCCCCGTGAAGTTGCCCTCCACGAGCAGCGCCTTGGGCACCGCGCCGAGAAACGCTGCGACCTCCTCGGCCGGGAAGGGGAAGACGGTCACGACCTGCATGAGAGCTGCTTTCACACCCTCACGCTCGAGCATGCGTGCAGCTTCGCGCGCGGGGCCCTTCGTGGTGCCGAAGAAGAGCAGCCCGATATCGGCTGTCTCAGGCGGTGCGCCAAAGTACGCGGGCGGGGGAGCGAGCTTCTCGGCGAGTTCCATCTTGCGCATCCGCTTTTCGTTCTGCGCGATGCGCACCTCGGCCGGCTCACCTGCCGAGCCGAAGCCGTACTCGTCATGCTCGTAGGAGTTGCCGAGCTGGTTCGCGCCTTTCACACCGGGAAGCGCCCGGACCGACACGCCGTCCCCGGTCACCTTGTAGCGCAGGTAGCGGCCATCGTCGCCGAGCGCTTCGGCGGGCACCTCGCCTTCGGTCACCAGCTTGCCGCGATCGATCGTCACCTTCGAAAGGTCGTAGGCGGGTGTCGACTGCCGGTTATCCGAGAGGTAACTGTCGCCGAGGATGATCACCGGCGTTTGGAGCTGGTCAGCGAGGTTGAATGCCTTCCACGTGAGCTCGAACGCGTCTTCGCGGTCGCCGGGGGCGAGCACCACGCGCGGGAACTCGCCCTGAGCGGCGTGGATGACGTAGCGCAGATCGGACTGCTCGGTCCACGTCGGTAGCCCGGTCGCGGGTCCCGGGCGCGTGAGCACGCCCACCACGACGGCGCTCTCGCTCACGCCTGCCATGCCGAACGCCTCCACCATGAGCGCGAAGCCGCCGCCAGCCGACGCGCACATCGCACGCGTGCCGCCGAAAGCCGCCCCGACGACCATGTTCATCGCGGCGAGTTCGTCCTCGGTATGCTTCACGACAACGCCGTACTCACGCTCGTGCGCCGCCATGAAGTGCAGGATCGATGAGGCTGGCGTCATCGGGTAGGCGGCGTAGAAGCCGATACCCGCTGCGAGCGCTCCCATGCCGAGTGCCTCGTTGCCGTCCACGAGAATGCGCTTCGGCGCGCCTTCGATCGGCGCAAGTCGCACGGAGAAGTCCGGACACGCAGCGACGGCCGCATCACAGCCCGCCTGTGCGGCGGCGACGTTGTTCTCGGCGATCTCGGGGGCCTTCTTCGCGAACTGCTTGTGCAGCGAATCGCCCAGGTACGTGAGCGGGAACCCGACGATGCCGAGCAACGCTCCCAGCGCGACCGTGTTGCGCATGATCTTGCCGCCGGCGTCGCGCGCGATGTCCGTGAGCGGGACAGCGACGGCCCGCAGGCGCGCCGGGACCTCCTCGGCGGGGAAGTCCGCCGGGTCGAAGATGACCGCACCACCGTCGACGAGCTCCTGGTGATGCAGGTCGAGCGTCTCGCGGTTGAGGCAGATGAGCACGTCGACCGGCTCCACGTGCGAGTAGACCGGCTCGGTGCTCACACGCAGGAGGTAGTTGTTGTGACCGCCGCGGATGAGCGACGGGTACTCGGTGAGGTCGAACGTCTCGAGTCCGGCGTCGACGAAGGAGCGGGCGAGCATCTGGCCTGCGGCCTTGATGCCAAAGCCGGCTTCGCCGCCGATGCGGACGCGGAGTTCGGACGGTGTCTGGGGCATGCGTGCCTCCTCGGTGGGTGAGGGTGTACTTGGAGGTTATTCCCAACTGTCGGCGCAGTGGGCGCGCCGAACCCGCATCGGTGTATCCTTATCGCCTGAGGAGGTACGGATGAACGCGAAGCGCGAACAGCAGACC
>CAZGNF010000165.1:3000-5028 GCA_964527045.1 uncultured Coriobacteriaceae bacterium | reverse complement strand
GCACAGCGCCCGGTCAGGTCATTCCGACGGCTGGTGGATCACTCGTCCTGCTCCCGGGGCCGCCGAGCGAGATGCGGCCGATGCTGGCTTCGTTCCTCAGTGCGGTGCGCCCCTCGACACCGCCGGTACGTCTTCGATCGACCGGCATCACCGAATCTGACGCACAGATCGCTGCCCAGCGCGTGCTGGGCGGCGCCACCGGCGTGGGACTCACAGTGCTCGCCGCTCCCGCTGACGTCGAGGTCGTGCTCTTCGATGAGGGCGCAGGTGCATTCGAGCTCGAACGCCTCGGCGGTCTCATCCGCACGGAGCTCGGCGACGTCTGCTACTCCTCAGATGGTTCGTCGCTTGCCGAGACCGTCCTCGCGCTCGCACGTCAGCGTCACGCACGGCTTGCGTGCGCCGAGTCGTGCACTGGCGGGAAGATCGCGGCTGCCCTCACCGACGTCGCGGGTGCCTCAGACGTGTTCGAAGGTGGCGTGGTCGCGTACTCGAACGAGGTCAAGATGACCGCTCTGAGCGTCCCACCGGCACTTCTCGCGCAGTTCGGGGCGGTGAGCGAACAGACGGCTCGTGACATGGCGTCGGGCGTCTCCGAGCTCACGCGCGCGGACTACGCGGTGTCCACGACCGGCATCGCCGGTCCAAGTGGCGGCACGGCTGACAAACCAGTCGGTCTCGTCTGGTTCGGACTGCGCACTCCGAACGGGGTGAGCGCGGTGCGCCGGGAGTTCCTCGGCGACCGGACCGGCATCAGGACGCGCGCCACCATGTTCGCGCTGGACCTGCTCCGTCGCGCCCTCCTGGAGTCCTAGGTGAGCGTGCGCGCGTTTCTCGGAATCGGGCTCGCTCCCAATATCCGCACGACACTCGGATCGAGTGCCGCAGCGCTGCGCAGCACATCACGGTCATGGCGCGGCGAGAAGTGGGTGCCCGAGGAGAACTTGCATGTGACCCTCAAGTTCCTGGGAACGGTGGAAGACTCGGCGGTCGACGGAATCGTCAACGCCGTAACAGAGGCAGTAGCCGAGTCGCCCGAGTACGCGCTCACGCTTGGCGAGATCCACGCCGTGCCCAGGCTCAGAGCAGCGTCGATGGTGTGGGTGACGTTGGCGGAAGGCGAGGCGACGACCAGATCGCTTGCAGGAGATATCGACCGACGCCTACAGGTGCTCGGACTCGAACCTCCGAGTCGCCCCTTCACCGGTCACATCACGCTGGCGCGCGCACACCGGCCCACAACCATCGAGTTCGACGCGATAGACGCGGGGAACCGGGTGCTGTTCGCCTCGACTGACCGGGACAAGAGAATGTCAGTGCGGGGGATTACGCTCTACGCGAGCACACTCACCCCACGTGGCGCGCTGTACGAGGAACTCGCGATCGTTCCGCTTAAGGGTGATTGACACCGAACGTGTGTTCGTATACGGTTGGGACAGCCTTTCAGGGGTCGCCCGCATGGCGAAAAGGAGCGATTTAGATGCAGAACGACAAAGAGAAGATCCTCGATCTGACGCGAGAGCAAATCGAGCGCAAGTTCGGTAAGGGATCATTGATGCGACTGGGAGAGCACGCGCTGTCTGTGGGGATCCAGGGCATACCCACTGGCTCGCTCGCGTTAGACGCCGCACTCGGTATCGGGGGCGTACCGCGAGGCCGCATCGTAGAGATCTACGGTCCCGAGTCTTCAGGCAAGACAACCCTGGCGCTGCAAATCGTGGCGGAAGCCCAGCGCATGGGCGGCGTCGCCGCATACGTCGACGCCGAGCATGCCCTCGACCCGACCTACGCCGCTCGCCTGGGCGTCGATATCGATGACATCCTGATTTCGCAGCCGGACACCGGCGAGCAAGCCCTCGAGATCACCGACATGCTCATCCGCTCGGGTGCGATCGACGTTGTCGTCATCGACTCTGTCGCGGCCCTTGTACCTCGAGCTGAGCTTGAGGGTGACATGGGCGACACCTCCGTCGGTCTTCAGGCTCGGCTCATGAGCCAGGCAATGCGCAAACTCGCTGGCTCGCTCAA
>CAZGNF010000165.1:1856-2990 GCA_964527045.1 uncultured Coriobacteriaceae bacterium | reverse complement strand
ATCTTCATCAACCAGCTGCGCGAGAAGATCGGTGTCATGTTCGGAAGTCCCGAGACCACCTCAGGTGGTCGCGCGCTCAAGTTCTACGCGTCGATCCGCATCGATATCCGGCGAATCGACTCCATCAAGCAGGGAACCGAGATCGTCGGCAACCGCGTGCGTGCAAAGGTGGTCAAGAACAAGGTCGCTCCGCCGTTCAGGCAGGCCGAGTTCGACATCATGTACGGCCTTGGCATCTCGAAAGAGGGGAGCCTCCTCGACCTCGGTGTTGAGGAAGGCATCGTCGCCAAGTCCGGTGCCTGGTACAACTACGGCGAAGAACGCCTGGGACAAGGCCGCGAGTCTGCGAAGGAGTTTCTGGCCGAGCACGCCGATATGCGAGACGAGATCGAGCGACGCCTTCGGGAGAAACTCGGCCTTCCGGATCCCGCTCTGCCGCTGGGAACGGTAGAACTCGACGCAAGCGAAGAGTAGTCAGGATTCCGCTCGTGACTCCAGTGGTCATCACTGCTATCACTGCGGTGCGTCTCGGCGGCCGCGCCAGGGTCATAGAGATCGATGGTGTCGCTTGGCGAACGACTTCGGCTGCCACGATTAGGCTCGCAAGCATCCTCGAGGGTGACGTCACCACCCTCGAGGAGCTGAGCGCTCAGGTGGACGAGGCGGAGCGCCAGGCTCTCAGAGACCGAGCGCTTGCGGTTCTCGCGTACCGCGAACGCAGTGTCTCGGAATTGCGCTCAAAGCTCCTGGAAGATGGCTACCCGCCCGACTCTGTCGATGCGATCATCACTGCGTTCGAACATTCCGGCCTCGTCGATGACGAGCGATTCGCCGACTCAGTAGCGCGCTCTGCCGCGGGCAGCAGAGGGTTGGGTCGACGTCGAGCCGAGCACGACCTCGCGACCCGCGGCGTCTCTGACGAGATCGCAGCAGCGGCGCTTGACCGCCACATGCCGCTCGACGGCGAGGAAGCCCGCGCCTTGGTCCTTGCCCGCCGGCTTCGAAAGTCCAACGAGCGTGTCGACCGTCTCGCTGCACGACTCGTTCGTAAGGGTTTCGCTCCGTTCATCGCTTTTGGTGCTGCGCGCGAGGCCCTCTCGGACCTCCCGGACGATGATGCCGTCCCGCAAGATT
>CAZGNF010000165.1:0-1846 GCA_964527045.1 uncultured Coriobacteriaceae bacterium | reverse complement strand
GAAATGCGATTATGCTGTCTGGCGTGGTTGAGGTTCCCTTGACTCAAACCTCTGTCCACAGCTACGATATGCGCGGCAAATGTGATCGAGACGACAGCCGGTTCGCCGGACGTCGATATGTATGAGTATTCCGGATAGTCGCGATTCGTTCCTGCAGGGCACATGCCCTGCTAGAAGTGTATGCACGCGCATCCTGATCTCGTACTGGTTCCATCGCAGTTGCCGGGCGCCGTGTCGTCCGGCTTGACGTAGCACCTACGGGGACCTGTGTCCCTTTGTGCGCAAGACGGATGCGACTCGATGAGTAGTCGAGACGCTGGTGCCCCCCTGACAGTGTGTGTTCACGACTAAGGAGGGGACTATGCCTGAACTCTTGTACATCACCGCCTCCCTCGTCATCGGCGCTCTTATCGGGTTCGTGATCAACCGCTTCGTCGTTACCGACAAGATCAACCGCTCGCGCGAGTCCGCGACGCGGATGCTCGAGGATGCGACGAAGCAGGCCGAGACGACGAAAAAGGAACTCCTGCTCGAGGCGCGGGACGAGATCTTCCAGATGAAGGCTGCCGCCGAAGAGGAGGCCAAGGAGCGCCGCAAGGACCTGGGCATTCTTGAGACGCGACTCATGCAGCGCGAGGAGTCACTCGAGCGCCGCGGCGAGTCGATCGACAAGCGCGAGCACCAGCTCGCCAGCATGGCGGGGCAGATCCAGAAGCAGGAGAAGGACCTTGAGATGGCTATCTCCGAGGAGAAGCAGCGTCTCGAGCAGCTCGCCGGAATGAGCACCGATCAGGCGCGCGAAGTCCTGCTCGACCGCGTTCGCGATGACACGACCCACGACGCGGCGATCATCATTCGCGAGACCGAGACGCGGGCGCGCGAAGAAGCCGACCGCAAGGCGCGCAATATCGTCGGGATCGCGATTCAGCGCGTTGCCGCCGATCACACCGCCGAGTCAACGGTATCCGTCGTCCATATACCGAGTGACGACCTCAAGGGTCGCATCATCGGTCGCGAGGGTCGCAACATCCGGGCGTTCGAGCAGCTCACCGGAATCAACCTCATCATCGATGACACTCCTGAGGCCGTCATCCTGTCGAGCTTCGACCCGGTCCGCCGCGAGATCGGCCGCATCACCCTCGAGACCCTTATCGCAGACGGCCGCATCCATCCCGCACGCATCGAGGAGATGTTCAACAAGGCGACCACGCTTGTCGAGCAGCAGGTGCGCGAGGCGGGCGAGGCCGCTGCATTCGAGATGGGCATCCCGAATCTTCATGCCGACATCGTGCGTACGCTCGGACGCCTCCGCTTCCGCACGTCGTACGGCCAGAACGTGCTCAAGCACTCACTGGAAGTCGCGCATCTCGCCGGCGTCATGGCCGCAGAGCTTGATGTCGATGTGAAGCTCGCCAAGCGCGCCGGCCTGCTCCATGACCTCGGCAAGGCCATCGATCACGAGATCGAGGGCCCGCACGCGGTCATTGGTGCCGACCTTGCGCGTCGCCTCGGCGAGCCCAAGGAGATCCTGCACTGCATCGAAGCCCACCACGGCGATGTCGAGCCGACAACTGTCGAGGCGGTCCTCGTGCAGGCGGCCGACGCCATTTCAGCATCGCGCCCCGGCGCTCGCCGAGAGACCCTCGAGAGCTACATCAAGCGCTTGGAGAAGCTCGAGGCGCTCGCCGAATCGCACAAGGGCGTCGAGAAGACGTACGCCATGCAGGCGGGCCGCGAGATCCGCATCATGGTCAAGCCGGACGAGATCTCCGACGCCGAGTCGGTCGTGCTCGCTCGCGATATCGCCAAGCAGATCGAGGAGCAGCTGCAGTATCCCGGCCAGATC
>CAZGNF010000164.1:3531-5067 GCA_964527045.1 uncultured Coriobacteriaceae bacterium | reverse complement strand
GTCTCGGCATGCGCGAGGTAACCGCGAATCATCCCCAGAACGTACTCCGGCTGCTCGGCCCAGGTCGGGTTGAAGAACTCGAGCTCGCCCCGACGGTGATGGCCGTGCTCGGCCATGAACGCGTCCCATTCGCCGAGGAACCGCGTCGCTCCGTTCGCATCAAGCGCCGCACGTGTCTCGGCCCAGCTTCCTCCGCCGAGCAGCGCCTCGCGCACTGCATCGTCCATGCGTGCGGTTGCGGCCAGCTGCCACAGCGCGATGCCCGCCTCGGCAGATGCGACATCGCCGCGACCGGCGACCAGGCTGTTCGCGAGCGCGCCACTTTCGTCACCGAGCCAGCGGTTGCACAGCATCGTGAGCGACCCAAAGCCGAGCATCGCGACCGACATGTACGCGAGACCCTCGGCGAATCCGCCGAACAGATCGACCAGCCGCTCGAAGAGCGCGTGTGCCTCCTCGACGGTGAGGCCGGCGTCGACGCGCGCGATCGCCGCATCGGTATCCGCGCGCAGCAGTGCCGAGAAGCGCTTCGCGCCCGTCGCGCGATGCTTGAGAACGTACGGTGGCAGCGACATCGCCGCCCGCAGTCGCGCGCTCCCGCCACGCGTGAGGGTCGGAGCGGGCAGCTCGGGCATCTCGACGTACTCTTGCATGCCGCCGAGGATGCGATCGACGTCGATGGGCAGTGCCGCGAAAGACTCGCGCAGAAGCGAGAGGTTGAAGTACACGCGCCCGCCCACGCGCCCGATAAGCTTCTGCGCGTCGATGCGCACGCCAAGCGAGCCGAACATGCCGCCGAAGATCTCGTCGGCGTGTCCGTGGATGACGGACCAGGTGAGCGGCGTGATGACGTCGGGTAGGATCTCGCCGGTGTTGACATTGCTCCACACGATGGGCGCCGCCACCGCAGACTTCAGCGCCGTGATCGGCCGGGCCTGCAGGAGCCATACGCGCTCCCCGTCGTACGCCCACTCGATGTCGATCGGCACGCCGAAGAGCTTCTCGGCCCTAAGCGCGAGCGTGGCGACGTCATGCGCGACCTCGTCGGTGACCGCTGGCGCGTCCGCAAGTCCTGGCGGAACCGGGGTCTCGCTGAGCCCGCCATCGGGGTTCATGACTACGCGGGTGCTCTTGTGCGCGAGCGCGCGCCAGCGTATGCCAAGCCCGTCGTGCGCGAAGGTGAACCGATCGGGCGTGACCTTGCCCGAGACGAGCGCCTCGCCCAGACCGACGCACGCCTCCACGGTGATGTCGTCGGAGCCGGTGATCGGGTCGACCGTGAATGCAACACCGGCAGCGATCGCCGGGACCAGTCTCTGGATGATCACGGCCATCTCGACACCCGCGTGCTCGATTCCGTTGCGCTCCCGGTAGCGGACCGCCCGCTCGGAGTAGAGCGACGCCCAGCAATCGCGAACGCGCGCCGCCAGGACTGCGGGGTCGCTCACGAAGTACGTGCCGTGCTGTCCCGCGAAGCTCGCCCCCGGCAGATCTTCCGCGGTGGCCGATGAGCGCACCGAGACCGGGCCACCGCCC
>CAZGNF010000164.1:0-3521 GCA_964527045.1 uncultured Coriobacteriaceae bacterium | reverse complement strand
GGATCGAGGGGTGCACCGCCCGCATCGGCGAGCAGCGCCGCGACGCCAGCGCGCGCCACATGCTCTCGATACGCCTCACAGCCGAGAAAGCGCGCCTCGGGAACGGGGAGTCCGGCCGCCGAGAGCCGCCGAAGCGATTCCGCCTTGGGCCCTATCTCCCATGCTCCCAGCTCGCCCATGCAGATCCCCCGATGCCGGCGACGATTCGCATCTAGCGTAGCGCGTCGAGTCCCGCTTCGCCCATCCCCAACACCCACCCGCGCAGCAAGCGGCCGGCGGCACGAACTCGCGACGGTTGCACGTGCGACGCGGTATCGGCGGTGGTGTGGTAGACGGGGTCCTCGCGCCACTCCAGCCAGACGGCAGGAATCCCGGCGCGCTCGAAGCCCTCGTGATCGCTCCAGCCGTAGCGGCCGGGGTCCTTGAGATACGGCAGCGCCTGCCCCACATACGCCGCGCGCGTCCTGAGCGACGCGACCGCGGTTTGCGGCCCCGTCCCCAGACTCCGCACGTTGAAGACGGACCCGTAACCGACCATGTCCACGGAGACCATCCCGTGGATGCGCGCCTTCTCCGCCGAGGAAAGCGCCGCCACGTACTGCCGGGATCCGAAGTGGTGATCGTCGGCGGTCGTGCCCGAGATCTCCTCGGCAGCGAACGCCATGAAGCGGACCGTGGGCGTTGAGGTGGTCTCGGCGAGGATGCGTGCGAGTTCGAGTGTTGTGGCCACACCGGACGCGTTGTCGTTGCCGCCCGGCGACGGGTACTTGGAGTCGATGTGCCCGCCGAGGAGCAGCACATCGGTGCTGGTGCCGGCGCGCTCGGCGATGACGTTGCGCGAGGTCTTGCCGTCGGGCAGCATCACGGTCTGTGTGCTCACCGAGTAGCCCCAGCCCGCAAGCTGCGCCGCCACGTAGTCGAGCGCTCGTCGCTCGGCTGTGCCGCCCGCGGCGCGCGGGCCGAACGCGGTTATCGCGCGGATGTGCGCCATCGCGCGGTCGACGTCAAAGCACGGCGCGATGAGAGCATGCAGCGCCTCCTGGCGCACGTGTGCGGGCACTGCCGGCGTGCCGCCGAGCACCGTGAATCCGCCCACCTCGGCGCGGCGCGCGTAGAGCGCATTCGCGATGCGGTCGGGCAGCCCCGCGCGCGGTGTCGGTAGCAGCGGCGCCTTGCGCTGGCCAAGCAGCACCCCGCCCGTGAGCGCGTCCGGAAAGGCATCGCTCGTGGCGAGGCCGGGCTGCACCCAGGTGAAGCCGGCGTTCGTCTCGGCGTAGGCGGCAACGGCGAGTGCGGTTGCGAAGCGGTCAGCGCCAGCCAGACGCTCGGAGGCACCGACGACGGCCGCGATGCGTGCCTCAAGCGACGTCGACACCGCAGGTGGTCCGCCAAGCACGACCGCGTGCGAGACGCCGCGCGATGCGAGAGCCGCAAGCACGCCCTCCGCGGCCGGGTTCTCGTCCATGAGGTAGAGCGGACGCCCGAGCGCTGCGGCAACAGGTCCGGCCGCCTCGGCATCTGCGAAGTTGCGACCGGTCGCGATGAACGCGACGCCGTCCCAGCCGGGGCTGGCCGCAATCGTCGCCGAGGCGACCACTGCGGCGGTCTCGTAGCGGGTGGCGCCGCCAAGACGGGTGATCGTCGCCGACGGCAGTACCTCGACAAGCGCGGCTACCACATCATCGCCAACAGCCGCCGGTCCGCCGAGCACGTACACCGTGCTCGCCCTGAGCCGCTCGATCTCCGCAAGCGTCACCGGTGTGAGCCGCACGGGATCCGTGAGCAGCACCGGCGCGCCAAGCGCACCCGCAAGGCCGGTGCCCGCAAGCGCGTCCGGCCACGTGGCGCCGGTCGCGAGAACGACCGCGTCGGCACCGCCCGGGAACGCCGCCTGCGAGATCGCGATCGCCGTCGTGTAGCGGGTGTCACCCGCGAACGTCTCCAGGGTCGAAGCATGCGCGACTGCGGGAGCGGCAAGCGCGCACGTCAACGCGAGTACCAGCGCAACTCGACGTACGGCTCGATTCACGACCGACCCTCCGCTTCTCGGCGACGGGTCTAGTCTACTCCCCCCGCATGCGCAGGTGCCCGGTAAGGTCCGCGCCGAGAACCGCGTTGAGCTCGGCGAGATCGTCGGCGGGAACCGCCACGAACGTGAATGCGAATACCGGGTAGCGATTGAAGTCGACCGGCCGGAGCTCCAGCACGCGCGAGAAGCGCGCCGTGAAGCCGTCGAAGTCGACCGACTCGATCGCCGCGAGGTCGGTGCTTGTGGGCACATCCGCGATCACGAGCGCCGTGACGGTTCCGGCACGCTCGGCGCACACGCGATCCCAGTCGGGCTTCTCGGCATTGAGGTACGTCGTGTACGGGTTGATGCCGTACGCGAAGTGCGCGAGGTCGGTCGCGCACCAGCCGCCGAAGCGCATCGGGTTGATCTCGATCGGCGCGATGGCGCCGTCCGCCGAAACGCGGACCTCGGCGTGCACCGGGAAGTCGTGGAGGTTCGCGCGTCTCCCGACCTCGGCGAGGAATGCGGTGAACGGCTCGCGCCACCGCTCGATGAGGTCGGTCGATGTGAAGTAGACGCGATCGCTCACATCTTCTGCCGAGGCGAACAGATGGCTGTAGATGTTCACGATCACGGGCGCGCCGTCCGCGTCGAAGTATGCGTCGATCGCGTACTCATCGCCGTCGATGACCTCCTCGGCTATGAAGCGACCGAAGTCGAGAACGGCGCCCGGGTACAGCGTCGCGAAGGCCGCCGAGTCACGCTCGATGGCGTCGACAGCGCGCGCCCACGCGGCGTCCGAGTCGATGACGTGCACGCCCATACTGAAGAAGCCGACCGCTGGCTTGACCACGAACGGGAACCGCAGCGACGCCGGATCGAAGTCGCGCAGCACCGACAGGTCAATGCCGCGGAAGCCGTACTCCGGGTACAGGTCGCCGAGCAACTCCCGGAAGACGACCTTGTCCTTAAAGAGCGCGATTTGCCGCGGCAGGTCGGTCTCGGCCAGGTGCTCCGCGATCCAGCCGATGGCGTTCTCGGAGTTCGCGTACAAGCGCGTGCGTCCATCTCGGCCATACAGGGCCGCGAACTCGTCGTCGCCGAGCAGCACGACGCCGGTGCCCGCCAGCGCCGTCCGCGCCATCGCGGTGCCGAGGACCGGCATGCCCGTCTCGGCGACGGTGTCGCGCAGGAACGACGAGACGTACGGCTCTTCCAGGATGAACACGGGCAGCTCCAGACGGTCGCGGGCGCAGTGACAGCGATTCTACACGGTCTGGACGCTGCGCAGCATCCGCCACGCAAGCACACCCGAAGCGATCGTCACGGCAGCGAACATCACGAACGGAACAACCTCAAGCGAGCCCTCCACAAGTGCTGCCGAGACAAGCATCGCGCAGATCGCACCGGCCATCGTCACGCCCTTGACCGCGAAGACCGGCGCGAGCAGGTAGCCCCACGGCTTGTCGCGACGCAGCAGGACCGCCGTCGCAACCGCAAGCGGCACGAG
>CAZGNF010000163.1:0-5069 GCA_964527045.1 uncultured Coriobacteriaceae bacterium | reverse complement strand
GAACCCGACGAGAGGTCTATCCCAAGCGCTCGCTCGGCAAGGCGCGTCCGCCCCACGGCGACGATCTCGCTGCCCTCGCGCACGACATCGGTGATCATGAGCATCGCCAGGTCGTAGCCTCGCGCGTCGCGTAGTGCTTCCATGACCGAGATGATCTCGCCACGATGGTCGAGCACCTCGGCCAGATCAACCGTCTCGACCTGCCCGATCGCGATGACAGCGTCACCAACGCGGTACTCCTTGAGGTCGGTGCGCACCGCCTCTTCAGCCGAGAAGACCCGGCCCTGTGAGCGGGCGCGGAACATCTCCATCCCAAACTCGACGGCGTCCACGCCCACGCGAGCGGCCAGGCGGGCCGCCACCTCGCGGTCGGTCGCCGTCGCCGTCGGCGACTTGAGCAGCACGGTATCGGTCAGCAGCGCCGAGAGCAGCAGTGCCGCCATCGCCACCGGCGGCTCCACACCAAGCTCGCGGTACCGCTCGGCCACGATCGTCGCGGTGGAGCCGACCGGCATATTCAGGAACAGGATCGGCGCTGCAGTCTGCACGTCGCCGACGCGGTGGTGATCGATGATCTCGAGCACGGATGCCTCGGCCACGCCCGGCGCGGACTGCGCGAGTTCGTTGTGGTCGACGAGAATGACCCGACGCCGGAGGTTCCGGGCGAGGTTGGTGCGCGTGACCATGCCGGCGAGGGAGCCGTCGGCGCCGACAACGACCGCCTCGCGGTGCGGCGATTCGACGAGATCCTCGGCAAGCTCCGAGAGCAGCATGTCGGGACCGGTGATGAGCATGCCGGGATCCATCAAGCCGCCGACAGGGTGCGAAAGGTTCACCAACCGGGCTGCGGCATACGTGTCGTGACGCGTTGAGATGACCGCTGCGCCCCGCTCGGCAGCGAGGGTGAGGACTTCCTGGTCGGGCGTAGAGCCGCCCGTCACAACGAGACAGGCGACGCCGGACTCGATCGCCAGCGGCTGCGTGCGACGCCGGTCGCCGAGGATGAGCGTGTCGCCCGGTTTGATGTATGCGCGCATCGATTCGGGTTCCATTGCGCCGATGAGCACGCCACCCGAAAGCACCTGCCCGGGGTCGCCCACAAGCACCGTCGCGCCCAGCGCCGAGACGAGATGCGCGACCGTGACGGGGTGTGCCTCAAAGCCGCGGACGTCGGTCTCCTCGATATAGAGCTCCGCGAGCGTCGTTACGTTGATGAGGCCGCGAACGCCGCCGTCCTCGACGACCGGCAGCGCGCGCACCGCATGCTCGCGCATGAGGCGACCGGCTTCGAGCATCGTTGCATCCGGGCCGATCGAGACGGCGCCCTCGGTCATGACGTCGCGAACACGCGTGAAGACGTGCGAGACCTCATCGGGCAGGTCCACGCCGAAGCGCTCGAAGACCCAGCGGGTCTCGGCGGGAACGGGCCCAAGGCGCGCCGGAAGGAACACGTCGCCAGGCTCGGTGAGGTTCTTGAGGTGTGCGTATGCGACAGCCGAGCAGATCGAGTCGTTATCCGGGTTCTTGTGCCCGAAGACGAGGACGGGTCCCATCCCTCTCCCCTCTGGAGTGTCGGAACGTCAGCCTTCGACTTTTCGTATCGGAGCGTACCCCATAAGCAGGCTCTTCGTCCCGAGTCCCTTGAATGCGATCGTCACCTTGTCGCCCGCGATCTCCTTCACGACACCGCGACCGAACGTCTTGTGCTCCACCACGTCGCCGGGCGCAAGCTCGAGGCGCTCCTGCGCCGGCTTCTTGGCTGCCGGCGCGCCCGAGCCGAAGACGCGTCCCTCGGCGGGTGGCACACGGTCGGCACCCCAGCGCATCGAGCCGCCGCGATCGCCTCGGCCACGGCCCGGCGCGGAGGTGCCGAAGCCGGAGGAACCGACGCCCTCGGTGCGTAGATGCTCGTCGGGGATCTCGGAGATGAACGTGCTCGGGGCGTTGCACTGCGTCTCGCCGTAGAGCTGGCGCGAGTTGGCGTGGGTGATGTAGAGCCGCTCGCGTGCGCGGGTGATGCCCACGTAGCACAGCCGCCGCTCCTCCTCGAGCTTCTGCGGCTCGTACATGCTGTTCATGTGCGGGAAGATGCCGTCTTCCATCCCTACCAGGAAGACGACCGGGAACTCCAGCCCCTTTGCGGTGTGGAGCGTCATCAGCGTGACCGCGCGGTCATCCTCGTCGATCTGGTCGAGGTCGGTGCGCAGCGCGATCCACTCCAGGAAGGCCTCGAGCGTCCGCTCGGCGGGGTCTTCATGCGTCTGGTCGTACTCGCCCACCACGCCGAAGAACTCGTGGATGTTCTCGCCTCGGCCACGCGCCTCGTCGGTGCCCTCCGCAGCAAGCAGCGACAGCAACCCGGAGCGGCCGATGATGCCCTCAACGCGCTCGCGCAGCGTAGGCGCCTCAAGCGTGCGCGCGGCCTCGAGCGCCTCCGCGAGGTCGTGAACCTTCTTGCGCGCCGCAGCGCCGAGCCACTCCTCGGCAGAAGCGCGGGCGATCGCCTCGGAAAGCGTGATCGCTTCCTCATACGCGTGCGCAGTGAGCGTCTCGATCGTGGTCTTGCCGATGCCGGGACGCTTCTCCATGACGCGCCGAAGCGACTGCACGTCGGCCGGGTTCACGGTCGCCCGTAGCCACGCCATCGCGTCGCGGATCTCGGCACGCTCGAAGAAGCGCGTCCCGCCCACAAGACGGTACGGCACGCCGGTGCGCAGGAAGATGTCCTCCACCACACGCGATTGCGCGTTCGTGCGGTAGAAGATCGCAAAATCCGCGTACGAACGGTGCTCCGAGCGAAGGAGGCGCTCCACTTCCTCGGCGGCGAATCGGGCCTCATCGCGCTCGTCGGAAGCGTAGTAGCGCGTGATGGCCTCGCCGCCGGCGTTCGCAGTGAAGAGCGTCTTGGGCTTGCGGCCGCTGTTGTTCGCCACGACTGCGTTCGCTGCGGCAAGAATCGTCTTGGTGGAGCGGTAGTTCTCCTCAAGCTTGATGACTTTCGCCTCAGGGTAGTCCTGTTCGAACTCGAGGATGTTGCGAATGTCCGCACCGCGCCACGAGTAGATCGATTGGTCATCGTCGCCCACGACCATGAGGTTGCGGTTCTTGGCTGCGAGCATGTTCACGATCTCGTACTGCGCGTGGTTGGTGTCCTGGTACTCGTCTACGTGGATGTAGCGGAACCGGTCCTGGTAGAAGCCGAGGACCTCCGGGTGCGCACTCAGCACGCGCCACGCATTCACGAGCAGGTCGTCGAAGTCCATCGCGTTCGCGTCGCGCAACCGCTGCTGGTAGAGCGGGTACACCTTCGCGGCGGCCTTGTCCGGCGGGATCACCGCAAGCTCCGCGAACCGCTCCGGCAGCACAAGGTCGTTCTTCGCCGCCGAGATGCGCCCGCTGATCATCTTCGGCGGGTAGCGCTTCGGATCCATGTCGAGCTCCACCATCACCGCCGCAAGCGTGCGTCGGGAGTCGTCCTCGTCGTAGATGGTGAAGTTGCTCGTATAGCCCAGGTGATGGCCCTCGGCACGCAGCACGCGCACGCAGAAGGCGTGGAACGTGAGTACCCACATCGAGCGCGCGGACGGCCCGATGATGTTCTCGAGACGGCCACGCATCTCCTGGGCGGCCTTGTTGGTGAAGGTGATCGCGAGGATGTGCGCCGGCGAGACACGGCGCTCATCGATGATGTGCGCGATGCGGTAGGTGAGTACGCGCGTCTTGCCCGAACCGGCCCCGGCGAGCACGAGGAGCGGTCCCTCGGTCGTGGTGACGGCGTCGCGCTGCGCAGGATTGAGGTCGTCGAGGAAGGTCGTCATAGGGTGACAAGTCTACCGTACGAGGGGGACGCACGATAGGCGAAGCGGACTGCTACTTCACGAACTTGATCATCGAGAAGTTGTTGGTCTCGCCATGCTTGAGGCAGATATCGTGCATGACCTTGTGCTCACCCATGACATGCTGCGTGTTCCCGCATTTCGCACACACGGGACCCCCACATTCAGCACAAAAGCCGAGACGCGGTTCACCTTGCGCACCACAATGTGCGCAAAACCGGTGCAGGATGGGATCGGCCACAAGTGTCTCCCATGAAAGAAGCGATCACTGGCGGTGTTGTTTGCAGCAATTCCCTAGCCGAGTGTCCGCCCAATCGATTGTGCCACGGGCGCAAGGTCCTTCACAAGCACGCGAAGCTGGTCAAGATCGAGCGACTGAGGACCATCGCACAGCGCCTCACGCGGATTGGGGTGAACCTCCACCATCACGCCGTCGGCACCAACGGCGACCGCCGCGCGCGAAACCGCGGGCACCAGGTCCGCCGAACCGGTCGGATGCGACACATCGATGATGATCGGCAGGAGCGACAGCTTCTTGACCACCGGCACCGCCGAGATATCGAGCGTGAAGCGCGTGGCCGTCTCGAAGGTCCGAATGCCGCGCTCGCACAGGATGACGTTCTCGTTGCCGAACATCGTGATGTAGTTGCTCGCCTGCAGCCACTCCTCGATGGTGGCTGCCATGCCGCGCTTGAAGACGACCGGTTTGCCCGACTCGGCGGTGACTTCGCCGATCTTCTTGAGCAGGCTGTAGTTGGCCATGTTGCGCGTGCCCACCTGCAGGATGTCGGTGTAGGCATCCACTTTCTCCACATGCGCCGAGTCGGTCACCTCGGTCACCACGAGCAGACCGAACTCGTCGGCCGCCTCGCGCAGCATGACGAGGCCCTCTTCCTCGAGACCCTGGAACGAGAACGGCGAGGTCCTCGGCTTGTAGGCGCCGCCGCGCATGACCTTGATACCGAGTTCCTTCAGTGTCCCCGCGACTTCGCGCATCTGCTCGCGGCTCTCCACCGAGCACGGCCCGGCGATGATCGTGCACGCACCGTCGCGCTCAACAGCGCCGATGGCGCGGGCCTTCTCGGCCGCCATCAGCCCCTCAGCTCCTTCATCACATGCAGAATCGCCTCGTAGATCTCCTTGAGGTTCTCACCGAAGAGCGGGCCCTTGTTGCAGCGGGCCAGGTTCGCGAAGATCTCCTCCTCGCGCTTGGGATCGTAGAGACCCCAGTGG
>CAZGNF010000162.1:0-5077 GCA_964527045.1 uncultured Coriobacteriaceae bacterium | reverse complement strand
CGCTGACCCCGAACTCATCGACAAGGCGTTCCGGACCCTCGCGCTCAAGTACCATCCGGACACCGGTAGCACGGCCGACGCCCGGAGGATGCAGCGGATCAATGCCGCGTATGCGGTGCTCAGGGAGCCTGCATCACGGGCCAGGTACGACAAGACGCTGCCGCCGGGCGATCCCTCAGGATGGGATGTCTTCTGGGATGCCGGACTCGTCGGGCTCTACAAGCAGCACCGTCGTACGAGGCGGAAGTAGAACGGCCCGGGCGATGTGCCCGGGCCGTTTCAGTTTCGATGGGTCTGGGCTCAGCAGACCGTGTTCAGCTTCGTTTGAACCGCACGGAGAATCGCCGGGTACGACACCGCGCCCTCGTACATCGGCTCGCCGTCGATAACGGTCACCGGGAACACGAGACCCTGCTCTCGGATCTGCTCCACCAGCTCAGCTCGCTCGGCCACCGCCTCGGCTCTGCTGGTGTCGTAGTAAAGGATCGTTGCTGCATCGCCAAAGCGGTTCTCCATCTCGGTCCTGATGATCGCAGTGATCTCCTCCGGAGACCACGAGGGACCTCAACCGCCGCTGTAGCAGCTGCTATCAGCGGGGAAGTCGAACACCTCGACAGTGACTATCTTGTCCATGACGTCCCCTCTATCCCAGATTGACGGCGCCGCCGGGGCACACGCGAGCGCAAATTCCACAACCGACGCACAACTCATCCCGTACCGTATAGCCATTGGCACCAGGGTACACCCCGCCGGGAACCGCTACGATGGCGTTCCTCGGACAGACACGCTTTGCCGGGCACGCGGGGGATCGGTCACATGCTGATGTATCGATGCTCACACTGGACACGTTCTGCTTCTCCTCATGGCTCGGGTGGGCTCCGGTCACGGATTGTATACCCCAAGGGGTATGCATTGCAAGCAGTCGTGCCGGGTTGCGGCGACGAGATGCCCATCGCTGGTCACGCAAGCACGCGAGTCGGATACTATGGAGCTGGTAGCACTCGCGCACACAGGCGCGTACGCGGAAGACGGGAGCAGCTGTGAACGAGGAATCGAGGCTCGGGGGAACGGGTCGGCAGATGCTTCGACTCATGCTGGGGGCAGGGCTTGCCGTTGGCGTAACCTTCCCGTTCTTTGCGCTGCTGTTCGTGGAGCCGAAGAACGCAGCGGCCTGGTGGATATTCGTGGTCGCCTGTGTCGGCGCCGGCTTGGGCCTCGGCGCGCTCTGCCACTATGCGTCGTTTCGCGTGGCCGAGAATGTGCTCGCGCGGGTACTGGGTGTCGCGGGTCGCTCGCTCGGGATCGCGGTGCACGACAGCAAAGGACTTGATGCCCTCATCACCGAGCTCGAGCGTGTTCTTTCAAACGCGTCGAGTCTGCTCGACCAGATCCGTGGCGCTAACACCAACATCCGTTCGCTGACAGCGGAGGTACTGGCTGCCACCGAGCAACAGGCCTCAGGTGCGTCCGAGCAGGCGGCCGCGGTCACGCAGACGTCTGCGACTGTCGAAGAGCTTGCTCAGACATCGAGCCAGATCGCCGACAACTCTGAGTCGGTCGTCCGAGTCGCCGAGCGTACCCTGGCGAGTGCCGAGGAAGGCATGCATGCGGTGCATGAGACGAGCGTCGGGATCGAGGACATCAGACTCAGCACCCAGCAGTCCTCGGACCGTATCCTTGCACTTGGCGAGCGCAGCCAGGAAATCGGTCGGGTGCTGACCATCATCGACGAGATAGCCGAGCAGACGAAGATACTTGCCCTGAACGCTGCGATCGAGGCTGCCCGCGCCGGCGATGCGGGAAAGGGCTTCTCCGTTGTCGCCGAGGAGATTCGCAAGCTCGCCGAGTCCGTCACCGAGTCCACGCAGGAGATCGGGCGAGTCGTTCGCGAGATCCAGGCATCGACTGCGTCACTCGTCATGCAGACGGAGAAGGCAGCCAAGAAGGTGCAGGAAGGCCTGCAGCTGGCATCGCACACGCAGGGTGCGCTCGAGCGCATCGTATCGCAGGTAGAAGAGACGACAGATGCGGCCAAGCAGATTTCCATCGCAACGCAGCAGCAGCGCACCGCGTCAGAGCAGGTCGTGGTGTCGATGAGAGAGGTCGCGACGGTCTCGCAGCAGGCGGCTCAGGCTTCGCGTCAGATATCGGCCGCGATCATCGAGCTGAACACACTCGCCGACAGTATGGTCGTGCGCTGAGATGGCGTCGGTCGCCTCTCGGCTGGCGGAGCTGGGGCTCGAACTCCCGTCGGTCACCGCCGCGTTAGGTTCGTACGTACCGGCCGTCAGAACCGGGACGCTCGTCTTCACGTCCGGTCAGCTGCCGATTCAAGACGGGGAGTTGCTCGCGCAGGGCAAGGTCGGTGCAGCCGTTTCAGCCGAGGTCGCGATGGCATGTGCTCGTCGCTGTGCGCTGAACGCGCTCGCCGCCGCTTCCACAGTCTGCGGGCTTGATGAAGTCGTGCGCGTGGTGCGTGTGACCGGCTACGTCGCTTCGGACCCGGGTTTCACCGCGCAGCCTTCAGTCATCAACGGCGCGAGCGACCTGCTTGTTGACGTCTTCGGGGACGCTGGACGCCATTCACGCGAGGCAGTCGGCGTCGCATCGCTGCCGCTCGACGCGCCTGTGGAGGTCTCGGTCGTGCTCGAGATCGCCGCCAGGTAGCATCCAGGGGTACCGTCGCATTCCGGCTCGAAACTCCTGCCTCTCATATGTGGTTTGTGTTGTCGATTCATTAGCGTTCTATTAGAGTTACCGGAGTGGGGGCCGAGGGGTCGCCCTTCTATGGTTTGTCGGCCTCGGGATGCAACAGGGAGAGATGCGAATGGCCAAGATTTCCTTGGCCGGGTTCAAAGACCCGGTCCGACGGCCGCGGTACCTGATCTGGACGGGCGCGGCCCTTCTGGTTCTGGCTGCGTTCGTCGTCGTGGCGTTTTCTGCCACTTCTACGTACTGGTTCTGCGCCGAAGTGTGCCACAAGGTGCAGGACGACTCGATCGCGGCGTACGACCGCTCATCGCACAGCATGGTCTCATGCATGTCATGCCACGAGCCCGTGAACGCGGATCCCATCACCTTCACGCTCAAGAAGGCCAAGGCGCTCGGCGAGCTTGTCCTCACGGTCACGAACAACTACGAGCTCCCGCTGAACCCTGAGAGCTCGCTCTCTCTGAACAAGGAAGAGATGGGCTCCGTGCAGTGCACGCAGTGCCACTCGGAGAATCGGGTCATCACCCCGGGTCTGGGCATCATCATCGACCACAAGGTGCACGAGGAGAACGAGATCCAGTGCACGGCGTGCCACAACCGCGTCGCTCACAATGAGAGCGGTGATTGGGAGCCGGTACTTGAGGACCCGAGTGGCGAGAAGAGCGTCAAGCACGCGAACTACATGACCATGACGGCGTGCTTCCGTTGCCACACGCTCACCAACGAGGTCCCCGAGGGCGGTATCAAGGCTCCGGGCACCTGCTCGGCATGCCACCCGGCAGACTTCAAGCTCAAGCCATCGAACCACAACGCCAAGGACTTCTATCCCGCAGGCCATGCGAAGCTCGCCACGGCGAAGGTCGACCGTGCGACTGGCCGACCAGTCGTTGCAGCCGAGTCTGCCTCTGAGGAGACGACCGCAGCCGAGGGCGCTGAAGGTGCTGCTGAGGGCGAAGCGGCCGAGGCCGAGGGTGCCCATGGCGAGTCCCTGAACCTGCTGGCAGTCGACAACATCAACTACTGCAGCACCTGTCATGTCATCGACAAGTTCTGCGCCGACTGCCACGGCATGGAGATGCCGCACCCCGAGGAGTTCAAGACCAAGACGCACCCCGAGCTCGTCAAGACGAAGCTCGACAAGTGCGACCTGTGCCATCAGGTGAAGAAGACCGACTACCTGTTCTGCAACAACTGCCACCACGGCTCGGCGTCCAAGTGGACGTACGATCCCAAGGTCAAGTGGACGACGCAGCACGCCAAGGCGGTCACCACCAACGGTGTCGCAGGATGCCTCGGCACGTGCCACGAGCAGAAGTTCTGCGTGGACTGCCACACCAAGCTCAAGCCGGTCCCGACGTCGCACAAGGACGCCAAGTGGCTGCGCGACAAGCTCACGGTCACCGCGTACGGCTCAACGGCTGCGGCGCCTTCCGGCAAGCACGCGCTTGCCGCCGGTAAGGCGATCGACAGCTGCGAGGTCTGCCACGGTGCCGGCGGCACTGGCTCCAAGTTCTGCAAGGGCTGCCATGGCATGGACATGCCGCACCCCGACACGTTCAAGAAGAACCATGTGTCCGGGTCGAAGACGCCCAAGCTCTGTGCGAACTGCCACACGTTCAAGGAGCTGTGCTCGGACTGCCACCACAAGGACGCCAAGAACGGCGTCGCGTGGGTCAAGCAGCACCCGAAGGCCATCTCGGCCGGCGGCGCCGCCCAGTGCTTCGAGAAGTGCCACGAGGACAAGCAGTTCTGCGTCTCGTGCCACACGAAGCTCAAGGCTGTTCCTGCCTCGCACAACGCCAAGAACTGGACACGCGACCTTGCGCTCAAGAAGGCCGCAGGCCACAGCACGGCGTACAAGGCCCAGACCGACAGTTGCGACTACTGTCACGGCACGGGCGGCGTGGAGGCCAAGTTCTGCAAGACCTGCCACGTGTTGCCGATGCCGCATCCCGCGAACTTCAAGGACACGCACAAGCCCGATTTCGCGGCCAAGAAGCTGACCAAGAAGTCATGCGAGAACTGCCACAGCGCGTTCTTCTGCGACAACTGCCACCACGCGGGTTCCGTCGCGAACCAGCCATGGCGGACGTACCACCCGAACCTCGTTAAGAAGAACGGTGCAGATCCCTGCTTCAAGTGCCACGAGCCGACGTTCTGCTCGTACTGCCACGTGCGGCTGATCCACTAACCGGACCTGACAGCACTACCGCTCGAGAGGCGCCCGGCCGAGTCCATCGGTCGGGCGCCTTCTTGCGCATGGGAAGAACTTCTGGCAGACCTTCGGAAATGCTTTGCCCTTGTGGTCGCGACCATGTATCATAGCGGCTCGTCGGGATGTGGCTCAGCTTGGTAGAGCGCTGCG
>CAZGNF010000161.1:0-5173 GCA_964527045.1 uncultured Coriobacteriaceae bacterium | reverse complement strand
CGAATGGGCTCGTTGGTTCGCGAAACCCTCGTGGCAGTTGTCGCACAGAATGCCAGTTTGCGGCGTTGCCGCCGTCAATCCGTTCACGCTGTACGCAGCGTCATCACCAGTACCGAGGACGCCATCCGCCCCAGGGTAGATCGGCCAGTTCCCTTTGAGGATGTGCGGGATTGCTGAACCGTGCGGGCCCATAGCCGCAGGCGTCGCAAGGGAGTCGCCGTGGCAGTCGGAGCACGTCATCGTCTGCGTGCCTGTGCTCTTCCAGCTCGCATCCATCCAGTCCGGATCAAGGGCCTTCGTCGAGCCCAGGGCTCCCATCACCGGGTGGAACGAGGCATTCGCCGTATTGAACTCCAGCGCCACGTCGGTCCAACCGCTGTTCCAGCTGGTCAGCGCCGCATTCGCCCCGCTCGTATGGCACTTCAGACATACCTGATACTCGTAGGTCACATCCTCGACCCACGAGTACGCGCCCGCAGCGGGAGCCGTCCATGCCGTGCCCGGCAGCGTGACGCTCAGTCCCTGAACGCCCCCCAATGCTGGCCCCACCCTGTTCCCGTTCGCAGTCCCCACGACATGTGTGCCCTTGCCTGCATCATGCGCGTCGTGGCAGTCGGCACACTCGATGTGTTTGTTCAACGCCTGACCGATATAGGCGAGCGTCTCGTCAGACCGCGACGCCTTGTGCTTGCCGGCGTAGCTCCCAACGGCATGGCTGTACGTCTTCGATATCTGACCGAAGATCGCCACAGAAGTCGCGGACATCGATGCGATGCCATAGCGGTCCTTCATCACTGATGCAGTCCACGTGGAGCCCTGACTCTCGCTCGCCTTGCTGTGGCACGTGTAGCAGAACTGCTCCTCATAGGGATTCGAGAGCGTCCCGCCGAGACGCGCGAGAATGCGCGCTTCAGCACTTGTGTGCACGCCGAACGCCGTGAGTGTCCCTTCGACGCTCGACTGATACGACTTCGCGAGGGTGTCGTTGTGACACTTCGCGCAGTTCGCCCTGAAGGCAGAGCCCGAGAAGGCGGTGGCGACGCTGTAGTTATGAGCGGAAGCGGCGTAGCCGGCTGCACTGATGGCGACTGTGTAGGTCGTGCCACTACTTGCCTGGTCCGCGTTCTGCTTCGTCAGGGCCGTCGCGTGACACGAAGCGCAGATACCCGGATTGCCCGTAGTGCCCGGCGCGATGAAGTCGGTGTTGGTTGCCGCGGCGCTGGCGGCGCCGATGGTGCTGCGCAGGTTCGCGCCCTTGTTCGCATTGAACAGGTCGTGATCGACGTGGCACGAGATGCAGTAGACGTCCGTCGTCGAGACAGGGTACGTCGAACTCGAGGCTGGAGTGTAGTCGCCGTCGTTCGAGGCCGATCCCATCACGTGGTGGTACGACGTCAATCGCGCTGCCCCGCCGGTGACGCTGCCGACGTTGTCTTCCATCGGCTGGTACTCCGAATGGCAGCCATAGCACGCGACGTTGCCGCTGGAGACGCCCATCGTGGGTGCGTGGACGTTCGGTGCGCCCGCTCCGTTGTAGTTCTTGCCATGACAGTCGTAGCAGCTCTTGGCGGATGACTGTGAATGGGCATCGGCACCGCCAAGAGGCTTGAGCTTCAGGTAGTTCTGGTCGAGCGAATACCCGCTCGGCCTGGTCTGTCCCGCAAGGAGCGTCCCGTCTCGACGGAGGCCCTGCACGAACATCGATGATGTGGCGCTCGTGTACGAGCCTGCGGCCGAGTCCCACACTTTTGCGGATGCGTCTGAAGTCGAGTGACAGGTGAAGCAGAACTCCCGCACCCGACCCGCGCCAGTTGCGACGATGCCGCCGCTCACGGTAGCGTCGAGGCTCTGGCCAAGCGTGTCTGCCAGAAGCATCTTGTTGTTCCGAGCAGATCCGTGTGGGTTATGGCAGTCGTAGCACGGAAGCGGGGCGTTGAGTGGCAGTGCCGCGCCGCCGGTCTTGATCCTGTGTCCCGACGTAACGGTCGAGTCGTCTGGCGTCTTCGTCGCGTACTGCTTGATGTTGACGGCACCTGAAGCTTCCCACGATCCGCCACCGTGGCAGATGAAGCACGCTGCAGCGTAGTCTCCACGCGTGCGATCCGTCGTCACCGTCGCCGTCGCGGGCGCGCCGAAGGTCGTCGGCAGGCTGTCATACGCGCTGCGGCCACCATGCGCCTCGTGACACCAGAGACAGTCTCCAGTGGCACGTGCGATCGTCTGAGCCGGCAGCATCGAGTCGGTCGTCACCCCTGAGGGAATAGCGGCGTGACGGTTCTTGCTCGTGTCGTTGTAGACCGTCTTTCCGGGGAATGTGCCGGTCACCGGATATCCCGCCGCATCGCGCGTTGGACTCGCCATCGACGGATACGCCGTGGTGGTTGTGGACTTGTACCAGTCGTTCGCGTCGTTATGACAGGCCAGGCACCATGTCGTGTTGGCACCGGTGACGGCATACGTCCCCGAAGAGGTCACGACGGAGCGAACAGGCAACCGTCGATTCGTCGCGTAGTCGCTATGCGGCGAATGGCACCCCGAGCACCGGTTCGTCAGATCGAACGGAGTCCCGACCGTCTCAGTGACGTTCTCGACGCGGTGTCCGCTTGCAAGCGCGAATGAGTTCACCGAGCCGGTCTTGATGTTGGTCGCAGCCCCCGCGCCATCGTGGCACGAGTAGCAGGCCGAGAGCTCACCGCTCGTGCTGGCCGTGGCAGTGACCGAGAAGAGATACCGATTGCTCTCCGCTTGATGCAGTGTGTGGCAGTTTCCGCACAGGGTCGTTGACGAAGAATACCCACCATGCGGTAGTGCAGCGAATGCCGCAGCGGGAATCCCGAGAAACACGAATAGGGCGACAACAAGCGTCGCCGCGCTACGCATCAGACCGTGTCTTCTGCGCGTGTGATGTCCAATCCCGTAAGTCGACCGGTCACTTCCTCTGCACGCAGTGGCCGTGGCAGCGCGCGGACAAGCACGCTGGTTGTCGAGGAGGGTTGCAGGTAGCATGTGCGGCGATCGAGCCTTGGCGCACCCCTTTGCGCCACGACTATTGTCGCAGAACCTCGGCGCTAATCCCACATCTCAGGCCAGGTTTCCGCAGCTCGTAAGCAATAATCTTCGTTCAGTCCGTCTCACGCATGTTGAAGACAATGACGCGTCCTGCCTGGGCGTCGGTGACGTACGCCCGGGACGCAGAAGGCACCCACGCAGTGTCGCGAGGGCTTCCCAGTGCGCCGTCACCAGCGGCCGCGCCATCGATGAGGTCGATGCGGCGACCCTCAAGGTCAGTAAGTCGGACTGTGCGCTCAAAGGTGTCGGTCACCAACAGCCCCCCGCCGAGCCCCGCTCCAAGCCCACGTGGCAGCGCGAAGGCATCCGGAAACGTCTTGAACAGAGCGCCATCAGCGACGTCGAACGCTGTGACGCGGCCGGTGTTTGAATCGGTCGCGTAGACTCTGCCACTCGCAACGAAGAGACCTCCAGCGAACGTCCCGGCGTCAGACGATCCTTGCACGACAGTGCGCAGGTAGCCGCCGTCGGCGCCATATGCCTTGATCGTAAGATCGTTGCTGTCGGCAACATAGATGGTCTCGCCATCGACAGCGACAGCAGTGGGCTGCACCGGTGTGTTCGAGCCATCGGCGTCTCCCAGCACGGCGATCACGGGCGTCTTCGCCTCGGGATCGACGCTCATCACAAGGACCCGGGCGCCAGAGTTGTCGACGACGACGATTCGGTCAGCCCCAAGCGTGGCGACATCCGAGGGATACGCGGTCGGCGCGCCTGAGCGCACAGGCACCACGATCGACCCACGGTCTTCGCCGCGAAGACCGAAGACACGGATGCGACCGGCGTCGGACTCTGCAACGTAGAGGGTCGTTCCGCGGACTGCGATGCCGAGTGGGTTGAGCAACCGGGGCTCGTCGTCTGCGGGGAAGCGCCCGGCGTACGCGACCGTCGCCGTGCTTTCCGGTGAGAATCCGACAAGCTCCACGCCCCCCCGGGGCGTAAGCCACACGATTGCGGCAACTGCCGCGGCGATGAGCAGAATCACCGCGATGGCAATGAGAAGTGTGCGAGGTCGGACGCCCCGCGCGGTGCGAACGGATGATTCAGACATCTAGTAGCCGATCAGATAGGCGCCGTGGATTGAGTTGTAGACGATGACCACACCGACCGCTGCGAACGCCATGACCGGGAAGGCACCGATTGCCGCCCAGGCGAATCGTCGTCCGCGCCATCCCAACGTCAAGCGTGCATGAAGGACGATGGCGTAGATGAGCCAGGAGATCAGCGACCAGGTCTCGATCGGGTCCCAGCTCCAGTACCGGCCCCACGCCTCATTCGCCCAGATCGCACCCGCTGCGATCATGATGCCGAGGAAGATGAACCCCACCGCGACGAACTTGAACGTAAGATCATCGACCTTGTCCTGCTCGGGAAGGCGCGCAAGTCGATCATTCCATCGCCCGGACGTCGCAGATGATCGCAACAGGAACACGACCCCGAGGCCGAGCGCTGCGATGAACGATCCGTAGGACAGCTTGGCGAATGCCACGTGAATGGCCAGCCACCAGCTCGAAAGCGTGCCGGTGATCCCAAGGTCGCTCTTGGGCGCAAGCATCGCGCCGCCCAGGGCAAGGAACGCCAGGGGCATGAGGACCACGCCGACAGAACGCAGACTCTTGAAGCGCAACGCGACCAGGCCGAACACGATGACCGTCATGAGTGCATACGAGGAGACGACCTCGTAGAACCCGAGATACGGTCCGTGCCCAAGACGAACCCACCGCACCACTATGCCCGCGATGTGCGGAAGCAGACCGGCGAGCGACACCCACATCGCCACCGATGTGACCCGCTCTTTGCGAAAGACGAACCCGATAGCGTAGAGGACCGCGCCCGCTGCGTACGAGGTAACGGCCAACCACATCACTATGATCTCGGTGGTCATGACGTCTCCCGTCCTTGCTCAAGTGCGGCGCTCACCGATCGTCTGACGACTGTCGGCCAATCAGGGTCGGCTCGCGCGTGTCGCGCCTGCATGTACACGACCAGTGTACCGTCGCCCGACTCGATCAGCACCACAGCCGACCGCGCAGGCGTGAGCACCGCCGCACCGATTCCGAGTAGCGCCAGACCGAAGAGCACGTAGATTGGCCACACGGACCAG
>CAZGNF010000160.1:0-5190 GCA_964527045.1 uncultured Coriobacteriaceae bacterium | reverse complement strand
TACAGCGAGAGCGGCTCGACCGTGGTGCCCGACTTGCTCGACACCAGCACGAACGTTCCGGCCGGATCGAGCGTTGCAAGCAGGCGGGACACGGCGACGGGAGACGTGGTGTCGAGCACGTGGAGCTTCGGCTTGCCGGGCGCACCGCCGATGACGCGCGAGAGCACGAGCGGCGCGAGCGACGAGCCGCCCATGCCAAGCAGGACCAGGTCGGTTGCGCCCTCCTCGACGATCGCCTTGGTGAGGTTCTCGAGCAGCACGAAGCGACCGGGTGCCTTCTCGGCAAGGTCGTTCCAGCCGAGGCGCTGCATGATCGGGATCCGCGCGTCGATGCTCTCGGTGTACAGACTCGCATCGCGGTTGGCGAGACGGTTGACGGCGTCGGCCTCAATGAGCTGGTTGAGCGCATCCATCGGTCAGATCTCCTCTGGTATCGCGTCGGGCACGAGGCCCGGGGTCTCAATCCCTTGTTGTGGTTCCATTCTAGCCACCAACGCGCCGCCTGCCACAACTAGTGCCGCGCCGATGCCTGTAGCCAGCGTGATCGGCTCGTTCAGGAAGATAGCCGAGAAGACAACGGAGCTGACGGGCTCGGCGTACGTGAGGACCGCGGCGTGGTCCGCACGCACTCTCCGAAGTCCCGAGAGGAAGATGAGGCCGGTCGCCGAGGTCATGACGACACCGAGCACCATGAGCGCGCCCCACTCGACAGGCGCGGTCGGCCCCTTCGAGAACAGCACGATCGGCAGCAGGAGCGAAAGCGCGCCGATGTACTCGCCGAAGGTGTAGACGGTCGCCGGCACACCGTGGATGAGCCGCTTCGCGTTGAGGATCAGCAGCGAGTAGGTGACCGCCGAAGCAAGCGCCATGGCTGCGCCAAGTAGATGCGTGCCGGATTCCAGCGCCAAGTCCTGCGGACCGACGATCGTTGCGACTCCAGCGAGCGCAAGCAGCAGCGGCACGATCAGTCTGCGGTCGAACGGTTCGTGCGCCACAAGGGGGGAGAGCACCGCCACGAACACCGGGCCGCAGTATGCGATGAGTACCGCGATCGCCACCTTGGTGAGCTGCAGCGCGCCAAGGTAGAGCATCCAGTTCACCGCGAGCAAGGTGCCCATCGCGATGATCGCCCACATCCGCCGCCGTGGCAGCTTGAAGAACGCGCCGAGACGGCCGCGGACTCCGAGGATGATGGTCACGAACAGGGCCGCGAACGCCACACGCCAGAACACGATGACGGCGGCGTTCGTGTGCACGAGCCGAACGAAGACCGGGATCAGGCCCCAGGTTGTCGCGGCGAACGCGATACGGAGCAGGCCGGTCAGTGAATCGGAGCGTGGTCGCGTCGGCATGGCGACGCTAGCAGATCCTCGGCAGCTGTTCGCCGACGAGCATGTCCATGATGCGCGTCGCGCCGAAGGCGGTCTTCACGTAGACGCGACCTGCCGGGCCGTCCGACACCTCGCCGACGATCGCCGCGTCTGCTCCGTACGGCGCGGCCTTCATCGCCGCAAGCGCGGCCTCGGCCTGCTCGGCAGGGACCACAGCGACCATCTTGCCCTCGTTCGCTACCTGGAAGACGTCATAGCCGAGCATCTCGCACGCGCCGCGAACCTGCTCGCGCACGGGCACGAGCGACTCCTCGACAGTGATCGTCACGCCAGAGGCGCCCGCAAGCTCGTTGAGGGTCGAGGCGAGGCCGCCTCGGGTCGGGTCGCGGAAGCAGCGCACGTCCGGGGCGGCTTCAAGCACGGCGGCGATCATCTCGGCCAGCGGAGCGGCGTCGCTCTCGATGTCGGTCGAGAAGGAGAGACCCTCGCGGGTGGAGATGACGGCGATACCGTGATCGCCGAGCGTGCCCGAGACAAGCACGACATCGCCCGGCTTGCAGAGCGAGCCCGAGAGGTCGACGCCTTCTGCCAACACGCCGACACCGGCGGTATTGATGTAGCAGCCGTCGCCGTGGCCCTTCTCGACGACCTTGGTGTCACCGGTGACGATGCGCACGCCGGCCTCGGCGGCAGCATCGCGCATCGAGACGAGGATTCGCTTGAGGTCTTCGACAGGCATGCCCTCCTCGAGGATGAAGCCGACCGAGAGGTAGAGCGGCCTGGCGCCGGACGTCGCGATGTCGTTCACGGTGCCGCAGACGGCCAACCGGCCGATGTCGGCGCCCGGGAAGAAGAGCGGGTTCACCACGTACGTGTCGGTGCTCATCGCCAGACGCGAGCCCGGGAAGTCGACGGACGCGGCGTCATCCATGCGCGCCAGGACGTCGTCGGCGAATCCCGCCATGAAGACGTCGTTGATGAGATCGCGCATCATCGTTCCACCGCTGCCGTGTGCCAGCAGGATCCGGTCCTGAAGCATGGTGTCCCTCCCGTTGGTGCTGAGTGCCCTTAGGCCCTGCCGTAGTCCGTGTAGCGATAGTAGGCCGCGCATGAGCCCTCCGAGGAGACCATGCACGGACCGATGGGGTGCTCCGGCGTGCAGCCGCGTCCGAAGAGCTTGCATTCGAACGGCAGCACTGCGCCGCGCAGCACATCTCCGCATTGGCAGCCCTTGATCGCGCGGGGCTCCGGGGGTGTGACCGGCACGCGCACGAGCGCGTCGTACTGCGAGAACTCCTCGCGGATCGCAAGGCCGGTGGCGGGGATGACTCCCAGACCGCGCCATTCGGCGTCGACCGGCTCGAAGACCTCCTGAATCGCGCGGACCGCGATCTCGTTGCCCTCGGGCATGACCGCGCGTGTGTAGGCGATCTCGATCTCGGCACGGCCCTCGGCACGCTGCTTCGCGAGCATCCAGATACCCTGAAGCACGTCGACCGGCTCGAAGCCGGTGATGACGCCCGCGACACCGTACTCCTCGGCGAGGAAGCGATACGGCTCGCTGCCGATGATGGTGGAAACGTGACCCGGGAGGATGAAGCCGGTGATCTTCACCTCGGGATCGTTGGTGAGCGCCCTCAGAGCCTCCGGCACCGTCTTGTGGAGCGAGAGTGCTGACCAGTTGGTAAGGCCGCGACGCGCCGCCTCACGGATTGTGAGGGCTACTGTGGGCGCCGTGGTCTCGAAGCCGACGCCGAGGAAGACGACGTGCTTGTCCGGTGTGCTCTCGGCGAGGGTGAGCGAGTCGAGCGGCGAGTACACGACGCGGACGTCGTGCCCGTCGGCCTTCTCGCGCGACAGCGACGAGTACGAGCCGGGGACCTTCATCATGTCACCGAAGGTCGTGAGGATGACGTGCGGCTGGCGCGCGAGCTCGATCGCCATGTCGATGTCGGCGTTGCCGGTCACACACACCGGGCAGCCCGGTCCCGAGAGGAGCTTGATGTTCTCGGGCATGACACCGCGCAGGCCGTTCTTCGCGATCGCCATCGTATGCGTGCCGCAGACCTCCATGAACGTTTGAGGCTCGGTTGCCGCCTCAGCGATGGCGGTCACGAGTGCTGCGGCATGCTCCGGATCGCGGAAGCCCTTGAGGATGTCGGCGCTGCTCACGAGAGGTGGGCCGGTCGCTCGAGCTCGGGCAGCTCCAGCGGCTCGAGGTTCTCGGTGCCGGGCATCTCCATCTGGCGGAAGAGCTCGAGGGTCTCGGCAGCGAACTGTTCGGAGATGATCTCAAGCGCGAAGCCGGCGTGCACGAGCACGAAGTCTCCGACCTTCGCGTCCGGGACCATATGCGTGCTCACGTGACGGCGAACGCCGAGGATCTCGACTTCCGCCATGCCGTTGTCATTGGGCTCTTCGACGATCTTCGCGGGAATTCCGAGGCACATACGAGGGACCTCCTGTTGTCGCTACACTTCGTGGCGCCGGGCCCAGGCCACAACGGCCTGCCCGAACGAAACGCCCCCGTCATTCACCGGGAGCCGGACATGTGTGATCGGTTGCAGCCCTGCATCGGTCAGGCCGAGGAACGCACCGTCCATGACCAGGCGGTTCATGAGAACCCCGCCCGCCAGGGCCACGACGCGCGTGCCGGTGGCTGCCGACGCCCGAGCGCATTCGTCAACTATAGCCGCTGCGACCGCACGGTGGAAGCGTGCGGAGACCGTGCTGGCCGGCACGCCGCGGGCGAGGTCGTCAAGGGCGGCTTCAAGTACCGGCGCACTCTCGATGACGGCGGGCTCACCGGGCGTGATCGCGAAACGGTACTCGCCCTGCGCCGAGGCGTCGGCAAGCGCCTCGAGCTCGATGGCAGCCTGCCCTTCGTAGCGGGCATCATCGCGCACGCCGCAGATGGCGGCCATCGCGTCGAAGAGGCGGCCCATCGATGATGTCAGCGGCGAGTTCACGCCGCGCTCGATCATGCGCGTGAGCGTCGCCTCCTCGCCCTCGGCAAGGCGTGCGCGCAACGGCTCCGCCCCCGGATGGCCGAGCAGTCCCGCGGCCGCAAGCGCGCCCACGGCCATGCGCGCCGGGCGCCGCACCGCGGCAGCGCCGCCAGGCATCGGCATGAGCGACAGTCGCGCGAGCCGCTCGAAGCCGCCGAGCGTGGCGAGCAAGACCTCGCCGCCCCAGATAGTGCCGTCAGGACCGTAGCCGGTGCCATCGAGCGCCACGCCGGTGAACGGGCCATCGATGCCGTGCTCGGCAGCCACGCCCGCGACGTGCGCGTGGTGGTGCTGGACGCCGACGGCCGGGAGCCCGAGCGTGAGCGCGTGCTTGCTCGAGAGGTACTCGGGATGCAGGTCGTACGCGACGATGCCGGGCTTCACCCGGAAGAGCCGCTCGTAGAGCTCTATGGTGCGCTCGAAGGCGGCGAACGTCTCGGCGTTCTCCATATCGCCGATGTGCTGCGACACGAACGCGTACTCGCCGGTGAGGAGCGTCACCGTGTTCTTCTGCTCGGGACCGAGCGCCAGGATGTCCACGTCCGAGGTGAACGGGAGCTTGAGCGGGAACGGCGCGAAGCCGCGAGCGCGGCGGACGAGCTCAGTGCCCGAGGCGACCACGCGTGCCACCGAGTCGTCGTAGCGCGAGCGAATCTCGCGGTCGTGCAGCAGCACGGCGTCCGCGATCTGGCCGAGACGCTCGAGCGCCTCGGCGTTACCGGTCGCGATTGGCTCCTCGCTGAGGTTGCCGGACGTCATCACGAGCGGAATGCCTACTGCCGAGAGCAGCAGGTGGTGGAGCGGGGTGTAAGGGAGCATGACGCCGAGCTCTGCGAGGCCGGGGGCGAGGC
>CAZGNF010000159.1:0-5202 GCA_964527045.1 uncultured Coriobacteriaceae bacterium | reverse complement strand
TCGCCAACCCGATTCCGCTTACGGCCTTCCAGGTCGTGCTGATTGCGACCCTCGTTGCATGGGCGGCGCGCATTCTCACGGATTCGCATCGGTGGCTTCGCCCATCGGCCATGGACATGGGTGTGTTGGCGTTGGTTCTCGCCGCATTCATCTCGGCCACGTTCTCAGCTGCGCCGGGTGACACCGTCTACGCCGCGATTCGCGTGATGTTCCTGTGGATGTTCATGCTGCTGGTGGAGAACGGTATCCAAGAAGAACTCCAGCTGGAGCGGTACTTCCGGGTACTGATTGCGACCGCGGTGTTCTTCGGTCTCTTCGGTTTCGCGCAGCAGTACGTGCCAGGGTTCGACTACGGCAACACGCACCAGAACCTTGCGCTTGACGGCAGCGTGAACCTCTCGCGTGCGGCGGGACTCTTCGAGGACCCGAACATGTTCGCGGGGTACCTCTCGGCGTGTTTTGCGGCCGCTTTCGCGTTTGCGGTACACGCCCGCTCCCGCAGGAACATCATGATCCTGCTCGGCGCGACCGCCGTTATCGGCGTGGGACTGGTCGTGACGTTCTCACGGACAGGATGGGTCGGCGCACTTGTCGGCGCTGTCGTGGTGGCGCTTACGGCACCGAAGGGGCGTCGGATCCGCATCGTCAGCGGGGGAGCCGCCATCATCCTGATCGCTATGCTGCTCGCACCGGGTCAGGTTGCCGAACGTGCCGCATCGATTATCGACACCGAGCGAGATCTCTCGAACATCACGCGGTACGGGATGTACCTGTCCACGGTCGAGATGATCAAAGACGACTGGGTAGGCGGCACAGGACTGGCCGCCTTCGAGCAGGTGTATCCTGATTATCGGCAACCCGGCACGATTCTCAGCGTTCGGAAGCCGCACCAGCTCCCAATCGCGTTCTGGGCTGAGATGGGTGTGGCGGGTCTTGCGGCGGAGGTTCTGCTTGTGGGGGCGCTCGTCGGGCTCTTTTGGCCGCGGCGGGGCAGGCCGTGGACGGTCTTCGAAGCGGCGTCGCTTGCCGGTTTGCTCACGCTGCTTTCCGAGACGTTCTTCCAGTACTATCTGTACTTCGAGTATCTCTGGCTGTTCGTAGCGCTGTGCGTCGTCTCTTCTCGGCTGGCGCGCTCGAGTGTGAAAGGTGTTGAGTGACGTGACGGAGCCGCTCTCCTTTGATCGGATACTTGCTGTCCTCAAGCGGCAGTGGTGGATCGTCGTCGCAGTGGCCGTCGTGGCGGTCATCGCGGGGTTCGTCGCGTCGTCAAGCGTGGCCGATGTCTACACAGGCGTTGCGAAGATCGCCATCGACACGGCGCCCTCATCGCGCTATCGAGGGATGCCTCTCGCTGACGATCTGGTCAAGGCGACCTCGGGCCCTGAGATTCGAGCAGCAGTCGCGAAGGCCATCGGAACTAACGAGGCCGACGTCGCCGACAACCCGAACGCTGCAGCAGCGGGCAACCCGCTTACGACGATTCGCGTCACGTACACGGCCAGTACCGAAGACGTTGCCGAGGAAGGCGCACGTGCCGCCGCGAAGGCGATCATCAACGTCGTCGACGTCTCCATGGCCAAGGAAATCGCCATCAGAGAAGGCCAGATAGAGGCTTCCGAGAAAGCGCTCGCCGTGCTGGAAGAAGCGGCGAAGGCCGAGCCCTTGGACGCCCAGACCGCCTATCAGCGGTGGGCCGTCGAGACGCAGCTGCTCGACTACAGGAGCGCGCTTGAGGGTGTTGTAGGCGTCTACACGTACGACGGCACAACCTCGGCATCGGTGAGCCTTGGATCGGATGCGAGGAACAAGAACGTTCTTGGTGCCCTCGTCATTGGTCTCGCACTCGGCATTCTCCTTGCCGGTGCACGTGAGGCGCTGAGGGTTCGCGCGTAACCGTCTGGCGACGCGGCGTGTCGTTCGGCACGGTTCGTGCAGTGCCCGGTGGTATACTTGGACACTGGATGTAGCAGTCGAATCACAACGGAGGTTCTTCCGTGCGCCGTAGCCAGTACATCCGGTTCGCCGCTGCCGTGGCGGCCTTCACGCTCGCGATGGGGTTGGTCTCACCGCCCCCGGCCCTGGCCGACATGGCGCCACTCGCGATTCCGGAATACACCATCACCGGCGGTGGCAATGGTCACGGCATCGGTCTTTCGCAGTACGGTGCCCAGGGTTACGCGCTCCAGGGCTGGAAGTACGACGCAATCATCAAGCACTACTACAAGGGCACATCTGTCTCGGCGATGGCGAATACCGTGCAGCCACGTGTCAACCTGAACGCAAGCGGTGCGGCGCGCAGCACGTGGACGCTGCGAGCCGTGGACGCGACCCTCACGCTCTACGCGACGACGAATCCCACCGCGGACGTGCACCTGCCTAAGAACATCTACTACACGATCTCGAACACGGCGAGCGGTGTCGTGGTGAAGGACCAGAACCAGGCGGTCAAGGCGACGTTTCCGGGCGGCAATGTCATCGCGAACCCGGACGGGAATGCGCTCGTCGAGATCCGTGACCCCTCAGGGCCGATGAGCTACCCGTACGTGCGCTGGCGTGGCTACGCGGAGCTTGCCCGCAACGGCACGACGACGCTCTATCTCTACAACGTCGTCGGGTTCCAGGACTACCTGTACGGCGTCGTGCCCAGAGAGAGCCCGGCGAGCTGGAACGCCGAGGCGCTCAAGGCGCAGGCCGTTGTCGCGCGTTCGTACACAAAACGAAAGATCGATGAGAACGACGATGGGTCGCGCGATGTAAACTCGAACCTGCTCTGTACGACCGCTGACCAGGTCTACGGCGGGCACTCCAAGCTCGTCCAGGGCGAGGTCGACATGCACGAGGACAGCCGAACGAACGCCGCCGTCGATGCGACCAACAACCTCGTCGTGAAATACGGCACCACCATCGTGCAGACATTCTTCTTCTCATCCTCGGGCGGACATACCGCGAACATCGAGGACTCCTGGAGCTACTCAACGCCGCAGGTCTACTACACCGGCGTTGATGATCCGTATGAGGTTGCCGCGGGCTCTCCGTACAACGCATGGACCCCAATCAAGAAGACCGGTCTCGAACTCGCCGTCGCACTGCGCGACTCATCGACAGCGCGCAGCGAGCTGTCCGGCCACGGGCTGCCCGCCGTTCCCACAGCCAGTGGCGTCTACGTGACCGGCGTGACTATCGATCGCGGGGTCTCCGGCTACCCGCGCTGGACGTACTTCCACTTCAGCGATGCTGCCAAAACGGTGTGCAAGCTCTCGGGCTACACCGTGAAGGTCGCGCTCGGTCTGAAGTCCCCCAACTTCAATTTCTCTGGCTTCCCGATGAGTCGCATCCAGGGCGCCGATCGCTACGCCACAGCGATCGCGATCTCGCAGAAGGCGTTCACCGGCACCGCACCCGCTGTGGTTCTCGCAAGCGGCGAGGCGTATCCCGACGCGCTCTGCGGCTCCGCGCTTGCAGGCGCCGAGGATGGCTCGCTCCTGCTGACAGCGAAGGCGAGCCTGCCCTCTGCCGTGGAGACTGAGCTCAAGCGCCTTGCCCCCGCACGCATCTACATCATGGGAAGCAGCGCGGCCATCTCGGCCGAGGTCGAAGCGCGTGTTCGGACCGTACTGCCCTCGGCAGTCACAACGCGACTCGCAGGTGCCGACCGCTACGAGACCTCGCGCAAGGTCGCCGACAAGGTCTATGCGCTCAAGGCCCCGACCAAGGCGGTCGTAGCGAATGCGTTTGCGTGGCCGGATGCAGCGTCGGTCTCGGCGCTTGCGTACGCGAAGCACTACCCGATCCTCTTCTCGCGGCCGAGTGAGCTCGGCACCGATACGGCGGGGTACCTCTCGGCGCACAAGCCGACCGGGCTTGTGGTCGGAAGCGAGACGGTCGTGCCCGCAAGCGTGTTCACCGAGGTGCAGACGCTCACCGCGAAGACGCCGCAGCGTCTGGCAGGTCCGAACCGGTATGCGACCGCGGCCGCCGTCGCCCGCTTCAGCCTGGGCGTGCTCGAGGGCTTCTCGTCGAGCGAGGTCTATATCACGACCGGGCTGAATTATCCGGACGCTCTTGCGGGCGGCGTGATCGCAGGGAAGGGTATGCACGCGCTTGTGCTCACCGGCTTCGATTCGGTTCCGACCGATACGGCCGCATTCCTGAAGGAGAAGCAGCCCACAATCGGGTACATCTGGATTCTAGGCGGGGGTGGCGCAATCTCGAAGACAGGCGCCGGCGCCATCGACTCCGTGATGATGAACTAGCACGCCGAGAGGAGCACCCGTGGCTGTATCGCTGTCGGTACCCGAGAGCGACGTTACGCTCGTTCGTGCCGCTTCGCCGCTTCGACCGCGAGTCGCCATCGTGCTTGGCTCAGGGCTCTCCGGCCTCGCCGATGTCGCCAGCGACGCTGTCGCCATCCCGTACGGCGACCTTGAGGGTTTCCCGCGCGTCGGGTCGGTCGTCGGTCATGCTGGCAAGCTCGTCGTCGGGTTGCTCGGCGGTGTTCCGGCATTGCTGTTCCAGGGCCGTGCCCATCAGTATCAGGGCGTCACGGCACTCGACGCGGCGTATCCTACGCGCCTCGCGGCCGCGCTCGGCTGTGAGACGGTGGTCGTTACAAACGCAGCTGGTGGCGTTGTCTCACGCCTCTCAGTCGGCGATCTCGTGCTCATCTCGGATCACATGAACCTGATGGGCACCAATCCGCTCACGGGCTGGCCGGGACCAGAAGGCGGCTTCCCGTTCATACCGATGCGTGACGCCTACGACCCCGCGCTTCGCGAGATCATGCTTGATGTCGCCGGACGCCAGGGCGTGAAGATCACCGAGGGCGTGTATGCGGGGTTGCTCGGTCCATCGTACGAGACGCCTGCGGAGGTCTCGATGCTTGCGGGGCTTGGCGCGGACATCGTGGGCATGTCGACCGTTCCGGAGGTCATCGCGGCGCGGGCACTTGGCCTGCGGGTCCTCGGCATGTCGCTCGTGACGAATGCTGCCGCCGGCGTCGGGCTGTCGCACGCCGAAGTACTGGAAGCAGGGGACAAAGCTGCCGCTCAATTGCAGCGTCTCGTCACGGAATTCGTGTCTCGGCTTTAGCGACGAGCGTCAGTGCGTCCTGCTATACTTTGTCGGTTCAGGCAGCCCCAGGCTTATGCACTCAAAGCTCGGAATCCCTAAGGAGGCACTCACGTGCAGTACGACGTCAAGGAC
>CAZGNF010000158.1:0-5205 GCA_964527045.1 uncultured Coriobacteriaceae bacterium | reverse complement strand
CCTCAAGAAGGCGTGGGTGCAGTTCAGGGAGTTCCTGTTCGTGGCGACGCCGATCGTGATCGTCGGCAGCCTTGTCGTGGGAGCGCTCTACGAGACCGGCTGGTTGTGGAAGCTGGCGCAGCCGCTCAGTCCGGTCATCGTCGGATGGCTTGGTCTGCCTGCGATAGCTGGCCTGACGCTCGTTCTCGGCACGCTGCGCAAGGAGCTTGCGCTCCAGCTGCTGATCACGATGGCGGTCGTGGCGCTGGGATCCGGAGCGCAGGATCTCACGTCGTTCATGACCCCCACGAATCTGTTCGTGTATGCGCTCGTGAACACGCTCGCCGTCCCCTGCGTATCGACCATCACCGTGCTTGTGCGACAGCAGGGCTGGTGGCGTGCGAGCGCTATCGTTGGATTCACGGTAACCGTTGCGCTCCTGGCGGGCGGCTTCTTTGCTCGAGTGCTGCCGCTCCTCGGGTGGGCCTAGTTGTAGCGAAACGTTTGCGTGGGTCTCTTCGGCTGGCTATTCTTTGACGACGATACAGGTGCAGGTGGGGCGCGACGGGGAGGTTGGGTACTCGGTGGCATCACGGTTCTATGTCTGCTGCAGAAAGGGTTGCCCCCGAAGGAGCCTCGATGCTGCACGCGTCTTTCGGTATCTCGAGGCGAATGGCTGGCGAGCCACCAGATTCGCTTCACGAGCTGATCTCATCGTCATCATCACCTGCGGCGGATTCCAGCAGACCGAGGAGCGCTCGCTTCTGACCATCAGGGACGTCGCACGACATGCCCGACCGGGCTCAAGCATCGTTGTGAGCGGCTGTCTCACGCGAATCGACCCGGATGCGCTTGCGGGATTCTCCGATGTGACCATCGTCGAGCCGGAAGAGATGGGCCGCCTGGATGACATCATCTCGGCGACGGTCCCCTTCGAATCCACGCCGTTCGCCGGAAGCATTCCCGATGTGCAGGACCTGCGGGGCGATGGCTTCTCGCTCGCGCGGCTGCGCGACGAGTTCAGTCCCACCCGAAGCTTCGTGCGATCAGCATTCACCTACGTCTATCGCAAGCTCGTCAGTGTCCGGAAGTCCTGGGACGTCTTCCCCGCAAGCGTCTACAACGTCATGATCGCCCGCGGATGCAACGGACACTGCACCTATTGCGCGATCCGGGTGGGTACAGGTCCGCTTGTGAGCAGGCCGATAGAGGATGTCGTCGCGACATTCAGACAAGGACTTGCCGAGGGGTATCACCGCTTCGTTCTGATCGCCGAGGACATCGGGAGTTACGGCACCGACATCGGCACTGACTTGGTGGCGCTCCTGGAGGCGATCTTCGCCATCGAATGCGACTACGAGCTGATCTTGAATGACTGCAATATCCAATGGTTCGTCGAGTACGGCGAACCGCTGATGTCGCTCCTTGAGGCGAATCGCGACCGGCTTGTGGATATCCGGATCCCGGTGCAGTCGGGGAGCGACCAGGTGCTGCGGCGTATGGGGCGTCGGTACCGCTCGGCCGATATCCGGCAGGTCGTGGGCGAGCTGAAGCGGAGACTTCCGGGTGTCAGCCTGAAGACGCATGTCCTGGTCGGCTTCCCTGGCGAGACCGACGAGGATGTGTCGCTGACAATGGCGCTTCTGTCCGAGGCGCGATTCGATGCGGTCAAACTCTACTGCTACGAGGAGCGCCCGGGCACGCCAGCGTCGCGGCTATCCGATAAGGTGCCCGATGCGGTGAAGCGTAGGCGGTATCGTCAACTTTCGGCGTACGGGGTCCGCTAACCCCACTCCATGTCAGACCCGTCTTGTATATCGAACATACGTTCGATATACTTGGACGTGCCGGGCGTGGACCCCTGAAAGCTCCTAATCCACGCCCGGCTCCTTCCTCAGAAGAGAGTCTCCCATGGGCCGCAACAGCGCTATCAAGGGGTTCGATCCCGCGAAAGAGACCGGTCAGCCGCTCGATCTGTTCAGTGGCAGAGACGCACGCAGACCCGTCATCGTCGAATTGCTTCGGAGTCCGTGGATCATCCGGGGATCACAAGTCGTAGCCGGAAACTCAGGTCACGGCGGCAAGCGCCGTGAAGAAGAAGTGACGGTGGTCTGGGACGGCGCGCGACGAACGCCAGCTGCATTCCAGATGAACGGGCGCCGGTACAGCGTCGATGCACTGGTACAGACATGGACGGTCGAACGAGCGTGGTGGGATCCCCGCGCCCGACTCAGCCGACGCTGTTTTCGGGTGCTTGCACGCGGTGGCCTCTACGACCTCGCATACGACCTTTTGACCGGCCGGTGGCTCCTCGTCGGTATTGTGGATTAGCGACCGCTATGAGCGGTTTCGTACACCTACACGTGCATTCACGCTTCAGCTTCATGGACGGCGCCGCCGATCTTGATGCGCTTATCGACCACGCGGTCGGAATGGGTATGCCCGCCCTTGCGCTTACCGATCATCAGGGCCTCTACGGCGCACTACGCTTCTACCGTAAAGCGCTCGCCGCTGGCATCCGGCCGATTCTCGGCGCAGAGATCGTCGTCGAGACCGCCGGGCTTCCTGGCGAAGAAGGCGACCTGCCACCTGAGGACCGTCTGCAGCTTCCGGCGCCGGTCGGCTTCGGTCGCGCGGCAGGCCGCGGGTTCCATCTCACGCTGCTCGTGAAGGACATGATCGGCTATCGCAATCTGTGTGGCCTCCTGTCGCGCGCACACGTTCGCAGCGCCGATGAGCCATCGATCATCTCGCTTGCCGACCTTGCGCGACATTCGGAAGGACTCATCGGACTCTCGGGGTGTACGAATGGCGAGGCTGGCGCGGCGGTGCTTGCAGGTCTCGGCTGGCGCGGGGAGGAAGCGCTCAAGCGTCTTGCGCGCTGTTTTGCGCCCGGGGACTTCTATGTGGAGCTCATGCATCTGCTCACGCCGGCAAGCTCGCGGTACGTGGCCGGGCTTGTTGCGGTAGCCGAGCGGCTGCATCTGCCGGTCGTAGCCACCAACAACGTCCACTACGTCGAGCGTCGTCAGTTCCGGTTGCACGACGTTCTTTCGGCGGCAGGTGTCGGTGGCGGGCTGCCCGGACCGTATGGTCGCGAGAACGCCGAGCTCTGGCTCAAGCCCGCTGGCGAGATGCGGCGCCTGTTCGCGGACATCCCGCGGGCGTGCGACGCCACGCTCGAGATCGCCGGGCGCTGCAACCTGGATCTTGGCCTGGGCGCGTTCCACTTTCCGGGCGCCGAAGTCGCAGTGGGGGAAACGCCGTACTCCACGCTTGCGAAGGCCGCCTGGCAGGGGCTCGAGCGCCGCTACCGACCGGTGACACCTGCATCCGTTGCGCGCTTGCAGCATGAGCTCTCAGTCATCCAGGACCTCGGATTCTCGGAGTACTTTCTTGTGGTGAAGGACATCGTGGATTTCGCGCGGTCGCGTGGCATTCGTTACTCGGGACGGGGGAGTGCGGGCGATAGCATCGTCACGTACCTGCTCGGCATCACCGACGCGGACCCGATTCGCCACGACTTGCTCTTCGAGCGGTTTCTCAACCCCGAGCGGCGCCAGATGCCCGACATCGATGTGGACTTCGATTCGCGGCGTCGCGACGAGGTCATCGAGTACATCTACAAACGCTTCGGGAGCGAGCATGTAGCGATGGTCGCCACCGTGCAGACGATGACCGCCCGCGGTGCAGTGCGCACGGTCGCCCGCGCGTTCGACCTGCCGATCGACGAGGTGAACTCGCTCTCGCGACACCTGCCGTGGGTGAGCGCGCACCGTCTGCGCGATGTGCTCGACACATACCCCGAGTGCGCGAGCCATCCGCTCAAGGACCGCGAGCGATACGGCCTTCTCACCGAGCTTGCCGAGGAGCTCTCGGGCTGCCCTATGCACCTGGGGACGCACCTGGGGGGCTTCATCATCACGCGCGAGCCGATCGCCACGTGGATGCCGCTTCAGTGGGCCGCCAAAGGCGTTGTCGTGTCGCAGTACGACAAGGACGACATCGAGATGCTCGGCCTCGTGAAGATGGACATCCTCGGCTTGCGGATGCATTCGGCCATCAGCGACACCGTCGAACTTGCCCGCGCTCGTGTGGGTGTAGACGCCGTGCCCGAGCCGTTCGACCTTGTGCCGGACGACCCGGCGGTCTACGAGCTCATCGCCTCGGCGGACACGGTCGGGATGTTCCAGCTGGAGAGTAGCGGCCAGCGTAACCTGGCCATGCGCCTCAAGGAGCGCACGTTCGAGGACATCATCGCCGCGATCTCGCTCTTCCGTCCCGGCCCGCTCGAAGCCGAGATGATCACGCCGTTCATCCGTCGCCGTCACGGCATCGAGCCGGTGACGGTGCCGCACCCGGCCATGGGCGAGGTCCTGCGCGACAGCTACGGCGTCATCCTCTACCAGGAGCAGGTGCTCCGCGTGGCGCAGGCGATCGCAGGCTTCTCACTTGCCGAGGCCGACAGCCTCCGCCGTGCGATGACCAAAGGCCGCTCGCGCGAGGAGATGGAGAAGATCCACGGTCACTTCGTATCGCGCGCGGTGGGTCTCGGCGTTGAGCGCGAGGCCGCCGAGGAAGCATTCCGGCAGCTCCAGGGATTCGCGGCGTACGGGTTCTGCAAGGCGCATGCGGCATGCTTCGCGGTCGTGTCCTACGCGAGCGCGTGGCTCAAGCGCTACTACCCGGCCGAGTTCGCCGCCTCGCTCCTCAACAACGAGCCGATGGGGTTCTACACGCCACGCCTCGTGGTGAACGACGCCCGACGCCACGGCATCGGCATCCTGCCTCCGCACGTGAACGCCTCACGCGGCCTGTACACGGTCGAAGACGACGGACACGCGATCCGCGTGGGTTTCCGCGACGTCCACGAGATGACGCAGCGCCTTCTCGGCGCAATCGAACGCGAACAGGACGTGCGGCCGTTCCGGGACCTCGCGGACTTCCTGCGCCGTACACGTGCCGAGGCGCCTGCCGCCGAGAGCCTCATACGCGTAGGTGCGCTTGACGGGCTCGGCAGCACGGATGCGGGACGCCCGCCCACACGTGACGAGCTTCTTGCGCTGCTGCCCGAGATGAAAGCGGTCATCGCACGCGAAGGCGTGGCGGGCGACGACGTGCTTGTGCTCGCGCCTGCGAGGGCACGCGAGCCGGAGGATCCGACGCACGTCTCGGGCTGGTCGCGCGCGCGGCGTCTCTCGGCAGAGCTTGAGATAGCGGGGCTGT
>CAZGNF010000157.1:0-5222 GCA_964527045.1 uncultured Coriobacteriaceae bacterium | reverse complement strand
CCGATGGGGTTACGGAAGTTGATGCGATGGAGCCCCTCAAGGAATGCCTCGATGTACGCCTGCCCGGCCTGCTGGAAGTCGTTGAGTACGAACACCGGTCCCGGGATGTGCTTCTGCACGTGCGCGATGTCCGCCACGAGACGCTCGGGGTCGCGGAACGCCGGAGCCTTCCGACCGAAGTGCTGAGCGAACGCATACGCTGAGCCGCCGCACGTGGGGCACTGCTTCGTGCAACCGCGACACGTGAGCGACGCCGTCACGGGATAGCCGAGCCACCCCTTGAACGGCAGCGCGCTGATCATGTCACGGTCGCGGATCACGGAACGCATGCTGAAGCTGTAGTCGAGCTTCACGTGATCGAATGTATCCGGCACCCATGAGAGCTCGTTCACGACCACCGAGCCGTCCGGCGTCTTGTACGTGAGATTCGGAATGCCCGCAACGCTGCCACGACCCTTGAGCGCGAACATGAGTTGCGTGAACGGCTCCTCGGTGGAGTCGCCACGTAGCACGTAGTCGACGCAGTCATAGCGCACGAGTTCCTCATGGAAGTATGAGGATGACAGCCCGCCGAAGATGACCGGCGTGTTCGGGTGATACTTCTTGCAGATGCGCGCGATCTCGATGGACCCGTGGGCGTGGGGCAACCAGTGCAAGTCGATACCGAATGCCACGGGGTCCATCTCGCGGATGGCCTTCTCGACGTCGTACCTGGGACTGGCGAGCATCCGCATTGCCAGGTTCAGGATGCGGACATTCAGCCCGTGACGCTCCATGTACTCGGCCATCGTGGTGAAGCCGATGGGGTACATCTCGAAGATCGGGCTCGATGGAACCAGGTCTGAGACCGGTCCGAACATGATCGAGCGCTCACGGAAGTCGTACACGCTTGGAGCGTGCAGAAGTACAAGATCGGCTTTGGGCAAGGCGCACTTCTCCTCAACATCGCTGCCGGGGGGATTTGAATGCAATCTGACAGAGCCGTCAGAGGGGAAAGTATAGCACGGCACATGCGGAAAGGCAGTCCGCGTGACGTCCGATTATCGGTTCCCGACAGCTCCTGTCTGCACTCTGCACTTGCACGCCAGCGACTTGATATCGCACGGCATCCGGAGCTGGGTGATCGTCATTCCCTCGGGCTTGCGGACGCGAATGATCGGTGTGAGCAGCAAGGCTCCGGTAATCCCCGCTGCCGAGAGCAGATCGAGCGAGATCTGCACCCATCCCGGCGAGCAGGCGACAAGGCCGACCGTTACCCCCAACGCCGGGTCAAGTCTGGCCAGGTCGGTCAGGTGACTAACGTCGAGACTACCGACGGTCGCCCCAGCATCTTCAGGCAGCTCGGAGTAAAGCCCGACCGGTCGCACGCCATAGCGCTCCGAAGGGAACACGACCTGAAGCGCCTCGAGCATGCGCGCGGTGCCAACCATTACGATCGGATACTCGTCGCTCAGTCCGAGGAACTCCGTGAACTCGCGGAAGAGCACCTCGGGGTCGTACCCGGCGCCCGGTCGACCGATATCGCCCACGAACGAGATGTCCCTGCGGACTGTCTCCTCCTTGATGTTGAGCTCATCTGCCAACTGACGGGACGTGATGCGGTCGGGCGCGCCCACACGAAGGAGCTCACCCAGATAGCAGTGATAGAGCGACAGGCGATACAGGGTTGCATCAGGAGCAGTGCGGGGCTCGGACACCGGGAGACCTCCAGAACTGAACCGGACTTTGTGAATCCATATTAGCACTCTACACGTAGATTCGGAGAATGGTAACGGTTTCAGCCGTAGAGGCAGTCGAGACAATGGGCGATATCGTTACTCGTCAACGGTTTCAGCCGCAATTCGCGCGTCAGTAAGCGGTGGCGGCGTGGCGTCCGTCGGGTCGGTGGCGTCGATAACCACCCATTGCCCATCCACCGACGCGAGCGAGAAGACCGTCACCTTGGGCCAGTCCGGGAACGCCTGCGCCGCATCGCTCCAGCGCACGACCACCATCGCGGTAGCTCCGTTCAGCGTGCTGAGGTATGGCGCCTCCCAATCGGGAACCGCGCGCGTACCGGGTGTGGTGTTCTCTGCCAGCTGCGCCGCGAGGGTGGAATCGGAGAAGTACGGCTCGTACGAGGCGGGATCCGCATTGCCCGCCGAGCGAAGCTCGAGCACCTCTGCAACGGCCACGGCTGCGGGATGCGTGTACGCCGCGGTGTCGTCAGAGCATGCGGCCACAGCGAGCACCGTCGCAACGAGCGTCAGACAGACGACAGCCCGTCGCCACATCACGAGGTCACCTCCCCGCGAACGCGAGCACCGATTCGCAGCCACATGACACTTCCAGCGAAGACCCCGGCGACCATGAGGATATGCTTGATCACGAGCGCGGGCACGATGCCGCGCACCACCGCCGGATCCCACTCGAAGCGTGTGAAGAAGATGGTTCGCGGGATGCCACCGAGAATGATCCACACAAGCGCGACCTTTGCGACAAGCACGAGCCGCGGGTAGGCGGCACTCAGCAACTCGCCGGACCGCCCTCCCTCGTCGTGCGCTGCTGCACGATCAAGCGCCCACGCAAGTGCGGCGCTCGCAACCAGCACGGCCGTCGCGACGTCATGTAGGTAGTTGTTGATGATGATCACGATCGACATGTCATTCCCCGCCAGTTCCTGGTGTGCTGCCGTCCTCGTGGGCGGTAACCTTGTCGACGAGCCAGCGGCCCTCCTGCAGGACGAGCTCGTAGCGCAGACGATAGACGACGCCTGTCTCGGTCCGCACGGTCGTACTCGTCTCGGTCGAGATGTGCTCGTAGTCCCAGGTCTCGGCTGTCTCGGCTGTCGCACTCGACTCGCCCGAGAACGTCACCGACTCGAAGGCAATGCTCCTCTGGGTCGCCCGTAACGTGATGCCCGATTCTCCAAGCGCCGCCATCTGATAGTACTCGGTATAGGCCTGCTCACGCGTCGCCACCGAGCCGAGCAGGTTCATGTCGTGCTCCAGGAACGCCTCGATGAGCTGCGTGTTGTACTGCCGAACGGCGGCTTCGACCGGCGTCGTGTCCGGTGCGGGCGAACAACCCGTCGTTACGATGAGGACGAAGGCGAGGCCCCACGCCGCTGCGCGGCCCAGACGTCTATTGGAAGTACACAGCATGAATCGAATCCGTGAGAATCGAGGTTCCGAAGAGCGACCAGAACGCCAGGAAGACGCATATCACCAACAGCCATGCTGCGCGCCTGCCCTTGAAGCGGTAGAAGCGCCGCGCGTGAAGATACGCGCCGAATGCGAGCCACGTGATGAGCGACCATGTCTCGACCGGATCCCAGCCCCAGAAGCGACCCCACGAGTAGTACGCCCACACCGAGCCGGTCAGCATCCCGATTCCCCAGAATGCGAAGGCGAGCCCACCAAACCGGTACGCGATCGCGTCAAGCTCGAGCGGTTCGGACGGCAGGCGACCGATTCTCCTCGGCGCGAGAAGCAGGAGCCCCGATGCCGAGAGACACGCTGCGGCCGCCGCGAACGCGATGAAGTAGAAGCACACGTGCAGCACCAGCCATGTGCCGCTGAACGTCGGCGGGAGGGTCGCCACCTCCGGGCCGGTGTACAGACCGATCGCCATCAGCATGAGCGCCACCGGGTAGAGGATGACATCCAACCCGCGACCTCTCAGCGACCGAATCCTGGTGGAGGCGAGCGCCAACAGCACGGTCGCCACCGCGTACGACGACAGGTTCTCGTACTTGGTGATGAACGGACCGTGACCGACCGCGACCCAGCGCACCGCGATTGCCGCGAGATGAACCAGCAACCCCGCAAGAGCGATGCCCGGAGCTGTCCGCGTGAATGCGGGCTTGTCGAGGAATGCGCCGAGCAGTGCCACCGCTGACGCGATGGCGTACAACACGATCGCAAGCAGATGCAACCTGGGGTCGAGACTAAGCAGCGACGCCGTCACCATCGGCCCCCTCTCGGTCGTCGGGCGAGATTCGTGTGGGCTTGACCGGTGCAGCGTACATCATGATCGCCGCGACACACACGACCAGGAACGACCCGAACAGCGGCCACACGGATGGCTGGCGCGACAGGATGAATGCGGCCCAGGTACGCTGATCATCAACGTTCACCGTCCAGCCGCCGACCTGCGCCGAGGCGCCGACGCCCAGAGTCGCGACGTCGCTCTCCGAGCCGCCCGTGACGATCTTGACGGCCAGTGCCGTAGCCCCCGCGCTATCCGAGGCGACCTGGCATCGCGTGCGAAGGAGCGTGCCGTCACCCACGCTCACATCGAGGTACGTCGGAATCCCGATCTCAGGCTGCGGCAGATCGGCGCGCTGCTTCTGTACCGTCCCGTCGGGTGCCGTCAACGTCAGGAAGTAGGCCGGCCCGTATCGCTGGTCCTGGAAGTAGCGAACGCCGTTGACCGTCCTCGAGCCGTTGACAGCCAGGGCAACGGGTGGCGTGGTGCCTCCAAGCACCAGCTGGCTCGACAGCTGACGCAGCGATCCGTCGCTCCACCAGGCTGGCGACACGCTCACCAGACCGAGGGATTCAGGCAGCGTGAACGCCGTGGCAACCGGTCCGCGGACGAGGGTGACGGGCGTGGCGCCTGCCGGAAGCGTCTGGCCCTCGACAAGCACGTAGATGCCCTGGCTCTCGGACAACAGCGCGACTGCCGAGAAGACAAGGGTGCTCACGAGCCCAATGTGCAGAACGGTGCCGCTACGAACACGCACCGTGCGACGAGCGCGCGAGACACGCACATCACGCATGACCATCCGCGCGGTCGCGGCAACAAGCGACGCGAGGCACAGTGCAACGCAGGTCGCGAAGTACCAGGAGTACAGAACGCGTTCGATGCCGAGTACGAGCGACAGAAGCACCAACACGACGAACGCGACAGTCTCGGTCGCGATCACCGCAGGCGCGACGAGCAACCGGTCGAGGCTCCGCGTACGTCCGCTCACGATCACCACCCGGTTGTTTGTCGGCACTACCAGTTCGTGAGTCCGGTTGTGTTGGCGTTGTGACCCGATACGTTCGTGTCGCACGACGTGCCCGCCAGAACCGAGCAGTTGTTCTTGGCGATCGTCGTCGAGTTCCATGAGTACTGACCGACGTACATGTTCGACAGCACACCCTGATAGGCGTATCGCGCTGGCATGGTGCTGTTGCTGTCACCGATCAAGCGGTTCAACTTGCCGCCGTGCGGCACGATGATGTGGCATCTGT
>CAZGNF010000156.1:0-5266 GCA_964527045.1 uncultured Coriobacteriaceae bacterium | reverse complement strand
GTCATGAAGTATCCGAGCGTCTCGGCATCAGCGTCCGCGACCGCGAACTCCTTCACGATGCGTCCCTCGTAGATCACGAGGATGCGATCTGCAAGCGACAGCACCTCTTCGAGCTCCAGGCTGACGAGCAACACCGCCTTGCCGGCGTCGCGCTCGCGGATGATCTGTTTATGGACGAACTCGATCGCACCGACGTCGAGCCCCCTCGTCGGCTGAGCTGCGACCAGCAGCTCAGGATCGCGCCCGATCTCTCTGGCAACGACGACCTTCTGCTGGTTGCCACCGGAGAGGTTCTCCGCGTGGACACGCTCGGAAGGCGTCCGAATGTCGTAGTCGGCGATCCGCTCGCGTGCGACCTGCGTGATCGCCTTGGGGTGCATGATGCCCCTGCTGGCCACCGGTGGCGTTCGGTGATCGCCAAGGATGATGTTCTCGGCGATGTCGAATTCGAGCACCAGCCCTCGACGATGGCGGTCCTCGGGAATGTGTGAGACCCCGGCCTCGATGGACGCGCGAGCGTTCGCGTGCGTGATGTCCTTGCCCTTGAGCTCGATTCGGCCGCTCTTCGGACGCCTCAGACCCACGATCGACTCGACGAGCTCACGCTGGCCGTTGCCGTCAACACCCGCGATCGCCAGTATCTCGCCACCGCGAACGGTGAAGTCGATGCCCTTGACGGCCTCAAGGCCCCGATCGTCATCCACATGGATATCCTGCACCGCAAGGACGGCGGCACTCGGCGTCGAGGCGCCCTTTTCGACGCTCAGGACGACGTCGCGCCCAACCATCATGCGCGCGAGACCGATCTCGTCAGTGGCGCTGGGCGTCGTTTCCCCCACTACAGCGCCGTCTCGCATCACGACGATGCGATCGGCGATGGCGATGACTTCTTCGAGTTTGTGCGTGATGAAGACCGCCGAGAGACCCTCGTCGACAAGCGATCGGACGACCCGGAACAACTCGGTCACTTCCTGGGGAGTGAGCACCGCCGTCGGCTCATCCAGAATGAGAACCCTGGCGCCCTGGTAGAGAGCCTTCAGTATCTCAACACGCTGCTGCATGCCGACGGAGAGGTCGATGATCTTCGCATCCGGATCGACCTTAAGACTGTAGCGCTCAGAGATTTCGGCCACGCGGTCGCGGGCGGTTGCGAAGTCGATAACGCCCAGGCGACCGGGTTCGCGCCCGAGAACGATGTTCTCGGTCACCGTCAGCGGCTCCACGAGCATGAAGTGCTGATGGACCATGCCGATGCCAAGGTCGATGGCCTGGCGTGGCGACTTGATCCTGACCGGCTTCCCATCGACGAACACCTCACCGCCGTCAGCGGTGAGCAGCCCATACACGACGTTCATGAGCGTCGACTTGCCCGCACCGTTCTCGCCGAGCAGAGCGACGATCTCCCCCCGCTCCAACCGCATGGACACGCGATCGTTGGCCAGCACTCCTGGAAACACCTTCGTGATCTCGCGCAGCTCGAGCAGCGGCATGCAAGGACCTCCCGGGTTGTGCTCCACATCATCGAAGAGGGGCGACCGGACGATGCCGGCCGCCCCTCCTAGTCTACCGCAGTCGACCGCCATAGAGCACGGTCAGCAGCTTCGTGCCTACGGTGCCGTCGGAACGGTGATCGTACCGGCGATGATGTCGGTGCGAGCCTTCTCGACTGCGTCCTTGATTGCCTGCGGGACCTTGGTCTCGAAGTCATGGAACGGAGCAAGGCCTACGCCTTCCTCGGCCAGACCGAAGACCTTGATGGTTCCACCAGGGAAGTTGCCGTCGACGACTGCCTTGATGGTCTCAAAAACAGCGTTGTCAACGCGCTTGATCATGGAGGTCAGCATGACGTCGCCGCTGTTCGCGACGGTCTCGTACTGGTCCACGTCGACGCCGATGAAGAGGGCGCCCTTGTCCTTGCATGCCTCAACGGTACCAAGGCCGACCTGGCCCGCGGCAGCGTAGATAACGTCGGCCTTCTGCTCGATGAGCGAGTAGCCGAGCTCCTTGCCCTTCGCCTGATCGGTGAAGTTGCCCGCGTACAGGGAGATGACCTTGACGTCGGGGTTGACCGACTTGGCGCCGGCGATGAAGCCCGCTTCGAACTTCTGGATCAGCGGGATGTCCATGCCGCCGACGAAGCCGATCACGTTGTCAGCGTTGAGCTTGCTGTCGAACGAATCCTTGGTGGCGAGGCCAGCGACGACACCTGCGAGGTAGCTGCCTTCCTCCTCCTTGAAGTTCAGACCGACAACGTTCGCAGGAACCGGGTCGAAGAACTCATCGACTCCGCCGAACTGCGCATCCGGGAACGCGGTGGCCATCTTGGAGACCGTGTCGGTCATCAGGAAGCCGACTGCGAAGATGGGCGTGTAGCCCGCGGTCGCCAGCTGATCGATGTTCGACTCGTAGTCCGTGATCTCCTTGGACTCCAGAACCTTGATCTCCACGCCGAGTTCCTTCTCAGCACGCTGGAGACCGGAGTACGCACCGTCGTTGAAGGACTTGTCGCCAAGTCCGCCGACATCGGTGACCATAGCGGCCTTGATGCTGGACTTGGGCGGGGTCGTCCCGTCCGACGTTCCTGTGCCGGTATCGGTCTTCTTCGCGCAACCGGGCACAAACGCAACGAGCAACACAAGTGCTAGCAGTACCGAAAGAACTCTGATCGTCTTACTGTTCACGCTCGATCCGCCTCCTCGTATTCTGGAACCGGTACACCTTATTCATTCTACCCCTCACACCGATGTAACAGCAGATAATTTCCAGCTATGCACGGATATTGTGTCGACTACCGCAACCGCGCTCTCGGATGCGTCGAAAGGTACTCCTCGCGCAGGTGCGCCCGATCGACATGCGTGTACACCTGCGTGGTGGAGATGTCCGCATGGCCGAGCATCTCTTGCAGTGATCGAAGATCCGCTCCCCCTTCGAGCATGTGCGTCGCAAACGAGTGCCGAAGCGAATGGGGGTGCAGCTCGAGACCCGCTCTCCCACCGTATGTTCGGACGATCAGGAAGATCGCCTGTCGGCTCATGCGTTGCCCACGTTGACTCAAGAAGACCGCCGAGGGATCCTGCCGTAAGCTCGCCTTCTTTGCCCGCAGGTATGGTCTCCCGTGTGCGAGATACTCCCGGAGGCTTCGCTCGGCGGCCCCGCTCACGGGCACGAGACGCTCCTTGCTCCCTTTGCCGAAGACACGAACGAACCCGCTGTCAAGATCGATGTTCTCCACGTCCAGACCGGTCGCCTCGCTCACGCGAAGCCCACACCCGTACAGCAACTCCAGAAGCGTGCTGTCACGGTAGCCGACGGGACCCTCCGGAAACGGCTGCGACAGAAGTCGCTCGGCATCGTCGATTGAGATCACGTCCGGCAGCCGTTCCGGTACCTTCGGAAGCGGAATGCGAGCTGTTGGTTGTTCCTCGGCAATGCCTTCACGAACGCAGAATCGGTGGAAGGACTTGATCGCTGCGACTTTGCGCTCCACCGACCGTGGAGCCAGCCCGCGAGCGCGAAGCGCAGCGATATGCGCCGTGACGTCCTCGCGAGTCACACCCGAAGGAGCACGAACGCCCCGGGCGGCGAGCGTGGTCGCGTACTCGCGAAGGTCACGACGATACGCAGACACCGTATGGGGCGAAGCGCCTCGCTCAACCGAGAGGTATGCCAGAAACTCATCGATACTTGCGTTCATGCGCTGATTATAGAGCGAGGGCGACCGAATGGCCGCCCTCGCGTTCAGTACTTGAGCGATCGTGCTCAGAGAAGCTTCTCCAGTGGGGAGTAGTTCATGCCGTGCGCGTCGGCGACCGGCTTGTACGTGATCTTGCCGTCGAGGACATTCACGCCCTTGGCAAGCGCGGCGTCATCGAGAACAGCCTGCTTCCAACCCTTGTCGGCGATCGCAAGGCCGTAGCGCAGCGTCGCGTTCGTCAGAGCCATCGTCGAGGTGTTCGGCACCGCGCCCGGCATGTTCGCCACGCCGTAGTGGACGACGCCGTCCACGAAGTACGTGGGATCCGCGTGCGTCGTGGCGTGGGTGGTCTCGATACAGCCCCCCTGGTCGACGGAGACATCGACGACGACCGAGCCACCTTTCATCTTCGGAAGCATGTCCGCCGTGATGAGATACGGCGTCTTCGCGCCCGGGAGGAGAACCGCGCCGATCACGAGGTCGGCTGCATACACGGCTTCCTCGATGTTGTGCTTGCTTGAGTAGACGGTGCGAATCCGGTTGCCCCAGATCTCGTCCAGGTAGCGCAGCCGGTCGAGATTGACGTCCATGATCGTGACGTCTGCGCCCATTCCCATTGCAACGTACGCCGCGTTCGTGCCTACAACGCCTCCACCGAGGACCACGACCTTGGCCGGGAGAACCCCCGGGACGCCGCCCATGAGCACGCCGCGTCCACCGAACGGCTTCTGCAGGTACGTGGCGCCCACCTGAGCAGCCATGCGACCCGCGACCTCAGACATCGGGGCGAGCAGCGGAAGCGAGCGGTTAGGAAGCTCGACGGTCTCGTACGCGATGCAGACCGCGCCGGACTTGATGAGCCCCTGCGTCTGGGCAAGGTCCGGAGCGAGGTGAAGGTAGGTGTAGAGGATCTGGCCGGGACGAAGGCGCTCGATCTCGACCGCCTGCGGTTCCTTGACCTTGACGATCATCTCGGCGCGGGCGAAGACCTCGTCCGGCGTGCCAACCAGCTCAGCACCAGCGGCGACATACTCGTCATCGCTGAACGACGAGCCCTCGCCGGCCGCCTTCTCGACCAGGACCGAGTGACCGTGCGCCACGAACTCACGAACGCCACCCGGGGTCATGCCGACACGGAACTCGTTGTTCTTGATTTCCTTGGGTACGCCGATGATCACCGTCGTATCCTTCCTATCGTGGGTAGAAACCCGATCAACATGTATATCCTGAGCGTGCGCTCTCTTGGCGCGTGTATAGCATGACCGGCACAGGACCCGACCAGTGTATCGCAGGTCGGAGAAGGCGCAAGTGCCGCTCGGCAGACGGCTTGAATACTCGCTGCGCGCTCCACGGGCCGATTCGCATACCGGGCCTAGCGCTGACAGAGACGCGCGGCAGTCGAACCTGCTGCGGCTGCGGCTGCGAAGAACGCGGGGTCGGTCTCCGGGGTCCTTCCCATCGAATGCATTCGCACTCCCCGGCTGTCCGGCAACCCGCCCGGGGACACGTCTGATCGGTGATGTCGATTCCATACGCCTGCTGCCTCAAGTGCAGCCGCAACCTCTACAGCCT
>CAZGNF010000155.1:0-5397 GCA_964527045.1 uncultured Coriobacteriaceae bacterium | reverse complement strand
CTGCCGAGAGGACCTCCCGGCCCATCTTGCCGGCAGCGCCGGTAACGATGACTCGGACCATGTGGCTCCCTCCCCTGTGCTCGCTAGAGCAGGTGTGCAACGTCCTCGGCGTCGAGCGGTGCGATCATAGCCAGCACTTTCGGACCCGAAAAGAGCTTGTCGGCGAGCATGCGGACATCGTCGCCAGTGACGGCATCGACACGCTCCACGAGTTCGTCCATCGAGAGCAGCTCGCCGTTGGTGACAGCGGACTTGCCGAGGCGGGACATGCGCGCTCGGGTGCTCTCAAGGCCGAGAACCAGCTGGCCCTTCATGCTCTCCTTGGCGCGGTCGAGCTCTTCGGCGGTGATACCGTCCTGGCGCACCTTCTCGACCTCTTGCTTGATGAGCGTGATCGCCTGCTCGGCGTTGCTCGGGCGCGTACCGACGTACACCGTGAACTGCCCGGTGTCGAGATAGAGCGAGTGATACGAGAAGACCGCGTACGCGAGGCCGTTCTTCTCACGAATCTCCTGGAACAGGCGCGATGACATGCCGCCGCCAAGTACCGAATCCAGGACGGACATCGCGAAGCGCTCGTCGCAATCGGCGCGCAGCCCTTTGACGCCCCAGGCGATGTGGGCCTGCTCGGTCTCCTTGCGAACGACTCGAAGTGCCGAGGCGACCTCGGGTTCGCGTTCACCGCGCGGCGTTCGTGGACCGGCCGGCAGGTTGAGGCACCGGTTCACAAGATCGACGATTTGTTCGTGCTTCACGTTGCCAGCGGCGGCGACGATCACGTTGCCGGTCACGTAGTGACGGCTGTGGAAGTCGCGCGACGCGGCGTGGTCGAAACTGCCGACCGTGGAGCGCTGTCCCAGCACCGGCAATCCAAGCGGATGGTCGGCGAGCAGCGCCGAGGCGAAGAGCTCGTGGATCGCGTCATCGGGCGTGTCGTCGTGCCGCGAGATCTCCTCGAGCACGACTTCACGCTCGGAGGTGATCGCCTCGTCGGCGAGCAGGCTGCTCACAACCATGTCCGAGAGCACCTCGACGGCGTCATCGACATGGTCGTCGAGCACGCGTGCGTAGAAGCACGTGTATTCCTTGCTGGTGAAGGCATTCAGTTCGCCGCCGAGCCGGTCGAAATGCTCGGAAATCTCCGCTGCAGTCCGGGTGGGCGTGCCCTTGAACATCATGTGCTCCATGAAGTGGGACATGCCGGCCTCGGCTGCGCTCTCGTCGCGGCTGCCGACGGCGAACCAGATGCCGATCGCCACCGAGCGAACGGCATCGATGGTCTCGGTGATGACCTCGATGCCGTCGCTCGTGACGGTTCTATCGTAGAAGGTGTCGGCCACGGTGTTAGTGGTGCCGACGGGGCTTGCGGTCGTCGCGGCCACGATCATCGCGGCGCGGCGGGCGGCTGTCGGAGCTGGGTGCGCCGGGAGCGCCCGGTGCCTTCTCGGGCACCTCGAACTTGTTCACGGCGTCCAGGCTGACCTTGCCGCGATCGTCGACCTCGAGCACCACGACTTCGACTTCGTCGCCGACGTTGATGACGTCTTCAACATGATCGATGCGCCCCTTGGCCATGCGCGAGATATGCAGCAGGCCGTCCTTGCCGGGGATGAGCTCGATGAATGCGCCGAACGGCTGGATCGACACGACGCGGCCGGTGAAGTGCTCGCCCGGCTCGACGTCCTTGATGATCGCCTTGATGCGCTCCACTGCGGCGAGTCCGCCGGCATCGCGCGACGCGACGTAGACGGTACCGTCGTCGTTGACGTCGATCGAAGCGCCGGTCTCCTCGATGATGGCACGGATGATCTTGCCACCAGGGCCGATGATGTCGCGGATCTTGTCGGTCGGGATCTTGATGGTGACCACACGCGGTGCGAACGGCTTGAGGTCCTCGCGCGGAGTGTCGATCGACTCCATCATCTTGCCGAGGATGAAGGCGCGGCCTTCCTTCGCCTGCATGAGCGCCTTACGAAGGATCTCTACCGAGAGGCCCTTGGCCTTGTTGTCCATCTGCATCGCGGTGATGCCGTTCTCGGTACCTGCGACCTTGAAGTCCATGTCGCCGAGGAAGTCCTCGAGTCCCTGGATGTCGGTCAGGATGGCGACGTCGTCGCCCTCCTTGATGAGGCCCATCGCGATACCGGAGACCGGGGCCTTGATCGGGCAGCCGGCGTCCATGAGTGCGAGGGTGGAGCCGCAGACAGAACCCATCGATGAGGAGCCGTTGGACTCAAGCACCTCGGAGACGATGCGCACGGTGTAGGGGAACTCCTCCTCCACCGGGATGACCGGGAGCAGGGCACGCTCTGCGAGGGCGCCGTGGCCGATGTCGCGACGCTTCGGGCCGCGCATGAAGCCCGTCTCACCCGTCGAGAACGGCGGGAAGTTGTAGTGATGGATGTAGCGCTTGCCCTCGGACACGTCGATCGTGTCGATGCGCTGCCACTCGGAGAGCATTCCGAGCGTGAGCACCGAGAGGACCTGCGTCTGTCCGCGGGTGAAGAGGCCCGAACCGTGCGACAGCGGCAGGAAGCCGGCGGTCGTCGTGATCTGGCGCACTTCGTCGAGCTTGCGACCGTCGGCGCGCTCGCCCTCTTCGAGGACCATGGCGCGCATGGTCTTCTTCTCGAGCTGCTTGAGAAGCGCCTTGATGTCCTTGCCGTCAGCGGCCATTTCATCGGCCGTGAACGTTGCGAGGATCTCGTCCTTCACGGCGGCGACATCACCCATGCGGGCGTGCTTGTCGGCGTTGTGGAGGGCGACCTTCATCTTGTCGGCACCGGCCGAGAAGACGCGGTCCTTGAGTGCCGGGTCGATCTGGTGGATCGGCACGTCCATGGGCGTGATCTCGAGCTTGGCGAGGAACTTCTCCTGCGCCTCACAGAACTTGCCGATGGCTTCCTGCGCGAACATGAGGGCAGCGAGCATGTCCTCCTCGGTGACCTCCTGCGCGCCGGCCTCGAGCATGTAGACGGCATCCTTGCTGCCCGCGACCACGAGATCGAGGTCGGAGAGCTCGGCATCCTCGAAGGACGGGTTCACGATGAACTCGCCATCCTCGTCGCGGCACACGCGAACGCCCGCGAGCGGGCCCTCGAACGGGATGCCGGCAGCGAGCAGTGCCGAAGATGCGCCCATGATGGAGATCACGTCAGGCTGATTGACCTGATCCGCCGAGAGAACGGTCGCGATGACCTGGACCTCGTTGCGGAAGCCGTCGGCGAACGACGAGCGGATGGGGCGGTCGATCATGCGTGCGGTGAGCGTGGCCTTCTCGGAAGGACGGCTCTCCCGCTTGATGAAGCCGCCAGGGAGCTTGCCTGCAGCGTACATCCGCTCTTCGAAATCGACCGTGAGCGGGAAGAAATCCAGATCCTTCGGCAGCTTGGATGCTGTGGCGGTGACGAGCACCATCGTGTCGCCCTGGCGGACGAGAACCGCTCCACCTGCCTGCTTGGCCAGCTCGCCGGTCTCAAGCGTGTATTCCTTGCCGTACAGTTCAAACGTCTCAGTGACTTTTCCCATGCCTCTTCCTCTTTCTTCTTCAGCCGTTCCTGCGTCCTTGCAGGAACGTACCCGGGGCCGTGGCCCCTATGACACGGAAGGCGGGAGATGGTCTCCCGCCTTCACGAGCCGATTCACAAGATTAGTTGCGCAGCCCCAGCTTGGCGACGATCGCACGGTAGCGCTCGATGTCGTTCTTCTTGAGGTAGTTCAGAAGGCGACGGCGCTGGCCGACGAGCTTCAGGAGCCCGCGGCGGCAGTGGTGATCGTGCTTGTGGAAGCGGAGGTGCTCGGTAAGGTCACGGATGCGCTGTGTAAGGAGCGCGACCTGGACCTCTGCGGAGCCGGTATCGCCCTCGGTGCGGGCGTGGTCGGCGATGATCGTGGACTTTACGTCCTTCTCTAGTGCCATATTCTCTTTCACCTTTCACGTGTTTTCGCCCGAGTCCGAGAAGAGCGGCGGTGACTCGCTAATCCCAGGCAGGGGTACCAGAACAACCGCGCAAGTATAGCAGATTAGTTTCTGCGCGTCAGGGGTGACTATGAACCGGATTTGAGCAGCTCACGGACGGTCTCAATGTCCGCGGTGATTGCCGCTGAGAGCGCCTTCCGGTCGTCGAACCGCTTCTGATCGCGAATGCGAGCGACAAACGCGACTGTGATCGTCTCGCCGTACAGATCCGGACCGTCGTAGTCGATCAGATGCGCTTCGAGCAGGTCTGAGGCGCCCGGGAAGCTCGGCGGCAAACCGACGGAGACCGCACAGTCATGCCAGGTGTCCCCCACGCGTGCGCGGCCCGCATAGACGCCGTCGCTTGGCAGCGCTGTCCAGGAGTGCGTCATCACGTTCGCGGTGGGCACCCCAAGCTCGTGGCCGGCTCCCCTGCCGCGCGTGACCCTGCCGGAGACGAAGTGATGTCGGCCAAGAAGCAGGGCTGCGCTACGTACGTCTCCCTCGGCAAGCGTTGCTCTGATGCGTGTGGAGGTGACAGGCAGGTCCCCAGACTCCAGAAGGTCATGTGCGCGAACATCGAAACCATGCATGCGGCCAGATTCCCGCAGGGTTCCCACATCGCCTGAGGCTCGCGTGCCGAAGCGGAAGTCATGACCGACCACGACCGCGAGCGGTGTGACAGATGCGAGCAGCACCTGATCGATGAAAACGTCGGGCGTCATCGCTGCGACGGCGGTATCGAATGGAACGACAAGCACGACGTCCGGACCGAGCTCGCCGAGAAGGCGCACCTTGTCCTCGAGTTCCAGGAGCTGGGGAGCCGCCTTGTCTGGCATCACCACCCGATCCGGATCACGATCGAAGGTGAGCACGACGGCGAGGGCGTCGCGCGTCCGCGCGAGGTCGATCGCGTCTCGGACGAGCATCTGGTGCCCGCGGTGAACGCCGTCGAAGACGCCGATCGCGACCACAGCTGCGCCTAGCGCAGGCATGCCGCTTCTGTAGGTGGCGACGTCGGTCACGTCATGCTCCCGGTCGGTAGAACGACGCGCGGAATGACCTGCCGCACGGTGGTTCGATACACGGCCCGAAGCACGCCGTTGCAGACAATCGCAACATCGGTGTCATCCCGGACACCCGAAGCGATGTCGCGCGGGAGCGCGGCGCCGTTCGCGATGAGCGTCGGGTCGACCTCGATCGCGGTGAGCCCGAGCGCCGCCACAGGATCGACGAAACGAGACGTGAGCTCGGTGGATTCATCGAGCGCCATTGCTTCGTTGATCGTGAGCGTGCCGCTCGCGGTTCGCCGCAGACCCGCTAGGTGTGCGGGGACACCGACAGTCTCGCCAAGATCGCGCGCGATCGCGCGGATATATGTCCCTTTGGACACGCGGAAGGCGACATCCCAGGTGGCGTGGTCGGGGTCTATGTTCAGC
>CAZGNF010000154.1:0-5414 GCA_964527045.1 uncultured Coriobacteriaceae bacterium | reverse complement strand
CAATACCGCCGAGGGGCGTCTCGACAACTCCTTCTACGACATGCTCGCGAGCGAATGCCGTCTGGCGAGCTACCTCGCGATCGCGAAGGGCGATGTTCCGCAGGAGCACTGGTTCCGCCTCGGCAGGTCGCTTACGAAGACCGAGGGAGGGAGGGCGCTTGTCTCATGGAGCGCGAGCATGTTCGAGTACCTGATGCCGCTGCTCGTGATGCGCGACTGGCCCGGAACGCTGCTCGATCAAACGTATCGCAACGTCGTAAAGCGCCAGATCCATTACGGCAAGCAGCGCGGCGTGCCGTGGGGTGTCTCGGAAAGCGCGTTCAACGCGAAAGATGTGGACCTCACCTATCAGTACCAGGCATTCGGCGTGCCCGGCCTCGGCCTCAAGCGCGGGTTGTCGGATGACGTCGTCGTCGCGCCGTATGCGACGGTGCTCGCGCTCCCGATTGCACCGCGCGCTGCACTCGACAACCTCGAGCGGCTCACCGTGCATGGTGCCGAGGGACGCTACGGCTACTTCGAGGCCATCGACTACACCCCGGGTCGCGTACCGGCAGGCAAAGAACGTGCGATCGTGAAGGCGTACATGGCGCACCACCAGGGCATGAGCCTGGTCGCGCTCGGGAACATGCTCACGCACGACCGGATGCAGGAACGCTTCCACGCCGATCCGGTCATTCGCTCCGCCGAACTGCTGCTGCAGGAGCGCGTGCCGAGACGCACCCAGCTGGCCCAGCCGCATGTGGAGGAGGTGCGCTTCGTGCGCTCGGTGCGCGAGATCGCGCCGCCCGTGCACCGCTCGTACCCGCTCGCAGGCACGCCTGTGCCCGCCACGCACTTCCTCTCGAACGGGTCGTACTCGGTGATGGTCACCAACGGCGGCGGTGGCTACAGCCGGTGGCGCGACCACACCGTGACGCGCTATCGCGAAGATGTCACGCGAGATTGCTGGGGCCAGTTCTTCTACCTCAAGGACGTCGAGAGCGGCGAAGTCTGGTCGGCGGCATATCAGCCGTCGCTTGCCGAGCCGGACGAGTATCACGTGACCTTCTCGGCAGATAAGGCCGAGTACCGCCGCGTGGACAACGGCATCGAGACGCACACGGAGGTCGTCGTCTCGCCCGAAGACGATGTGGAGGTTCGGCGGATCACCGTCACCAACCGGCGGCAGACACCGCTCTACCTCGAGGTCACATCGTACTTCGAGGTGACGCTGGCGCACGGCGAGTCCGACCACGCGCACAAGGCGTTCAGCAACCTGTTTGTCGAGACCGAGGCGATCGAGGAGCTCGATGCGCTGCTCTTCTCGCGTCGGCCACGCTCCGCACATGAGGATCGGCCGTGGGGCATGCATGTCCTCGCATGCGATATCGGCGAGCGATGCAACTGGAGCTACGAGACAGGTCGCGAGGCGTTCCTCGGCAGGCTTCACACGCCGGGCGACGCCCGCGCGGTGTGGGGCGACGGTCGCCTGACCGGCACGGTCGGCGCGGTGCTCGACCCGATCTGCTCGATTCGGCAGACGCTCGAACTCGCCCCGGGCGAGACCGCGCATCTCGCGTTCACCACCGGTGTCGCCGAGACGCGCGAAGCCGTCGTTGCGCTTGCCGAGCGATACCGCGACATACGCGCTGCTCAGCGTGCCCTCGATCTCGCATGGTCCACCAGCCAGATCGAGCTGCGCGACCTCGGCATCACCCCCGAGGAGGCCGTCGTCTTCCAGCGGCTTGCTTCCCGCCTGCTGCTCACCGACCCGCGCTCGCGGCTCAAGGTGCTCACCAAGGTCGAGAACCGGCTGCCGATCTCGGGACTCTGGTCGATCGGCATCTCCGGCGACTACCCGATTCTGCTCGTGAAGATCGAGCGCCTCGAAGAGACGCCGTTGGTGCGTCAGGCGTTGCTCGCCCACCAGTACTGGCGGTCCAAGGGGTTCGAGTGCGACCTCGTCATCCTCAACACCAAGCCGAGCGCCTACGCCTCGGAGCTCGACGGTCGCCTGCGCATGCTCTTGCGCACCGGTCATGCGCTGCAGCTGTACGACAAGCCTGGCGGGGTGCACCTGCGCGTAGCGGACCAGGTGCCCGCCGACGTGCGCAACCTGCTCGACAGCGTGGCGCGCGCGGTGCTCACCGGCGATGGCGGCCCGATCGGGTTGCACCTCAACCTGCGCGCGGTGCACGCGGACGAGCCCGACATGCTTGTGCCTACCGCTCCGGTGGTGCGGGAGCCGGCTCCCGCATTCGAGCGTCCCGTGCTGCTGCACGACAACGGGTATGGCGGCTTCGACCCCGAGACCGGCGAGTACGTCATCGTGCTCGAGGAGGGCGACGCCACGCCGGCGCCCTGGGTGAACGTCGTCGCCAACCCCGGCTTCGGTGCGCTCGTCTCGGAAGCGGGCATCGGCTGCACGTGGGCGGAGAACAGCCACGAGAACCGCATCACCACCTGGAACAACGATCCCGTGAGCGACGGCACGGGCGAAGCGTTCTACATCCGGGATGAGGAGAGCGGCGAGTTCTGGAGTCCGACGCTCCTGCCGATACGCGACGATGGGCCGCACGTGATCCGTCATGGTCGCGGCTACACCCGCTTCGAGCACACCTGCCACGGGGTACGCCACGAGATCGACTGGTTCGTGGCCGCGGATGACCCGGTGCGCATCGTGCGCGTGCACCTCACCAACACCTCAAAGCGGCGTCGGCGACTCTCGGTCACGCACTTCGTGGAGTGGGCGATCGGCGATTCGCGCAGCAAGGCGCAGCAACAAGTCGTGACGTGGTGGGACGACGACGCACGCATGCTCATGGCGCACAACTACTTCAACTTCGACTTCCCCGGCCGTCCTGCGTTCCTTGCCTGCGACTGTGCGGTCGACTCGTTCACCGCAAGCCGCACCGAGTTCCTCGGCCGCAATGGCGATCCACGCGACCCGGCCGCGATGCACCGCCGCGAGCTCGGCCGTGCGACCGGACGCTTCCTCGACAACTGCGGCGCGATCATGCGCAAGCTCGTGCTCGAGCCGGGCGAAAGCACGACGGTAACGTACTGCCTCGGCCAGACCGGGACGGTCGAGGCCGCGCGCGCGCTCATCGGTCGGCTGCGCGAGCCCGGTGCCGTCGATGCTGAGCTCGCCGAAGTCCGCGAGCGCTGGAGCCGCACGCTCGGAACGGTGCAAGCGAGCACGCCAGATGTCGAACTCGATCGCATGGTGAACGGGGCCGCACTCTACGAGGCGCTCGCCTGCCGCTTCTGGGGACGGACCGCCACCTACCAGTCGAGCGGGGCCTTCGGCTTCCGCGATCAACTGCAGGACTGTCTCGCGCTCATGTACGCACGGCCGGACCTGGTCCGAGAGCACATCATCGAAGCCGCGCGGCATCAGTTCCCCGAAGGCGACGTGCTGCACTGGTGGCAGCCAGTCTCCGGGCGCGGTGTTCGCACGCGCTTCGCCGACGATCGCCTCTGGCTGCCCTTCGTCACTGCTGAGTACATCAACGCGACCGGTGACACCTCTGTGCTCGATGTCGAGGTGCCATTCCTTGAGGGTCCCCCGGTTCCCGACGATCGCGAGGACCTCTATCTGCAGGTGCAGCCGTCGCTGCAGATCGCCAGCGTTTACGATCACTGCCGGGCGGCCATCGACGTGAGCATGGCGACCGGCGTACACGACCTGCCGCTCATGGGTGGCGGCGACTGGAACGATGGCATGAACCGCGTCGGTATCGGCGGCGCCGGCGAGAGCGTGTGGATGGCGTGGTTCCTCGACGTCGTCCTGCGCACGTTCGCTCCCCTTGCCGAGCAGCGAGGCGACACCGAAGCATCTGCGGAGATGCTCGCGCACGCGACCGCGCTCATCACGGCGGTCGAGCGTGAAGCGTGGGACGGTGCCTGGTACCGACGAGCCTTCTTCGACGACGGCACGCCGCTTGGCACAAGCGCTGCCGAGGAGTGCTGCATCGATGCTATCGCACAGGCATGGGCGATGGTCTCGGGCAGCGGCAATGCGAAGCGAGCGCAGCGGGCACTCCAGAGCGTGGAAGAGAAGCTCGTTCGGTGGGACGAGGGACTCGTCGCCCTGCTCACTCCGCCGTTCGACCATATGGAGCACGACCCCGGCTACATCAAGGGGTATGTGCCAGGTGTCCGCGAGAACGGTGGGCAGTACACGCACGCCGCCATCTGGGTCGCGCTCGCGTACGCTCTCATGGGCGACGGTGACGAAGCGGTCGCGCTGCTCGACCTCATCAACCCTGTGAACCATGCGCTCGACCGTGCGGCAGCCGACCGGTATCGCGTCGAGCCGTACGTTGTCGCCGCCGACGTTTACGCCGTGGAGCCTCACGTCGGTCGGGGCGGCTGGACGTGGTACACCGGCTCGGCGAGCTGGTACTACCGTGTCGCGGTCCAGAGCATCCTCGGTCTGCATCTGGAGGCCGAGGACGGCCAGCGCTACCTCCGTCTCGACCCGTGCGTCCCGAAGTCGTGGACGTCGTGGACGGTCACGTTCCGCGACGGCGAGGCGACGTACGAGATCGCCTTCGACAACCCGCGCGGCGTGAACCGGGGCGTCAAGAGCGTCACGGTCGATGGTGCCGCTCGCGACGACATGAGGGTGCCTCTCGGCGGATCGGCTGGCACGCATTCGGTGCACGTTGACCTGCTCGGCGGATAACGCCTGACGCGCGGTCCGTGATGATACCCTGGTAGGCGACACGTACATGAGAGGAGTCGCAGTGGCACAGATTCGGGCGGCGGTCATCGGCGCGGGCAACATGGGGCGCCATCACGTGCGCATCCTTGAGCGGTTCGAGGACGTCCAGCTTGTCGGCGTCGTGGACCCGGGCATCGACCCGGCGACCTCCTCGCTCCCGATCGACGCGGCCCGCCACTTCTCCTCCATTGATGAACTGCCCGAGATCGACTTCGCTGTGATCGCCACCCCCACGCAAATGCACACCGACCTTGCCTGCACGCTTGCAGGGCGCGGCGTGAACCTCCTCGTGGAGAAGCCGCTCGCCGAAACGCCAGCCGATGCCATCCGTATCGTGGAGGCCGCCGAGAAGGCAGGCGTGCTCCTCGCCGTCGGCCATGTCGAGCGCTTCAACCCCGCCGTGCGCATGCTCGCGCAGATGGCGACCGACCCCCGCCTCGTACAGTTCGAGCGCCTGTCGCCATACACGCCGCGGATCCGCGACAGCGTGGTCTTCGACCTCATGGTGCACGACCTCGACCTCGCCTGCTGGATCTGCGGAGGCACCCCCGTGCGCGTCCAGGCCTCCGGTGCGAAGGTCTTCTCGGACAGCGTGGACGTGGCGGCGGCAGTCCTCGAGTTCGCAAACGGTCGCATCGCCTCGCTCGAGACGTCGCGGGCCACGCAAGACAAAGTGCGCCGCATCGCGGTGTCAGAGCCGGAG
>CAZGNF010000153.1:0-5486 GCA_964527045.1 uncultured Coriobacteriaceae bacterium | reverse complement strand
CCTCCTCTCCGTCCTGTCACGGTGCATTATGACGCGTTGCCGCGATCAGGCGAATGTCATCCCGCCATCAACGGCCAGAACCTGGCCTGTCACATAGGCAGCGTCGTCGGACGCAAGGAACGCGACCGCGGCTGCGATGTCGGCGGGTGAACCGAAGCGCTTCATGGCGATACTGCCGAGGGCGGCATCGCACGCGGCTTCGGGTAGTGCTGCAGTCATGTCCGTCTCGATGAACCCGGGGGCGATCGCGTTCACACGCACGTTGCGTGACGCTAGTTCGCGGGCGACAGACTTCGTGAGGCCGATCAGGCCCGCTTTGGCAGATGCGTAGTTGGCCTGGCCGGCGTTCCCGACGAGCCCTACCACGGACGAGATATTCACGATCGCGCCGGAGCGCTGCTTCATCATGACCTTCGCAGCCGCGCGCGTGACATAGAAGGCGCCGCTCAGGTTGGTGGTGATGACCGACTCCCAGTCGTCGTCCGACATCCGAACAAGCAACCCGTCGCGCGTGATGCCTGCATTGTTGACGACGACATCGAGCCGTCCGTAGCGCGCCACGACCGCTTCGATGAGCGCAGTGCATGACGCCGAATCAGCAACGTCGCCTTTGAAGGCCTCGCTCTCGCGCGCCGCCCCCGCTTCAGCAAGTCGGGTGAGCACCGAACGTGCCCCGCTGTCGTCTCCGCGATAGTTCACGGCGACAGTCGCGCCTCGAAGGCCGAGTTCATACGCGATCTCAGCTCCAATGCCGCGGTTGGCACCGGTGACGAGCGCGATCTTGCCGGTCAGGTCGCTCATGCGTCAAGCACCTCCAGAACACGCTCGATGCCGCCATCTTCCACTGCAACCGCATCGATGCCATCGACTTTGCGCGCGAGACCGGTGAGAACCGCGCCAGTGCCAGCTTCGACGATCACTTCGACGCCGGCGTCCCGCAATGCGAGGACCGTCTCGGTCCAACGAACCGGGCTCGTGATCTGCCCGAGGAGCCGAGACCTGATAAGCTTCACCGCCGTTGTCGGCGTGGGGTCGGTGTTCTGCAGCACCGGGATCGTCGCGTCCGCGAACTGCGCCTCGGCTATGATCGCGGCGAAGCGGTCCCCTGCAGGCGCCATCAACGGTGAGTGAAAGGGACCGGCAACCGTTAGCGGGACGACTCTGCGTGCGCCCGCTGCAGTGAGCGCAGCGGTCGCGGCCTCGATGCCCGCGTGCGTCCCCGAAAGGACGACCTGAGTAGCGGAGTTGTCGTTCGCCATCCAGACTTCGCCGAGGCCTTCGACCAGCTCGGCCACGGCCATGCGCTCCATGCCGAGAACAGCTGCCATGGTGCCCGGCGTCGACTGAGCGGTCGCCGCCATGAGCGTAGACCGTTCCGTGACGAGTTCTAGCCCTGCCTCGGCGGAGAAGACGCCGGCGATTGCGAGAGCTGCATACTCGCCCAGGCTGTGCCCCGCGACGAATGCCGGGTCGAGGCCGCAGTCGAGCAGGCTCGTGGCCCAGACCCAGTCGGCGAGGTAGAGCAATGGTTGCGCTGCCCGGGTATCTGCAAGGCTCTCCGCAGGTCCGTTCGCTGCGATCGAGCGCAGCGGCAGCCCGGAGAGCGCCTCTGCGGCATCGAGAAGCCGGTCGAGGTCTTCATGCTCCGGAAGCGTTTCGAGCATGCCGATGCGCTGGGAACCCTGCCCCGGGAAGACGAGTGCGTGCGTACGCATGGGCATCACGCGACCGGAATCGTTCCGAGCGCGCGCATGACCTCCTCGGCACCGTTGACTAGGTCGGCGACGATGTCGGCGGCAGGCTCGATCCGGCAGACCATAGCTGCGACCTGGCCGGCCATCAGGCTGCCCATCGCGGTATCTCCCTGGCGCATCGCAAGTGCCAGCTTCCCTGCACCGAGTGCCTCGATCTCCTCGGCTTTGCCATCGCGGTCGAGTTCCATGATCTCGCGGGCCAGCTTGTTCTTGAGTACGCGCACCGGGTGTCCCGTGGAGCGACCGGTGACGACAGTGTCGCGGTCCTTTGCCTTGAGCACGGCATCCTTCACGTCCGGATGGATGGTGCATTCGGAGGCGCACATGAAGCGGGTGCCGACCTGCACGCCCTCGGCACCCAACGCGAATGCAGCCGCGACTCCCCTGCCGTCGGCGATTCCGCCTGCGGCGATCACCGGGATCTCGACAGCGTCGACAAGCTGCGGCGTGAGTACGAACGTAGTGAGCTCACCGATATGTCCGCCAGCTTCCATGCCTTCGCCGATGACGGCGTCGGCGCCGATGGACTCCATGCGCTTGGCGAGTGCGACTGACGGCACGATCGGGATGACTTTAATACCGGCATCTTTGAGCGCCGTCATGTACTTGCCAGGGTTCCCGGCGCCGGTCGTGACCATCGGCACACGTTCATCGAGAACCATCTGCACGATGTCGTCGATGTGCGGAGTGAGCAGCATGAGGTTGACGCCGAAAGGCTTGTCTGTGAGGGACTTCGCGAGTTTGATCTGCTCGCGGAGCAGGTCGGTGGGCATGTGGCCCGCGCCGATGATGCCGATGCCGCCCGCATTGCTGACCGCAGCGGAGAGTTCCGCTGTTGCGGTCCACGCCATGCCACCTTGGATGATGGGGTGCTCAATACCGAGCAGACTCGTGAGTCGCGTTCGCAGGGCCATGCTAGAGGTCCTCCTTGGTCCAACGTACTATTGCGGCCCCCCAGGTCAAACCGGCGCCGAAACCGACGAGCGCGAGCACGTCGCCCTGCCGTAGGCTGCCGCTAGTATACAGGTCGTTCACTGCCAGCGGAATCGAGGCCGCAGATGTGTTTCCGAGACACTCGATGTTGGAGAACACGCGCTCGTGGGGAAGGTGAAGTCGGTCTGCGACGGTGTCGAGGATCCGTTGGTTCGCCTGATGCGGGACGAGCCAGGTGACGTCGTCGATCGTGAGTTCTGATGCCTTGAGCGCCTTCTTGGTAGTGGCCGGAATCGCTCGTACCGCGAACTTGAAGACTTCCTGACCGTTCATCTGCACGAAGTGAAGCCCGTTCTCTACGGTTTCGCAGGTCGCAGGCATCGCCGAGCCACCCGCGGGGATCTGCAGCACCTCAGGCTTGCTGCCGTCAGCACCAAGATCGATGCCGAGAATGCCGGGTTCGTCGCTCGCCTCAAGGACGAAAGCCCCGGCACCGTCGCCGAACAGGACGCACGTGCGACGGTCGCTGAAATCGATGAGCCGCGTCAGAGCATCAGCGCCGACGACGAGTACCCGTCGAGCTCTCCCCGACTCTATTGCCGAAGCTCCTGCCTGGATCGCGTAGATGAAGCTCGTGCACGCGGCCATCACGTCGAACGCCGGGCACGACAGGCCAAGCTTCGCCTGAAGCAGGCATGCGGTCGACGGCATCACCATGTCCGGGCTGGACGTTCCCACGATGAGCAGGTCGATGTCACCCGGTTCAAGCCCCGCGTCGGCGAGGGCTGCATGCGCTGCGCCCGCACCGAGGTCGGAAGACGCTTCGTCTGTCGCTGCGATTCGACGCTCGCGGATGCCGGTTCGAGTGCGTATCCACTCGTCGGAGGTCTCGACCATCTGAGCCATATCGTCATTGGTGACGACACGTTCAGGCAGGTATGAGCCGACTCCGGTGATCGCTGCATAGGTCATTAGGGGGACGCTCTTTCCGCTCGGGCAGCACATGCCGCCGCAAATGTCCGAGTAGTATACACGTTCGGGCACGGTCAACAGGCGACCGTCGGGCTACTTGGCCACCGCTATCGCGATGCGTTCAGTAAGCCCGCCGCGAACAGCCATTGCGGCAACACGGATTCCAGCTGCAACTGCACGAGCGTTGCTGCTGCCGTGTCCAATGATGCATACCCCCCGGACGCCAAGAAGCGGCGCACCGCCATAGGTATCAGGATTGATGCGCTCCTTGAGATCCATGAGCGGTTGACGGAGAACAGCGGCCGCCATCGAGCGCACCGGCGTGGACATCATGGCATCCTTCACCTGGGTGAGCAGTGTCTTCGCGAGGCCCTCAAGCAGCTTCAGGGCGACGTTGCCGGTGAAGCCGTCGGTCACGATGACATCGACGGTGCCGGCAGGGATGTCGCGTCCCTCGACGTTGCCGACAAAACCGGGAAGCGCTTCTGCCATGAGGGCATGTGCTTCCTGAGCGAGCATCGAGCCCTTCGTCGGTTCCTCGCCGATGTTGAGCAACGCGACGCGCGGCTCGTCGACTGCCAGGACGACCTGGGCATATGCCCGACCCATCAAACCGAACTGCACGAGGTTCTCGGGCTTCACATCAGCGTTTGCGCCGATGTCGAGCAGTACGCTTGGACGCTCCGAGGCGGGGATGATGGTCGCGATAGCGGGTCGCGAAACGCCGGGGATCCGTCCCATGACGAGTGTCGCCGCAGCCATGCACGCGCCGGTACTCCCTGCCGAGAAGAACCCTTCCGCTTCGCCATCCTTGACGAGGCGACAGCCCACGACGATCGAGGAGTCCTTCTTCGTGCGGACAGCATTCGCCGGGTGATCGCCCATGTCGATGAACTCAGTCGTGGGTACAGCGCGCACCCGTTCACGGACGGCGGCAAAGGGCTCGATCACGTCGGCAGGACCGGTGAGTACGATCGTAAGCGCCGAATCGGCAGAGAGCGCCGCATCGATACCTTCAAGCACGACGGAAGGAGCGTCGTCACCGCCGAGCGCGTCGACGACGATGGTCACAGAAGTATCGGTCACGGCACGCTCCCGGAATCAGCGGATGATATCGAACGCCTTCATGAGTGCATCGACATCGACGGAGTGCTCGAACATCTCGCGTATTCTACCAGCCTTCGCGGCGTCGTGAAGACGGGTATGACCCATGAGCCGTTCCATCTTCTCCACTGCGGTCAGGGTGTCGCTGTCCACGAGCAGGATCGGCACGCCAAGCTCCTCGGCACGTGAGAGCACGAGCGATGAGGGTGGCAGATTGCCGGTCAGGATGATGCAGCGGGTGTTCGTTTCAAGAGCGGCAAGCTGGACATCGGCCCTGTCGCCACCGGTAATGACCGCTTTGCGCGCCTTGCGGCGGAAGAAGCGCAGCGCTTTGTCCTGACCCATCGCACCGACCATGAACGTCTCGACAGGCTCGTCGAGGCGATCGTCAGCGGATAGGACGGCCCCGTTGAGCGCTTCGACGATCTCTCGTACCGTGACCGACGACAGCGCCGTGTCGTGTGGGATCATTCCGAGAATGGGAATGCCGCGAGAGTTCAGGTATGGGATCACTCGACCGGCGAGGAACTCGGCCTGTGACTCGTGGACCCAGTTGAAGAGCACGCCGCCGAGCACGTTGCCGAGGCGTCGCGACTCGCAAACCACGGCATCCGGCAGGTCGCTGCCGTGCAAGCGATCCACGAGAAGCACTCGCGCGCCAAGCATCGCGGCGAGATCGGGTCCGGCGAGACCGATCGAGCTTGCCTGGAACGGGTCGCTCGG
>CAZGNF010000152.1:407-5508 GCA_964527045.1 uncultured Coriobacteriaceae bacterium | reverse complement strand
CTTCTCTCCAAGCAGATGAAGGAAGGTGGCGTCAACGTTCCTCTGATGGGCGGCGACGGCATCTACGATCCTGAGTTCATCAAGCTCGCCGGCGCAGCGAATGCCGAGGGCGACTACTGCACCTCCATCGGCCTGCCGCTTGAGCAGCTGCCGAAGGGTCAGGAGTTCCAGGCTGCATTCAAGGCCGAGTACCCCGACGACGCGATCGCCGCGTACGATGCGTACTCGTATGACGCCGCGAACACCATCATCAAGGCCATCGTTGTTGTCGCCAAGGACCTCGGCGTTGACAAGGTGACGACGACCGAGGGCAAGAAGGCCATCATCGCTGCCGTTGCGAAGACCAACTTCGACGGTGTCAGCGGCAATGTCTCCTTCGATGCCAAGGGCGACACGACCAACAAGGCGATCACGGTGTACGTTGTCGACGCCGCTGGCGTGTGGGTTCCTGCTGCGAAGTAATTCGGATCGTTAGTACGTCTCGATCTCGCGTTTGCGAGTAGCGACCCGGGCGGGTAGTTGTAACTACCCGCCCGGGCTCCAAGACGGCAGTGTCGTCTGTGTGGGCAAAGCATCGCCACGGCCCCACATGACTTAATAATCAGGGAGTCACCTTGTCCCTCAGTTACCTGTTTGAGCAAACCCTCAACGGCGTCACACTTGGCGGTCTGTACGCACTCGTGGCGCTCGGCTACACCATGGTGTACGGCATCATCCTCATGATCAACTTCGCGCACAGCGAGTTGTTCATGCTGGGTGGCTATGTCGGCCTCGGCGTTCTCAAGCTTCTTTCCGATCCGGCCGTCATCCAGTCGTCGGGGCTCACGTTCCTTGAGCCGGCGCAGACGTTCTTCTTGTCAGGGTCATTCGGGTTCGTGATGCTGCTTGTCGCAACGTTCGGTATCTCGGCGATCGCCGTCGGCATACTCGGCGTTCTGATCGAGCGCTTCGCGTACCGACCTCTGCGGCACGCGCCGCGGCTGGCGCCGCTCATCTCCGCGATCGGTGTTTCGATCTTCCTGCAGAACGCCGTTCTGCTGTGGATCGACAGCAAGCAGCTTCCCTACACGCGGGTCGACGGATCCGCCTTCGTCACGGCGAAGACAGCATTTAGTCTCGGAGGAGTCGACATCTCGACGATGCAGATCTTCATCATCGCGACGTCGCTTATCCTCCTGCTGATCCTCGATACGTTCATCGCGAAGACGCGGATCGGACGCGCGATGCGCGCCACCTCACAGGACCGGGAAGCTGCCGGCCTTATGGGCGTCGACATCAACCGGGTCATCGCGCTTGCGTTCTTCATCGGCCCCGCGCTCGGGGCGGTGGCAGGCGTGTTCAACGGCATGTACTACGGATCGGTGAAGTTCAACATGGGCTTCATCCCGGGCATCAAGTCATTCACCGCAGCGGTCATCGGCGGTATCGGCAACCTGCGAGGAGCCATGCTTGGCGGGTTCCTTCTCGGGATCGTCGAGTCGCTCGCCAGCGGATTCATCAGTAATGCGTACCGCGACGTCATCGCGTTCGTGGTGCTCATCCTTGTCCTCATCTTCCGTCCGGGCGGTCTGCTCGGCGAAGCCGTCGCGGAGAAGGTGTAGATCATGGGAAGCACATCGACCGCAGCGAAGATCATGTCTCCAGAAGCCAAGACCGCGCTGAACAAGAAGCGGATCATGTACGCGGCAATCGCCGTGCTCATGATCGTCGTTCCCGTGGTGTTCCAGGCATCGACCAGTCTCGGGTTCCTCGTCCGCATCCTTGTGGTCGTAGGTATCTGGGTCTTGCTCGCACTCGGATTGAACATCGTGGTCGGCTATGCCGGCCTGCTCGACTTGGGATATATCGCGTTTTACGCCATGGGCGCCTACGCTGGCGTCTTGATCGGACAGTCCTTCTCTAGCGTTCTGGGCGGCGCTACCTACTGGGTGATGTTGATTCCAGCCGCCATAGCAGGAGCCGTCACCGGCCTGGCTCTGGGCTTTCCGGTCCTGCGCCTGCGCGGTGACTACCTGGCTATCGTCACGCTTGGATTTGGCGAGATCGTGCGCATCTGTCTGAACAACAACATCTTCGGTATCACTAACGGTGCGAACGGTCTTCCGCAGGGCGGCGACCAGCTCGTCGCGCCGTTCGGGGCGATCTGGCTTCAGGACAACATCCGGTTCGAGACGCCGCTGGGACAGTTCGTGTTCAGTCAGAACCTGTTCTGGTACTTCATCGTCGTCGGACTCTGCATCGTCGCCATTGTGGTCATCACGAGACTCGACAACTCTCGTCTCGGTCGCGCGTGGGTTGCGATGCGCGAGAACGAGGTCGCGGCGGCGGCGTGCGGCGTGAACATCATGACCCAGAAGCTCTGGGCGTTCTCGCTTGGTGCCCTGTCCGGCGGTGTCGCAGGCGTCACGTTCGCGTACGTGCAGCAATTCATCAGCCCCGAGTCCTTCACGTTCATGGAATCGGTCTTTGTGGTCTGTATCATCGTTCTTGGTGGTATGGGTTCGATCCGGGGCGTTATCGTAGGCGCCTTGCTCATCCGTGGCGTGCCCGACCTCATTCAGGGTCTTGCCGTCGCCGGCGTCCTGAAGTTGCCGGGTTCGACGATCTCCATGATCAGCAACTACCGCTTCCTGGTATTCGGGCTCCTCATGGTGGTCATGATGGCAGTACGACCTCAGGGCATGATCCCGAGTCAACGCGTCGCGCGTGAACTGCATCCCGAGAGCGACGCTCTTCTTGCGGACGAGGACCAGAGCCTCTGGGACCTCGAGCATCGCGAGCAGACGTCCGCGCATAACCCGTAGGAACCGGCGGAGAGGCACGCACACAGATGGCACTCGTCGAAGCGACCAAAGTGACGATGATGTTCGGAGGGCTCAAGGCTCTCAGTGACATCAATCTCAGTATCGACCCGGGTGAGATCGTCGCCCTTATCGGCCCGAACGGGGCCGGCAAGACGACGTTCTTCAACCTTATGACAGGCATCTACAAGCCGACTGAAGGCTCGGTGACCTTCGATGGTCACGAGCTCGGCGGCAAGAAGCCGCACCAGATCTGCGAGATCGGTGTGGCGCGGACGTTCCAGAACATCCGCCTGTTCGCGAACATGACGACGCTGGAGAACGTCATGGTCGGCCGGCACGCCCGGACTCAGGCAGGCCCCCTCCAGGCGATCCTGCGTACGCCCAAATTCAAGCGCGAGGAACAGCACACGGAAGATGAGGCGCTCAAGTGGCTCCGCTTCGTGAACCTTGCTGACAAGGCGAACGACCTCGCCAAGAACCTGCCGTACGGCGCGCAGCGCCGGCTGGAGATCGGCCGTGCACTGGCAACCGAGCCAAAGCTCCTGCTGCTCGATGAACCGGCTGCCGGCATGAACCCTCAGGAAAGCGCTGAGCTCACCAAGCTCGTCGGACGTGTCCGCGACCTCGGGATCACGGTTCTGCTCATTGAGCACGACATGAAGGTCGTCATGGACATTGCCGATCGCATCTACGTCCTCGACTTCGGCGAGATGATCGCCAAAGGCCTGCCCAAGGAGATCCAGCGCGATCCCAAGGTCATCGAGGCTTATCTCGGCAAAGGCGCCGAAGCCCTGCTCGCCGCGTCAGGTTCGGAGTAGCGATGTCGAATACCGTACTCTCAGTCGAGGACGTCCACACGTTCTACGGCCAGATCGAAGCCCTGAAGGGCATCAGCCTGCACGTCGACGAGGGCGAGATCGTGACGCTCATCGGCGCGAACGGTGCTGGCAAGTCCACCACCCTCAACACCATCTCGGGATTGCTCTCGCCGAAGCAAGGCACGATCAAACTCAACGGCGAAACGATCTCGGGTCTCCCCGTGCACAAGGTCACTGCCAAGGGGGTCGTCCAGGTTCCTGAAGGACGGCGCATCTTCCCTCGCATGACCGTCGAGGAGAATCTCGGGATGGGCGCGTATCTGCGCAACAAGGACGCCGAAGGCGTGAAAGCATCGATCGAGACCGTCTTCGAGCTCTTCCCGCGTCTGCGAGAGCGCCGCACTCAGAAGGGTGGCACGCTTTCGGGTGGCGAGCAGCAGATGCTGGCTACCGGCCGAGGCATCGTAGCGAACCCTAAGCTTCTGATGCTCGATGAGCCGTCGATGGGCCTTGCACCCGTCGTAGTCGACATCATCTTCGAGACCATTGAGAAGCTCAACAAGGAAGGCACGACGATTCTCCTTGTCGAGCAGAACGCAGCCATGGCCCTGCAAATCGCGCATCGCGGCTACGTTCTTGAGGTCGGTACGATCGCGCTCGAGGGTCCCGGAAAGGAACTGCTCCACAACGAGCAGGTTCGCAAGACCTACCTTGGCGAGACGTAGCGCAGAGGCCCTTACGTTCTAGCGAGTGCCCGGGCTGCCTTCTCGGCGACCCGGGCACTTCTTTGTTCGATGTCCTTCGTGAGGAACGCCATGCGCCCATCGATGAGGCGCCAGATTCCGCCGGTGATAACGGAGCGAACCCGCGACGGTGCGCCTTCTGCGAGCAGGGTGCTGACCGGGTCGTTGGTGTCGGTGATCTCAATCGCGACGATATCGGCGTGCTTGCCCGGCTCGAGAGAGCCGTAGTCACGATCGACCCCGAGCACCTGAGCGCCCTCCAGCGTCATGATGCGCAGCGCGCGTTCTGCTGTCAGCTCCGGGTCGATAGCGAGCAGCTCCCGCGCTTCGGCGAACAGATCGAGGGTCTCGTTGCTTGCGAGTGAGTCGGTGCCGACAGCGAGGCGTGCCCCGGCTGCTCGCAGCTGGGCTACCGGCGGTCGTCCATTCATCAGATAGCGGTTCGACAGGGGACACAACACCACTCCACGCGCATGTGCGGCCAGGAGCTCTGCCTCACCGGGCATCAGCTGCACGCAGTGTACAGCGATGGTGTCCTGCAAGGCGCCAAGGTGCTCAAGGTAACGAACCGCTCCCACCCCGGGCGCGGTGAAGTCGGGCGCGAGTCGTTCAACGGCAGAACGCAGGGGACCCTCTCCCGCGGCGAGCAGCCGGACTTCTGCGGTCGATTCGGCAACATGGATCGTGAAGCCGTAGTGCCAGTGGCGCGCATAGTCGTAGGTGGCTTTGATAAGCC
>CAZGNF010000152.1:0-397 GCA_964527045.1 uncultured Coriobacteriaceae bacterium | reverse complement strand
CGCATGCGGGCTGATGCCGCAGAGCGTTCTACCGTCGCAGGCGCTGCTTTCGGCGGGGAAATCGCAGCTGGCGAGCCTCTCGGGCAGGTCGTCCGCCGAGATTCCGAGCACCTCCCAGAAGAACACGCCGCCAATGCCGGTATCGGCCGCCGCGGCAGGTGCCTCCGGACCATATGCGATGTCGCCGACGACGGTAACGCCTGAGCGGAGGCACTCGACGGCTCCGAACGCGGCGGCATCGGCGAAGTCATCGTGCGACAGAGTCTGCACCGGGCCAGCGATGAGCGAGATCCACGTGGCAAAGTCACTTGGGGGGAGCAGTCCAAGCATCGAGGAGAGCGACAGATGCGTGTGCGCGTTCACCAGTCCGGGGACGATCACGCACCCGGGGTGGTCG
>CAZGNF010000151.1:0-5509 GCA_964527045.1 uncultured Coriobacteriaceae bacterium | reverse complement strand
GCCCACAGAGTCGCGATGGCTCATCCAGCACTGCGAGGTCGCCGGCACGCCTTCGAGCAGCACGCTCTCGGCGTCGATGATCTCAAGCTCGGCGAAACCATACTCGCCGATGTCGGTCTTGGGGATCTCGCCGCCCAGGTGAAGCGCCATCTCCTGGATGCCGTAGCAGAAGCCCAGGATCGGGATGCCCATCTCAAGGACAGCCGGGTCCATATGCGGAGCGCCCTCGGCATACACGCTCGCCGGTCCGCCCGAGAGGATAATCGCTGCCGGTTTGCGGCGCGCGACCTCCTCGGCGGAGATTGAGAACGGCACGATCTCCGAGTACACGCGCGCCTCACGCACGCGGCGCGCGATCAGCTGCGCGTACTGCGCGCCGAAGTCGAGAACGAAGACGGTCGGCTGCTGATCGTGGAAGTCTGTCACTAGCGGCCCATCCCCACGCCCTGCGACTGCTGGAGCGTCTTGCCCTCGGTCTGCAGCGCGGGAGCGACCATGACTTCGGCCTTCTGGAAGGTCTTGAGGTTCTCGTAGCCGCAGGTCGCCATCGAGGTGCGCACGCCGCCGAGCAGGTTCAGGGTGCCGTCATTCTGGTGCGCCGGGCCGAGGAGGATCTCCTCAAGCGTGCCGCGGACGCCGGCCTGGACGCGCGTGCCGCGGGGCAGGTCGGCGTGGAAGGTCGCCATGCCCCAGTGGTAGCCGCGGCCGGGAGCCTCAGATGCCGAGGCGAGCGGCGAGCCGATCATGACGGAGTCTGCACCGCAGGCGATGGCCTTGGCGAGGTCGCCACCAGTGCGCATGCCGCCGTCAGCGATGACGTGGCAGTAGGTGCCGGTCTCGTCGATGTGGCGCAGGCGGGCAGCCGCGGCGTCCGCGATAGCCGTGGCCTGCGGAACGCCGATGCCGAGCACGCGACGGGAGGTGCAGGCGTGGCCGGGGCCGACGCCCACAAGCACGCCGACAGCGCCAGCGCGCATGAGGTGCAGCGCACCCTGGTAGCTGCAGCAACCGCCGATGATCGTCGGAATCGGCAGGTCGCGGACGAATGCGTTCAGGTCGAGCGGCTTATCGAAGCTCGACACATGCTCTGCCGAGACGACCGTGCCCTGGATGACGAGGATGTCGAGCCCACCGGCCATTGCGGCGTCGATGTAGCGCTCAACGTTCTGTGGGGTGAGCGACGCGGCGGCGAGAACGCCCTGGTCCTTGATCTCCTTCACGCGCTGCGTGATGAGCTCGGGCTTCACGTCCTCGGCAGCGTAAATCTGCTGCATCTTGGCGGTCGCCTCTTCCTTGGAGAAGCTGGCGATCGCGTCAAGCTGCGGCGCGGGATCCTCGTAGCGGGTCTGGATGCCTTCGAGGTTGAGAACCGCGAGGCCGCCGAGCTTGCCCATGACACCGGCGAACATCGGATCGACGACGCCGTCCATTGCCGAGGCAAGAACCGGGAGCGGGAAGCTGTAGGTTCTGCCCTTGTATGCGAACTCCCAATGGATGTCCACGTCCCGCGGGTCGCGGGTCCTTCTCGAGGGGACGATCGCGATGTCGTCGAAGCCGTACGCCTGCCGTGCCGTCTTTCCGCGCCCGATTTCGATCTCCATGCTGTGATGCGCCTCCTGGATGCCCCGATGCGGATGTGAAAACCTGCCTGAGCGAAGCAGCTGATATGCAAAGGACCAGGGGTCGCCCGCTTCCGGGCGGCGCGTCCTGGTCCAACGGTGCTGCGACGAAAGCTGCTGCTCCGCGACGCTGGTAAGGTGCATATATGCTAGCCCGCGCGGTATGGAGTGTCAATCTGAATCGACGAGCACCCCGAGTGTGTCCGCGCTCACGAGACGGTTTGCGTGCCTGTGCTTAAATGGGAGGGTACCAACGCTCCCAAAGGAGCCCGAGATGCACCCGCAGCAACTAGTCGCAGCCGCCCGTAAAGGCGCATCACGAACCGCGCTCACGATCGCCATCGCGATCGCCGTGGCGCTCTCGCCTGCAACCGCTCTTGGCGGCACCGTCTTCCTCGACCCCGGTCACGGCGGCCGCTATCCGGGTGCCGTGTATGCAGGCGTCGAGGAGCAGTACGTCAACCTGCTCATCGCGCTTGAGGCGCGCAAGGTGCTACAGGCCCGCGGCCACACCGTCGCGATGAGCCGTACCGGTGACTACACCATCCAGAACTCAGATATCGCAACGTGGAACTACTCGGATATCACGGACACGTACCGGTACTTCGCCGACGGGAAGACCGGCGCGTATCCGGTTCCCTACGATGACCTGCAGGCGCGCTGCGACAAGGCGAACCGCTCGGGCGCAGACATCTTCATCTCGATCCACAACAACGCCGGTGGTAACGCGACGGGCACCGAGACCTTCTACAACAGCTGGAACACACCTGCCGACACCGTGCTCTCCAAGAACCTTGCCGGGTTGCTGCAGAGCGAAGTCGTCGCGCATGGCGGCATGACGAATCGCGGCGTCGACGACGTCGGCTACTACGTGATCCGCTGGTCCAACATGCCCGCGGCGCTCGTGGAGGTTGCGTTCCTCTCGAATTCCACCGACCGCGCCAAGCTGCTCTCGGCAACGTTCCGGCATAGCGTCGCTGTGGGTATCGCGGATGCGGTCGACCGGTTCTACGCATCCGACCCGTTCAAGCCGATCAACCCGCGCGTGCAGGGCGCAGACCGCTACGCGACCTCCGCCGACGCCGCGCTCGGCGGATGGCCGAGCGGTGCCGACGCCGTGATTCTCGCTTCCGGCGAGGACTGGGCCGACGCGCTCGCGGCGTCTCCCCTCTCGACGAGTCTCGATGCGCCGGTGCTGCTCACGCCGAAGTCATCGCTGACAGCGGCTACCGCCAACGCCATCCGCGCACTCGCGCCCGAACACATCGTGGTACTCGGGAGTGCCTCAGCAGTTGAGACTGCCGTAGCGGAAGCAGCCTGCGCGGCTGCCGGCCTCACAACCGACGCGGTCGAACGGCTCGCTGGCGTGGACCGCTACGAGACCGCCGTGCTCATCGCCGAACGCATGGGCGTGACGCCCGGCGTCGGCGTCTCGCTCGTAGCCGGAACGGCGTTCCCGGATGCAGCGTCCGCCTCGGCGTTCTCGGGCATGCGCGGCATGCCGATCCTGCTCACGCGCAAGGACGTGCTCTCCCCCGTGACCGCGGCGTATCTGGCGCGCCACTCCGCTGAAGTGACAAGCGCGGTCGTGGTAGGCGGACCGGCAGTCGTCTCGCAGCCGGTGGTCGACACGCTTAAGTCGACGCTCGCGGTCACGTGGCTGTGGGGGCCGAACCGCTACGACACCAACCTCGCAACGCTGCATCAGTACTGGCCCGACGGCACGATCTCACCGTACGTGGCCACCTCTGAGAACTTCCCCGACGCACTCACCGCAGGCGCGCTCGCCGGACACGACGGACAGCCACTCCTGATGTGCGGCCGCACCTACCTGCCGGCAGCCACCCGCCGCTGGGTGATGGACAACTCTGCGCGGGTGCCGCAGTTCACGATGGTCGGCAGCACGAACGTGATCTCGAGCCTGCTGGAATGGGAGCTCGCGAAGGCCCGGAGAGTGTCGGCGCCGTAAGGTACGGCTAGGCCCACATCATCCAAGCCCGTGCGGACACGAAGCGGATGACGCCGCTTCACCGAGCTCTCAGACCGCGCCCAAGATTCGAGAAACCTGCGGGCGAGACCATGCGTGGCAGCCATGTGTCCTTGGCGCGAGGAAGCAAAGACGACGATATGTCCCCCCGGAAGAAGGATCCTTGGGACGGCGCGGGCCGCTGAGTAGCACGGGCCTCGTGGCCTGCTAGCGGCTCAACCTACGTATGCGCCATCCTGACTTCATCCGCATCAGGATCGGGGCGACCCTTAGCCCATTGACGCGTCATCTGCCGAGACAGGTTGCCGTAGAGGATGTACGTCACCAACCCGATCAGCAGCGGTGACACGATTCCGCCGCTCACCAACATCGCGGCAAAGAAGGGGTCCTGCGACAGGTCCTCCCACATGACGCAGACGACACCCAGCCAGGCGATCTCCATGCCCAACTCGAGTGTTACTGCGATTCGCCGGTTGTGTCGCCTCATCAGGCTGCCCCACGAATCCGCGGTCGCTGAGCGCACCCGAGATGCAGCCATGTACCACACCGCGACGCCGATCGCGTCGTTGAGGCACATCAGCAAGAGCGCGATCAGGAACCAGCTGAACCCGTCCATCAATCCCCAATCCGTGCCGAGTGTCGCCCGCAAGCGCACGATATGCGGCCTACAGCGATGCAGTTAAGCATCGAGATGAAGACCCACTCTCAGCCTCTCAGCGAGCTCCTCCGCTGCGACAGGATCATTCCGGAGAGCCTCGGCTATTCGAACGTCATCGCCTTCGTACTCGAACGTGATCGGGCCGTCGCCGAATCCCAATTGGCGCCCCATGAACAGCCAGCTTGCGGGCATCCACGAGAGCTTGGGGCATTCTCGAACGCCTAGTCTTCCGATTCCGGATACGTGGTACTGATGCGACATGTAAGGTATGCCACAGACACGCTTCCTTACCAGCAGGTTGCCGTCAGACACCCCTATCTCCTCTCGCCCGCAGTAGCTCCAGGCTCCCAGCCACAGCATGTAGAGAATCAACGGTGCAACGACCACGACGTACGCGACGGCTATGTGGCGCTCGGCGGTTGGCGCGAAGTTGAGAAGCATCACGCACATACCTATCGCCAGCAAGCCCATGAAGCCAAGGAAGACGGTGTATGGGTTCCGCCAGGCCGGAAGCCGGACGTACAGCACCCATTCCGTGTCCACGGGTCCACTGGACTCTGTAGTAGGCATGAGTGTGTCTCCTGTATCTATTCGTCCGATGTCGACGCCGCGCACCTAGTGCTCTGCCCAGCGTCCAAGCAGGCAACTGACTGGCGTACCGACCAGGGCTCCACGGCGACGCCATAGGTCATTGGGCTATGCCTGAACTACAGGGTTAGACTTCTGCAACACGCGCCCACAGCGACCCCTACTCCGCGAACCGCCTACGTGCACGTGCCTCAACATCCGCATGCCGGCGCACATCGCCTGTGAGCATGTCGATCTCGCCGCGACGGATGCCCCGGATGACGGCCTCTCCCCCCACTGAGTCAGAACCCTCGTGAGCGTGGTCATCATGAATATCGGTCACCTTATAGCGGATCTTCATGGTGTCCCCCGGTCAGACGTTGAACCGGAAGTGCATCACGTCGCCGTCGGTGAGGACGTACTCCTTGCCCTCGATCCGCAGCTTGCCGGCTGCTTTCGCGGCCGCCTCGGTCTCAAGCGCGTCGTAGTCAGCGTACGAGATCACCTCGGCCTTGATGAAGCCGCGCTCGAAATCCGAGTGGATGACTCCGGCGGCCTCGGGTGCCTTCGCGCCGACACGCACGGTCCACGCGCGGACCTCCTGCACGCCTGCCGTAAAGTAGCTCTGTAGCCCGAGGAGACGGTACGCCTCTCGGATAAGCGTGTTGAGGCCAGGCT
>CAZGNF010000150.1:0-5533 GCA_964527045.1 uncultured Coriobacteriaceae bacterium | reverse complement strand
TCATCAACTGCCTGCCGCTCTACTACGGCATGGTGAAGAACGACGTGCTGCTCGACGTCGACCTTGTGAAGGCGAACCCGGCAGAGCTCGCCGTCGACATCGTCGAGGGCAAGCTCGATGTGGCGCCGATCCCCGCCATCGAGTACGCGCGACATGCTGATGACCTGGTGCTACTGCCCGATATCGCGATCTCCTCGGACGGCGAGGTGCAGTCCATCCTGCTCGTGTCGAAGGTGCCCGCGGAGGAGCTCAACGGCCGCACCGTCGCGCTCACGAACACGTCGCGCACCTCGCAAGTGCTGGCGCGCGTGCTCATCGCGAAGCGCTGGGGCGCCTCGGCCAGCTTCGTCGAGATGCCGCCGGACCTGCCGGCGATGCTTCGCGACGCCGACGCAGCGCTCCTCATCGGCGACGAAGCGCTTCGCGCGTACTGGGACGTGCCCGAGGGACTGTATGCGTACGACCTCGGCACCGAATGGACGCGGTGGACCGGCCTGCCGATGGTGTACGCCGTGTGGGCCGTGCGCCGCGACTATGCCGAGAGCAGCCCCGAAGCAGTCCAGACTGTCTCGGATGCGCTCTCCGCCTCGCTCGCCTATTGCCGAGCGCACCTCGACGACATCAGCGAATACGCCGCGCGATGGGAGCAGTTCCCCGCCGAGAAGTTCCGCAGCTACTTCGACGCGCTGCAATTCCGTTACGAGCCGCGCTACCGGGAGGGCCTCAAGCGCTACCTTGCCGAGGCCGTAGAAGTGGGCCAGCTTGAGCGCGTGCCAGACATCCGCATCTTCGGGGAGGACTGACGTGGTCACCCCCGCGCGTCCTGCTGACGCCGCGGCGGCGCTTGCCTTCTCGGCAGCGGCCGGCACGCATCGGCTCTCGGCGGATGAGGCGCTCCTGCTGCTCAAGGACGCTGACATCCTCACGCTCGGCGTAGCGGCGAGCGTGATGCGCGACCGGCTGCATCCCGAGCGCGAGGCGACGTTCATCGTCGACCGCAACGTGAACTACACCAACATCTGCGTGAGCGGCTGCCGCTTCTGCGCCTTCTACCGCGATGCGGCCGACCCCGACGCGTACGTGCTGCCGCCCGACGAGCTCTACGCGAAGGTCGAGGAGACGCTTGCGCTCGAGGGCACCGCGATCCTGCTGCAGGGCGGCATGCACCCCGACCTTGGTATCGAGTGGTACGAGGGCATGCTGCGCGAGCTCAAGGCACGCTACCCGATTCACGTGCACGGGTTCGGTCCGCCGGAGGTTGTGCACATCGCGAAGGTGTCCGGCATCAGTACCCGTGAAGTGCTCACTCGTCTGCGCGACGCCGGCCTCGACTCGCTTCCGGGCGGCGGCGCCGAGATCCTCGTCGACCGCGTGCGCTCACACGTCTCGCCCAAGAAGGCGACGAGCGACCAGTGGCTCAACGTGATGCGCGAAGCCCACACCCTCGGCATGTCGACGACGGCTACGATGATGTTCGGCGGCACTGAGACGCTTGCCGAGCGCGTCCAGCACATGATGCGCGTCCGAGAGGTGCAGGATGAGGCGGTCGCTGGTGGCACCGTCGGGTTCCGGGCGTTCATCCCGTGGAGCTTCCAGCCGGGCAACACGGACCTCGAGGGCGAGCAGGGCGGCACCGCGGCGAGCGGCTGGGAGTACCTTCGCACGCTCGCTGTCTCGCGCCTGTTCCTCGACAACGTCGCCAACATCCAGGCGTCGTGGGTGACCCAGGGGCCGAAGATCGGGCAGGTCGCGCTCTGCTACGGCGCGAACGACATGGGCTCCACGATGATCGAGGAGAACGTGGTGGCCGCTGCCGGCACCCGCTTCATGCTTGCCCGAGACGAGCTGGTGCGGCTCATCGCGGATGCCGGTCTCACGCCCGTGCAGCGCGACACCCTCTACCGAGAAGTGCGCAGATTCTAGCAGCGCTACTTCTTGCCGGCGCGGATCTTCGGGCCGGAGAGCGGGCAGCCGAAGAGCGGCGCGAACACGCAGAAGTCGAACAGCCCCGCGAGCAACGGGACAGCGCCGATGACGGCCACGATGATGCCGACCGTCCCGCCGAGTCCCATGATGCCCCACGCTATCAGCGCGACACCCGCGACCACGCGTACGATTCTGCCGGTCATCGATGCCATGAATGTGCAGAACGGGTTCATCTCGGTCCTTCCGTTAGCTGAATCACAATCTCTCATTCCCATAAGCGGCGAATCTGCCTCACGTGCGCCCGTCCGATGTATGCGAGTGCACCTTCCTGCGCGCAAATACCCACCAAAACACGTATGAGGACCCGCACTTCGGGTACGTTGAATGCATACGCGAAAGGAGCACACGTGGAAAGCGAATCACAGTCCGCCAGCACGACATCGGGAGCGAAGCGACGCGTGGTGATCGCCGGTGGCGGCTACGCGGGAACGACGCTGGCAGTTCGACTCGGAAAAGCCCTCCACAGCGCCGACGACGTCGAGATCATGCTGATCGAGCCCAACCCGTGCCAGCAGGCACTCTCAGAACTCGACCTAGTGGCCGTCGGACCTCCCCGGCCCGAGTTCTGCGAACTGTGGCTCCCCACGCTGTTCAAGGACCTACCGGTAACGGTGTGCTACAATCGCGTCCACGAAGTGAAGCCCGACGAGCACATACTCACCGTCGGGCCGAGAAGCGGGCCGCACGAACCAGTCAGCTACTGGCGGCTTGTGCTGGCGACGGGCGCCATCGCGTTCGTGCCGCCGGTTCCGGGTCTCGCCGAGAACGCCGTCACGATGTGGTCGGTATCCGACGCGCAGGAATTGCAGCGTCGCATCGAGCAGCAATTCCGTTCGGCGGCGATGATCGCCGATCGAGAGGCGCGGGTGAAGGCACTGTCATTCGCGGTGATCGGCGGCGGCGCGACCGGTATCGAGATCGTCGGCACGCTCGGCCAAATGCTGCCCAAGCGCATGCGTGAAGCCGGGCTTGACCCTGCCGACCTGCGCATCCGGGTCATAGAAGGGCGCCCGGACGTCCTCTACGATCTTGAGCCGAGTCTCAGAGCGCGTGCGCGCAAACGACTCGACCATCTCGGGGTCGAGCTCATAACCGGCTCCATGGTTGCGAAGGTAGATGAGCGCTCGATTCATCTGGCTGATGGCAGAAACGTCGACGCCAGCGTGATGGTCTTCTGCGGCGGGGCGAAGGCGGACCCTGACGCAATCTCGTGGAGCATGGAAGCCGATCCTTCCGGGCGTCTCGTTGTTGACGAAACGTGTCGCGCTGTCGGACACGAAGACATCTACGCTGTCGGTGACGTAGCCGCGTTCCGAGACCCGAAGGACAAGCGAACGCTGCCGATGCTCGCGCAATTCGCGATAAGGGAAGCCGAGCATACAGCCGACAACATTCTTCGCGAATCGCGCGGCGAGTTACCGACGCCGTTCAAGCCGAACATGCATGGTGAGTTCGTCAGCATCGGCCCGAGCTACGGTGTTGGCTGGGCGTTCAAGATACACCTGGCAGGGCTTCCGGCGATCGTCATGAAGCGGCTGACCTATCTCATGTACTGGTTCTCGGTGGGCGGTATCAAGCTCACGTGGAAGCGCACCCGCGAGATGCTGTCGATGCAGCGGTAGCTGGATCTACTTCGACTGAGTGACGGTCATCGTGGTGATGTCGACTACGTTCGCCTTGTCGATGGACTTGTAGTACCACTTGCCATCGGCTGCGCTGTAAACAAGGTTCCAGCTCGTCTTCGCCGTCAGTACGAGGGTCTTGCCCGTGGCGTCCTTGACGGCTATGTCCCAACCGACCGCGGGCTTGATGTTCACCCTGTTACCTACAGGCGAGTAGTAGATGTTGCCGATGGGCTGCGCCCAGTCAGCCGGGTCGAGACCAAGATCCGTGAAGTTGTACGGCGCCCAGCTCCGAGGCCACCTGTGATTGGCAGCGTAGTACGCGTTGATCAGCGCCATCATGTTGCTCGAGATCTCGCCGAATGACGAGCCAAGCGGGGTGAGTTGCTCAACAGGGAAGTAGTGCACCGAGCATCCGAGACTGCGCGCCGGGTGTTCGGTTGTTGGAACGTTGATCCAGGCATACGTGCCACGGGACGGACATCGTGGTGCGCGCACAAGCCACGTCCCGACGAGCGCGTCGATCGATGTCGCCCAATCAGCGTTCTCGATGTAGTAGGCGTAGTCTGCCAGCTCAACCGAAACCCTCGTAGCCTGGCAGGTTCTCTCTTCTGCCCGCTCGGTGGATTGCAGGTATCCGGGCATTACGATCATCACGAGCACCCCGAGGATGAGAACGACCATCATCAACTCGACGAGGGTGAATCCCAGGTCGGAAGCACAACGCCGCGCGCGAACTCTCACTTCGTCTCCCACCTCCGGCACATCGTTCACAATCGGTGGACGCCGATACGCGGCACTGCATCCACCCCTCCCGGTCACCCACGTGCCAAGCGTACGCCACCAACAGCCTCAGCGACAGGAGTCCGATGACTTGCCTTCACTGTCGCGCGCAGTCCAGCGTCTTCGGGTACCCTATAACCGAGGAGGAATCATGACGATTGCAGGAGTACCACGCGCAGAATTCGGTGTCTGCGGAGGCAGCGGAACGCTGTCATTCGCGTTCCCTGCGGGGCTTGAGGATGACCGCGTGGAGGTGCTTGCCGAGGACCTCGTCTTCGACACGCCATTCGGCAGGTCGCCGTCGTTCACGCACTTCCGCGTACACGGGTCTCACGGCACACGCGATGCGCTCGCGGTCAAGATGCACGGGTGGCGGCGCGGCGTGAAAAGAGCCGATGCAAGCCTGCAGGTCTTCTCGGTGTTTCATGAGGCGGGCGTTCGCAAGGTGCTCGCCGACGGCGGCGTGGGCTCGCTCAATCACCTTCTCGATCCCCGGGACGTGCTAGTGCCGACGGATTTCGTCGACCTCACCATCAAGCAGGACATCTACGTGCGCGGTGATCACCTGCTCATCATGCGCCAACCGATCTGCCCCGATTTGCACGCGCACCTGTTCGCCTCGGCAAGTGAACGCTTTGCCAGGGTATTCCGACGGGGAACGTACCTCGTGACCGACGGGCCCCGATTCGAGTCTCCCGCCGAAGTCGACTACATGAAGCGGCTTGGCGCTGACGTCATCGGACAGTCTTTGTCGCCTGAGGTCTTTCTCGCTCGTGACATCGGTGCGTGCTACGCGGGAATCTACATGGTCGTCAATTACGGCGAGGGCGTGGTCAGGGAGTGGGAGCACGCGGAGCTCAAGGCGATCTTCTTCGATGAGGCCGCCGATGTTGCTCGCTGCGTGGTAGACGCGATCGCCGAAGCGGATCTCGCGGCCGCGTGCGGTTGCATGGAGTTACGCAAGCCCAGTCTCCTGAACCTTCCACAGGAGTAGACCCGTGATCATCGCAGGCGAATGGGTGCTCCCGGTCGCAGGTCCACCGCTGCGCCGCGGCGCCGTGAGGATCCAGGGCTCGAAGATCACGCAGGTCGGCACACTCGAAGCACTGACCCGCTCCAATCCCTCGGAGTCCATCCACGAC
>CAZGNF010000149.1:0-5533 GCA_964527045.1 uncultured Coriobacteriaceae bacterium | reverse complement strand
ACCTATTGGGACTCGCCGCAGCTCTTGAGTACCAACGAGTCCCAAGTAGTCCCAATAGTCACAAGCACTTTCAGGATTCGAATTCCCTTGGGGGCACCAGAACTTCAGTAGACCTCCCTGTGGAAGCAGGGGGGTCTACTTGCGTCCATGCGTGTGGGCGCCAGCGCTAGCAGCAAACACCTGTCGGCTGAGAGGGGGACTTCGCGTGCGAAAGACGTACAACTATGGTGTACGAACGTACAAAGAGGATGGACGCACGTACAACCATGTGGTACAAGATTACTCGTACGAGTGATCAAACGACAGGACGGCAGGCATCGTATGAACCCAGTATTGGAATCGTTGTTTGGGAGCCGTTCCGCTGCCCAGGTGCTCTTGTTCTTGCAGGCGTACGGCTCCGGCTACGCACGTGGCATAGCTGGTACCTACGACGTGCCGCTTACGGGCGTGTACAAGCAACTGAAACGGCTTGAGGCCAGCGATGTGCTTGTGAGCAGGCCGGTCGGCAACACCCGACTGTTCGAGTTCAACATGCGCAACCCCACTGTCCGCAATCTCCGCACGTTCCTGGAGGCGGAACTGGCGCTTCTTCCCGAGGAAGACGTGAAGGCCTACTACCGCCAGAGGCAGCGTCCGAGGCGTACGGGGAAGAGGCCCTAGACGATGAGTGTCATTAGTCCAGACACCTCACTCGCGGAGCTCGCCGCCTTGGTGAGCGGCGCGCTTGAGGAGGCCGGGATCGCTGCCACGCTCTCCGGGGGCGGGGCAGTCTCTATCTACACAGACAATGAATACCAGAGCTGCGATCTGGACTTCATCACTTCACAGCGGAACGACGCGATCGCGAAGGCATTGGAGCCGCTCGGATTCTGCCATCAGCCTGGGAAGAAGGAGCTCGAGCACCCGGACACGGATTACTACCTGGAGTTTCCGTCCGGACCACTGTCTTTCGGGAGCACGCTCGTACTCTCTCACCAGGATGCGAGCACCTTAGGGACCCGCTACGGTCCGATCAGGATCATCACACCGACCCAAAGCGTGATGGATCGCCTCACGCACTACTTCGCCTGGGGGGACAGACAGGCATTAGATCAGGTGATCATGATCGCGCGTCGCCACCCGCTCGACTGGGACGAACTGAGCCGCTGGATCACGCAAGAGGGCGAAGATCCGGGTGTGCTGGATACCATTCGCACGCGGGCCGGCCTGACCTGACCCATTCGAGTAGCAGTGGCCCCGCAAGCCCATATACTGAGTGATGCGACTCTCCGATGTCGGAGTGTCGTCTCGGCACCCCGGCATACGGAGTACACATGATGGTGCACCGGCGTAGTTGTGGCGTGATAGATGCGGCAGTCGCCCAAGGGCTCAGCGCGCTCGACGAGGGTCAGGCGAAGGCGCTGCTCGCCGAGTACGGCATCGCCGTCCCGGATGGTGGACTTGCGCACACCGAGGACGAGGCCGTCGCGATTGCCAGCCGCCTCGACGGCCCGGTGGTCGTGAAGGCGGTCGGATCCCGCATCACTCACAAGACCGAGCGCGGGCTGGTCGCCCTGAACCTCCTCGGCGACGACGCCGTCCGAGACGCCGCGAGCTCACTCCTGTCGCTCACCGAAAGCGAGGACGCGACGCTGCTCGTCGAGCGCATGCTGTCGGGGAAGCGCGAATTCATGATCGGCATGAAGCGCGACCCGCTCTTTGGTCCCGTCATCATCTTCGGCGTTGGCGGGATCTTCGCCGAGGCCCACAAGGACATCGCGCTTGGCGTGACACCCCTGGAGGACCGCGACATCGAGGGCATGCTCGGCGGCATCCGCGCCGGTGCGCTGCTCGGCGAATTCCGCGGCATGCCGGCGGTGGATCGGGCGGCGCTCACGAGCGCCATCCGGGCGCTTGCGCAGATCGCCGAGGACCATCCGGCCGTGATGGAGATCGACGTGAACCCCCTCATCGTGGAGGGCTCGACGCCGGTCGCCGCCGACGCACTGGTGATCCTCGACCCGTCCGCCGAGCGGGGCGCGCTCCACATCCCCGCGCCCCACACCCTGAAGCCGTTCTTCGCGCCGCGCGCCGTCGCGGTCATCGGCGCCTCGGATGACATCGTCAAGTGGGGCGGATCGCTCCTCAAGAACATCATCGACGGCGAATTCGCCGGTCCTATCTACCCCGTGAACGGGCGCGGCGGCACCGTGCAGGGTCTGCCGGCCTACGCCAGCATCGCGGAACTGCCGACGGCCCCCGACCTGGCGCTGGTGGCGCTCGGAGCCGCTCACGTGAACGGCGTGATCGAGCAGTGCGGCGAGCGCGGGATCCCGGTCGCACTCGTGGTTGCCGCAGGCTTCGCCGAGGCGGGCGAGGCGGGAGCCGAGGCGGAGGCGGAACTCGTCGAGACTGCCCGCGCCGCAGGCGTCACGCTCATCGGCCCGAACTGCATGGGGCTGCTTGCGACGCACAGTCGGCTCCACGCCGTCGGCTTCCTGGAGCTGCGGCCACAGCCCGGGGGCCTCAGCATCATCTCCCAATCAGGGAACATCGGCGTGCAGCTGGTGACCCGAGCCGAGCGACGCGGTGTCGGCATCGACAAGTACGTCTCGGTGGGCAACCAGGCGAGCACGAGCGCCCTCGATGTGCTGGACGCTCTCGGCGATGACGACCAGACGACTGCCGCCCTCGTGTACCTCGAAGCAACCGGCGACGGTCGCCGATTCCTCGACGTCATGCGTCGAATCACTCCGAAGAAGCCGGTCGTTGTGCTGCGTGGCGGGCTGACGGAGTACGGCCGCAAGGCAGCCGCATCGCACACGGGCGCGATGGCGGGCTCGTCAGAGGTCTTCATGGCTGCAGCCCGTCAGGCGGGCTGCCTGGTGCGCACAGGCCCAGATGAGAGCCTCGACCTGGCACTGTGCCTCAGTGCCCTTCCTCGGCCAGCAGGTCGCCGTGTGGCGGTCATGACGCTCGGTGGAGGGTGGGGCGTGCTGGCGGCGGACGAGGTCGCCCGCAATGGCCTCGAACTCGCTCGGCTGGAGCCGCGCGTCCTCGCGGCGCTCGACGAGCTCTTGCCCGGCTACTGGTGCCGCAGCAACCCGGTCGATCTTGTGGCCGCGGTCGGCCCGGACCTGTCGAGCCATGCGCTTACCATGCTCGCCGAGAGCGACGAGGTAGATGCGGTGGTTGCGCTGGGCATCTTGCGCAGCCCCTCGACCGGCTGGACGTCGGACGACCCCACGCTTGCCGGCGTTCCGGGCGGGCCCGGCCGCGGCAGCTTCAACCCTGCCGAGACCTCCTTCCTCGAGCGCGTCACCGAGCTCATGGCGAGCACGGGCAAACCGATCATCAACGTCCCACTGCGCCCGCTTGAGGCGGCGACCTTCCCGGGCGGTGGCCGATATGATCCCGTGATGCTGTATTCGCCGGTCGCCGCCGTGCGCGCGCTTGCCGCCATGGCCTGGTACGGGGAGTACGTCGCGGCCAGGTAGCGCGCGCCACACCATCAGCCAGGAAGAACTCGGCACCGATAGTCGCGCGTCCCGAAACGCGACCGCGGTTCAGGTTTCTCACACTCGTGCCTTCGCGTTAACCGGCTCGCAACACTCGGCAGAGAGACTGGCATTAATCACATAGAACCAACAACGGGTTCGGAACGCGCAAGCGTTTCGGAGGACAAAGACGAGATAGTCGGGCCGCTATCGGAATGGATTTCCTATTCCTGTAGCGGCCCGACTTTCTCATTTTCTGAGACGAGGAGGTGGCTGGCTAGAGGCGATGCGCCCTTACGGGAGCATCCGGCATCGCCAGGTTCGTCGTCCGTGCTCCGTCGGATTGGAGCTCACATCAGCAAGGGAGGGTTAGGAATGCGCAAACTACTACTGCCAATCGGTCTTGCTGCGGGCCTGCTGCTCGCTCTGCCATCAGTCGCACTTGCGGCTGGTGACCCCAACGGCGCCGCCACGCTGGCTGCGGATCCCAGCGCGCCGACCACGTTCATCTGGATGCTCGTAGCCGGGTTCCTCGTCTACTTCATGCAGGCCGGCTTCGCCATGGTCGAGTCGGGAATGTGTCGCGCGAAGAACGCGAACAACCTGATGATGAAGAACCTTCTCGATTTCGTGATCGGGTCGCTCGCGTACTTCGCGATTGGTTTCGCGTTCATGTACGGTGCTGACAAATCGGGTCTTATCGGGACGAGTGGATGGTTCCTCGGAGGGGACTTCTACGACGTCACGAAGTACCGCGACTTCATGTTCCAGGTCGTGTTCGCCGCGACTGCCGCAACGATCGTCTCGGGTGCGGTTGCCGAGCGTCTTAAGTTCAACTCGTACCTGGTGTACTCGGTCGTCATCTCGGCATTCATCTACCCGGTGTACGGACACTGGGTGTGGGGTGGCGGCTGGCTGTCCCAGCTTGGCTTCCATGACTTCGCCGGTTCCGGTGTCGTGCATGCGCTTGGCGGGTTCATCGGTCTCGCTGGAGCGATGGTGCTTGGGCCGCGTTTCGGCAAGTACGACAAGAATGGCAAGCCGAAGGCGATCCCGGGTCACAACATCCCGTTTGCGGCCATCGGTGTCTTCATCCTGTGGTTCGGTTGGTTCGGCTTCAACGCGGGTTCCACGCTTAACGGCATGGATCTTCGCATCGCCGTCATCGCGGTGAACACCAACATGGCAGCCGCCGCTGGCGCGCTGGTTGCCCTGCTCATCATCTACGCGAAGACGAAAGTCTGGGACATCGGAATGGCGCTCAACGGTGCCTTGGCCGGTCTCGTCGCTGTGACCGCACCGTGCGCTGTCATCAGCGGACCCTCGGCTATGATCATCGGTGCCATTGGTGGTGCGCTGGTCGTCTTCTCGATCCTCACGGTTGAGAACCTGGGCGTCGACGATCCGGTCGGTGCATTCTCGGTCCACGGCGTGAACGGCATCTGGGGTCTCATCGCTGTCGGCCTGTTCGCTGATGGTTCGTACGGCGACATCACAGGCCTGTTCTTCGGCGGTGGCACGGCACAGCTTGGCCATCAGCTCATCGGTGCTGGTACGGTTATCGTGTGGGCGTTCACGCTCGGGTTCATCACGTTCAAGGTGATGGATCTCATCTTCGGCATCAGAGTCTCGCCGGCAGAGGAGCTTGCAGGTCTCGACATCCAGGAGCACGGCGGTCCTGCGTACGCCAACTTCCTGACCGTAGAAGAGTAGACATTCGCCCACCGAGGAGGTGAAGACCGTGAAGAAGATAGAAGCAGTTATCCGTCCCGAGAAACTCGACGACGTGAAGGCAGCGCTTGAGGCTGCCGGATACCCCGGACTCATGCTGAGCCGCATCGACGGTCATGGCCAGCAGAAGGGTGTGGAACAGCAGTTCCGCGGCCGTGCCTATAAGGTCGAGCTGTTGCCGAAGTACAAGATCGAGGTCGTGTGTGACGACGAGCGCTGCGATGCGCTTATCGACGCGATCGTCTCGGCTGGCCGGACCGGTGCCATCGGTGACGGCAAGATCTTCGTCAGCGATATCGCGAACGTCATCAGGATCCGTACCGGTG
>CAZGNF010000148.1:0-5667 GCA_964527045.1 uncultured Coriobacteriaceae bacterium | reverse complement strand
GGTTGACGACCTGAAAGTCTACGCGGGTGCCAGGACCACCAGCGATGAAGAGGTCGAGCAGCAGATCGAGCAGACTCGCGAGCGGTTCGCCACCGTTGAGTCAGCTGAGCGCCCCGTGGCAGCAGGCGACTTTGTGCTTCTCTCCTTCGTCGGCACCGTTGACGGCGAGGCGTACGACGGTAACACCGTGGACAAGTACCTGTTCGAGCTTGGCCGGGGACTCATGCCGACTGAATTCGACGAGGCGCTCATCGGTGCGTCGGCTGGCGATGAAGTCGTCGCGGAGTTCCCGATTCCTGACACCTCTTCGAACGAGGACTTCGTCGGTAAGCAGGCCCGCTTCGATATCACGGTGCACGAGGTCAAGGCGAAGATCATGCCTGCCCTCGATAACGAGTTCGCGGCAAGCGTCGGTGGCTTCGACACCATGGACGAGCTGCGCGCGGACATCCGCAAGAAGATGGACGAGAGCAAGGCGCTCGGCCACATGCGCCGCGTCGAGCTGCTCGCGCGCGAGCTCATCGCATCGCGTCTCGATGGTGAGGTGCCAGAGGCGATGGTCAAGCAGCGTTCCTCGAGCATGACGCGTGACTTCTTCGAGAGCCTTGATGAGCGCAACATCACACTTCCTGCGTACGTGGAAGCGACCGGCGTCGATGTGGCGCAGATTCAGGCAGACATCGCCGAGCAGTCGCTCATGCGCGTGACCGAAGAGCTTGCGCTTGAGGCGCTCTTCCGCGCAAAGGGTATGGAAGTCACTGACGTCGATTTCGACGAAGCGGTGCTGGAGATCGCCGGCGGCGACGCAACGGCTGTCGAGAAGACCCTCGAGGGCCTTCGGGAGGCAGGCGCGACGCCGATCGTGAAAGAGAGCATCGTCCACCAGAAGGCACTCGAGTGGCTCCTGGCGAACGTTGAGGTCCTCGAAGACGAGCCGGAGGCTCCCGAGGAGAAGAAGGCCAAGAAGGCCGCGCCGAAGCGCAAGAGCGCCAAGGCTGCGAAGGCCGAAGAGGAGTAGCAATGACGCACGAAGCCCAGGGGCTCGTTCCTATCGTCGTCGAGCAGACGTCGCGCGGCGAGCGTTCGTTCGACATCTTCTCGCGCTTGCTCAACGAGCGCGTGGTGTTCCTCGGTCATGAGATCGATGACACCATCGCCAACCTCGTGATCGCGCAGCTCTTGCACCTGGAGAGCGAGGATCCCGAGAAGGACATCAACCTCTACATCAACTCGCCTGGCGGCTCGGTAACCTCGGGCATGGCGATCTACGACACCATTCAGTACATCCGCTGCGACGTGAGCACGATCTGTATCGGCCAGTGCGCCTCGATGGCGGCAGTGCTGCTTGCAGCCGGCGCTCCGGGCAAGCGCTTCGCGCTCCCGAACAGCCGCGTCCTCATCCATCAGCCATGGGGCGGCACGCAGGGCCAGGTCACCGACATCGAGATCCAGGCCAAAGAGATGCTCCGCATGCGGGCAACCCTCGATGAGATCCTCGCGAAGCACACCGGCCAGACGGTCGAGAAGATCCATCTGGACACCGAGCGTGACAACATCATGACCGGCGCAGAGGCTGCCGCATACGGCCTTGTCGACGCGATCATGGAGCATCGTCCCAAGAGCGAGGACTAGGTGACCGTGGACCGTCGCGACAATAGCACCGAGCATCTCGTCTGCTCCTTCTGCGGCAAGCCGCAGCATCAGGTCCGCAAGCTCATAGCGGGCCCGGGAGTCTATATCTGCGACGAATGCGTCGATCTGTGCAACGACATCGTCGACGAGGATCAGGTTGAAGAGTGGTCGCCGGCCGGTCCTGACGAGCTGCCGACACCGCGGCAGATCCTTGCGACGCTGGATGAGTACGTTGTGGGCCAGGATCTCGCGAAGAAGACCCTCGCTGTAGCGGTCTACAACCACTACAAGCGGGTTCGCTGTGCGCCGTGCGAGAACACCGAGGACGTCGAGATCGCCAAGAGCAACATCATGTTGCTCGGCCCGACCGGCTGCGGCAAGACGCTGCTCGCGCAGACGCTCGCCCGTATCCTGAAGGTGCCGTTCGCCATCGCCGATGCCACGACGCTCACCGAGGCGGGCTACGTTGGCGAGGACGTTGAGAACATCCTGCTCAAGCTCATCACCGCTGCCGATTTTGACACCGCCAAGGCCGAGGTCGGCATCATCTACATCGATGAGATCGACAAGATCGCCCGCAAGGCCGAGAACCTCTCGATCACGCGCGACGTGTCGGGCGAAGGCGTGCAGCAGGCGCTCCTCAAGATTCTTGAGGGCACCGAGGCCTCGGTGCCGCCGCAAGGCGGTCGGAAGCATCCGCAGCAGGAGCTCATCAAGATCGATACGACGAACATCCTGTTCATTCTCGGTGGCGCGTTCGTGGGTCTGGAGAAGATCATCGCGGACCGTATCGGGAAGAAGGGCGTTGGTTTCGGGGCCGAGCTGACCGATGCAAGCAAGCATGACACCGGCACGCTGCTCGCGCAGGCGCTCCCGGAGGACCTTCACCACTTCGGCCTTATCCCGGAGTTCATCGGCCGGGTGCCGGTCGTTGCGCATGTGGAAGAACTGGGCGAGGACGAGCTCGTCAGGATTCTCACCGAGCCGAAGAATGCGCTCGTCAAGCAGTATCAGCGTCTATTCGCTCTTGAGGGCGTGGAGCTGTCGTTCACGGAGGATGCGTTGGTGGCCGTCGCCGTGCAAGCGATCAAGCGCGCAACGGGTGCTCGTGGTCTCCGTTCTATCCTCGAGTCGCTGCTCCTCGATCTCATGTACGACCTGCCCGGTCGCACGGATGTCCACAGCGTGACCATCACGCGTGAGGCTGTCGATGGCGATGGCGCACCGATGATGTCGCTCGTCGAACCTGATTCGGCCGACGCTTCCGCATAGTGCGCAGGCGTTCTGCACAGAAGAAGGGGCCCCGGCGGGGCCCCTTCTTCTGTGCAGATGTCGTGTCGCCTAACCGGCGGCCACCAGCTCCTCGGCACGTTCGGTCTGGCTCGGGTAGAGATCGACAGGAATGCGCTCGCGGCCGAGCGTTCTGAAGACCATGTGGCGCGCGCACTGCGTATTACTGCCGCGGCAGTAGCGCTGCTTGATGATGTTCGACATCGAGGGCATCTCGGCCATCTGGTCGTTGAAGAACGGACACGCGCTCAGGCACTCACAGTCAGCCATGTGTCTCACCTTTCGGAGCCGGTTCTCTCGTCCCATTCTCCGCGAATCGGCCACCGCGATAAATACCCCATGGGGGTTGAATCTTGAATTTGTACGAAAACGAGCACAAACGGTGATTCGCGGCGTGCACGCCTTTCCCTTAGAATCGACTCCTACCGAAGCATTGAAGGGATGACGCACCGCATGAGTGAGATGTCCAAGGCGTACGAGCCCGATTCTGTCGAAGCAGAGATCTTCGCCTCATGGGTCGATGCCGGCCACTTCGGCCAGAGCATCGTTCCCGGCGAGACGCCGTTCACGATCGTCATCCCACCTCCCAATGTGACCGGTTCGCTTCACATGGGACACGCCCTCAACAACACCATCCAGGACGTCGTGATTCGACGCTCACGTATGACCGGCCGTCCCACTCGGTGGGTGATCGGCACCGATCATGCCGGCATCGCGACGCAGAACAAGGTAGAGCAGAAGCTGGCGGCTGAAGGACTCACGCGGCATGACGTCGGTCGCGAGCGCTTCATCGAGATGTGCTGGGAGTGGCGCGCGGAGCACGGCTCCACCATCATCAGCCAGCTCAAGGCGATGGGCTGCTCGTGTGACTACGCCGACGAGCACTTCACGATGGACCAGCCGTACCAGCTGGCGGTCAAGCGCGTATTCGTACAACTCTTCAACGAGGGGCTCATCTACCGTGGCAAGCGCATCATCAACTGGTGCCCCCGGTGCACGACGGCGCTCTCGGACATCGAGGTGGAGCACGAGGAGCTCGACGGCCACCTGTGGCACATACGGTATCCGCTCAAGGACGCCGTAGGGGGTCGCGACCACGTGATCGTCGCGACCACGCGTCCGGAGACGATGCTCGGCGACACGTGCGTAGCCGTGCACCCCGAGGACGAGCGCTACCGTGACCTCGTCGGCGCGACCGTCGTGCTGCCGCTCCTTGGCCGAGAGATCCCGATCGTGGCAGACGAGTACGTCGATCCGGCGTTCGGCACCGGTGCTGTGAAGGTCACCCCAGCGCATGATCCCAATGACTTCGAGATCGGCGAGCGCCACGACTGCGCGAAGATCAACGTGCTCGCCGCTGACGCGACCATCACCGCGGAGGGCGGCCCCTACGAAGGCCTTGACCGCTACGAAGCACGCAAACGCATCGTGGCCGACCTGGAGGCTGCGGGGCTGCTCGTGAAGACGGAAGACCATGTCCACTCGGTGGGGCACTGCTATCGCTGCCACACGGTCGTGGAGCCGTGGCTCTCGGACCAGTGGTTCGTCGACATGAAGCCGCTTGCGGCCCCCGCTATCGAGTGCGTCCGAGACGGGCGCGTGAGCTTCCACCCCGAGCGATGGGAGAACGTGTACTTCCACTGGATGGAGAACATCCGCGACTGGTGCGTGTCCCGACAGCTCTGGTGGGGCCACCAGATTCCGGTGTACTACTGCGACGCGTGCGGTGAGATGAGCGCGAGCGAGACGGACATCACCACGTGCCCGAAGTGCGGCGGCGCGGTTCGTCAGGATCCGGACGTGCTCGACACCTGGTTCTCCTCGGCACTGTGGCCGTTTGCGACGCTGGGCTGGCCGGAGGAAACGCCGGAGCTCGAGTACTTCTATCCCACGAACGTGCTCTCTACGGCGCGCGACATCCTGTTCCTGTGGGTCGCCCGCATGATCATGCAGGGCCTTAAGTTCGCCGGTGACATTCCGTACACCGACGTCATCATCCACCCGACGGTCTTCAACGCCGAGGGTAAGCGCATGAGCAAGTCGCTTGGCACGGGGGTCGACCCGCTCGATCTCATGAAGCACTACGGCGCGGACGGCATGCGCTTCGGACTCATGCTGCAGACGACCGGCAGCCAGGACATCAAGTTCGCCGAGGAGAAACTGGCGAGCAGCCGCAACTTCGCGAACAAGATCTGGAATGCCAGCCGTTTCGTGCTGATGAACGTTGGCGAGGGCTACATGCCCGGCGCACCCAAGGCCGAGACGGTTGCCGATCGTTGGATATTCTCGCGCCTCGCTGCGCTTGCCGAGACGGTCGACCTCGGCCTGGATGTCGAAGCTGCACGTGCCGCCGGGACCGACGCCTTCCAGTTCGGCGAAGTGGCGCGCTCGCTCTACGACTTCTTCTGGAACGAGTTCTGCGACTGGTACATCGAGCTCTCGAAAGGCCGTCTGGCGGCAGGCGGGGAGACTGCGCTTACGGCGCAGCGCAACCTCGTCTTCGTGCTGGACCGCGCACTGAGGCTGCTCCATCCAATGATGCCGTTCATCACCGAAGCCATCTGGCGCAATCTGCCGCTTGCCGCCGAGGAGAGCGCCGACTCGCTTATGATCGCGACGTGGCCAACGGGGCTCGGGGAGTATCGCGATGAGGACGCCGAGGCGTCGATGAGCGTCCTGCAGGAGCTCGTGACCGAGGTTCGCGCCGTGCGCGCCCGCTATGCTGTCCCGCCGAAGGCGCAGGTC
>CAZGNF010000147.1:1763-5669 GCA_964527045.1 uncultured Coriobacteriaceae bacterium | reverse complement strand
GTCACCCTCCGCTGCGACCATGTCGCGCAGGCGGCGGAGGGCGCGCTCGAGCAACAACTCCTCTTTGCCGAAGATCAGGTAGACCGGCAGAAGTGCTTCGAGGTTCGAAGCGGCCATCGTGCTCCTTCGTGGGAATCATCGGTTCAAGCGAAGGGCCGAACCGAGCGTGCACTATCGCGCCTATTGTCGCACAGGCACGGCGCGCTCCGACACGCCTCGACGGCACGATCCGGTAGCCGTCCGCCGTCACTTCAAGCCGAACGTCGCCGCATTGATCGGTTCGCCACACGCGAACTCCCGCGCGCTCCAGCATCGCCATCGTGTCGGGAGACGGGTGCCCGAAGTCGTTCCCAACGCCGACGCTCACGATCGCATCACGGGGGCGCCACGCGCTGAGGCCCTCCGGCGTCAGGCCGTTCTTGCTCCCGTGGTGCGGCACCTTGAGGACACTCGTTTGCCGCAGCGTCCCGAGCTCCCGCATCCCGCTCTGTGCGGCCTCCTCGGCATCTCCGGTGAGGACGCACGAGAAGCCCCCACACCGCACAGCGAGGACGATACTCGTGTCGTTGGTCTTGAGCGCCTCTGGGGGCATCTCAGGCGGCCACAGGACCATGACCTCGGCACGTCCCACGAACCAACGGTCCCCCGCGTGCAGCAAGGTGGTACCGACCCTCCCGCGCGGCGTGAGCCGCGGCGTGGCTTCCCGGACTGCCGAGAACCCTTCGGAGCGCGCCGTCTGCGGCAGCCCGACCCAGCCGACCCGCACCACGCCGCTCAGCCCCCCGAAGCCGCCGATGTGGTCGTCGTGATCGTGCGTGAGCACCACCGAGTCGAGCGCACGCACCCCGGTTCGCGCGAGCGCCTGGCGCAGGTCGCCGGCGCTCGCACCCACATCCACGAGCATCGCGTGCGAGCCATCGCGCACCAGGATCGCATCGGCCTGCCCGACATCCAGCACGATGACCTCGCACCGCGCCGGACCTCTCGGCCCGATACCGACCGCCACCGTCACGACCAGCACGGCAGCAAGACACAGCCGTGCCGCCGCTACGCTCCCGGGACCCGGCCATCGCGACCACAGCCAGACAGCGACGGCGAGGCCGCCAAGAATCGCTACCGCCCCGGGGGCACCCACGCTCACCGCGGCACCTGGAAGCGACGCCAGAACCGAGGCTGCGCGCGTCACGAGGCCGAGGATCGCGCCGGCACCGCGGACGACGAACGATCCCGCAACGGGCCACAGCCCGCCAAGCGCCGCGCCGCCAAGTCCGGTGCAGATCGCGATCTCCGCTGGCGGGACCACGACGAGATTCGCGATCGGCGCGGCGAGCGAGAGCATCCCGAACGTTCCGACGACGATGGGAAGCGTGCATGCCTGTGCCACGAGCGTCGCGCCCAAGAGCGAGGTCGTCTTCGGACAGCGACCGCCAAACGCCGCGGCCGTCCACTCGATGCCCAGGTCCCCGAAGAGCAGAAGCCCCGCGACCGCGACCACAGAGAGCGCCAGGCCGACATCAAAGACCGACCAGGGCGACACCACGATCATGGCGATCACCGCCACGCAGAGCGCAGCCAGACCATCGCGGCGAATACCGATGCACTCCCCTGCTGCACCGAATGAGAGCATCACCGCCGAGCGGACCGCTGAGAGCGCCATGCCGGAGAGCGCGGTGTAGCCGGCTGCGACCGCAACAACGGCTGCAAGCAGCGTCCGCCGGGGCATTCGTGTCCGGCTGCCCAGAGCCAGCACCACGCCACACACGACAGCCAAATGCGAACCGGATACGGCCACCACGTGCGAGAGCCCAAGAACCCGGAAGTCCTCATCGACAGCACTGCCCGCCAGGTCGCGCCGATCGCCGAGAACCACGCCGCGCAACAGCGCACCGGCGTCGCCCTTCACGATCCGCAGGCGCCCGACTGCTCCGGCGCGCCATTCGAACAGGCGTCCCATCACGCCGGGCGGCCAGCCCACGTCGGTCACCGACCACGCATTCGCGGTTGCATTCTCTCCACCACGCGCCGCCCGCCGACCGGAGTCATCGTGCTCGCGTACCTTCGGTATAGCCGAGAACCGCACCACCCTCCCGTATTCGGGCGCGGCCTCGGTGCCCGGCAGCCACACCGACAGCACCGCACCACGGTACGGTCCTTCGGTGATTCGCACACGTATGCCCGGACCGAATGCACCCTCTCGGGGATCGGCAGTCACGACACCAACCCACTCGCGCGCACCCGCGTCCGCAAGGCCTTCCGCGCGCGACCGCCATGATGCGCCTTGCAGCACCGAGGCCGCCACACCCACGACCGTGCCGGCGAGAGCCAGTACCACGACCGTCGCGATAGGGTCGAATCGGCCGACACGGCGACGGCGCGCCGCGACACCGCATGCGGTGCACACCAAGACCGCCCCGCTAGCAGTAAGGAGCTGCCACACGGGAGCACCCGTCACGAAGTGCCAGCTAATGTGCTCACCGAATATCGCGCCCGCCCATGCGGCGATCGCAAGCCATGCCACCGGCGAGAGCGTGGGACGCTCACATCGCAGCGTAGCGGGTCGACGGGCTTCCATTGTCAGCCGACCGTGATGAGGTCTTTGAGCGCATCGAACTTCTTCTGTCCGATGCCCGAGACCCGCATCAGGTCCTCGACCTTCTTGAAGGGACCGTTCGCTTCTCGGTCATCGACGATCTTCTGTGCGGTTGAAGGACCCACACCCGGCAGCGCATCCAGTTCGGCCGCGGTGGCCCGATTAAGGTCGACCTTCCCGCCGGAAGCTCCGCTCGCGCCTCCTGTCGCGGGTGCAGGTCCACCGGCAACGGCCGCTGCCCCGGACTCATACTCCGTCTGCGTGAGCATCCGCACCTGTTCGCCGTCGGCCAGGACCCTGGCGAGGTTGATGCCCTCCTCGGCCGCATTACCCGTCACACCACCCGCTGCGGCAATCGCGTCGCTGACACGACTACCTGACGGAAGCGAGTACACCCCTGGGGTCGACACCGCTCCGACGACGTGCACGGTCACGCTGCTCTCGGCGGCTGCTTCTGGCTCCGCGACGACGACTTGCGCCACGGTTCCGTCAACGGAGCCGCTTGTCACCTCGACGCCGCCTGGCGATGGCCAGAACCGCCATGCAGCGACCGCGAGGATGACGGCAAGAGCGGCGCAGAGAACCATCACCGCCTTGTCACTCAGACCGGCAAGCCCCGCTCTCGCCAGCAGTTCTCGTGCACGATCGGGTATCTGAAACGGCACGGACGCCCCCCTTCCTCCGGGACTGAGGGGGCGTCCGCACGATCACACTCTACGCGGCGGGCCTGACCCGCCGGTTACCTGTTCCTAACCGGGACCTTGCTTCCATGCCCGGTACGCCGGGTTGCTGTTCGCAGGGCAGTCGTTCCCGCAACCCGTGCACGAGTTCTTCCAGTACGCGTATCCCGCGACCGAGATGTAGAGCAGCCACGCCACTGCGGCGACCCAGCTGAACATCCACGCACCCACCACGCCGATCAACACCGAGAGCAGCAGCGGGATGCCCGCGACGAGCGAGCGGATGTCTGAGAACTCCCTGTCCCGCTCCCCCACCATACGCACTGCGCGGGAGCGCACGAAGAACTCGGAACTGCGCACGTTGAACGGACAGCACAGGTTCGAGCACCGGCTGCACGCGTACCACCAGTGGAACGAGACCGCGTTGCCAAGCGCGGCAAGGTAGATCGCAAAGAGCCACGCACTGCCGAAGTACGCAAGCACCGCAAGTACCAGAACCCCGATGACGAGCGCCCACGCTGTCAGACGACGCACCGCGTGGCCTACCCGACCACGATGCTGACGAGCTTGCCCGCAACGACGACGACCTTGCGGACCGTCTTGCCTTCCACGTGCTCGACGACCTGGCCGAGCGCC
>CAZGNF010000147.1:0-1753 GCA_964527045.1 uncultured Coriobacteriaceae bacterium | reverse complement strand
GCATCGCGAACGACGTCCTCAGGGGCATCGGCCGCCACCGTGAGGTGCGCGCGGACCTTGCCGTTGACCTGCACGGCGTACTCGATCTCATCGGAGACCGCCGCCGAGGGGTCCCACGCTGGCCACGTCTGCAGATGCACCGACTCAGCCCGACCGAAGACCTCGCGCCAGAGCTCCTCGGCCATGTGCGGGACGTACGGCGAGAGCAGAAGCGTGAGCGTCTCGGCAACATCGCGCTCGAGCGCCACGTCACGGCTTCCGGCCGGAACCTCGCGCCGGTAGTCGTACGCTGTGTTCAGCAACTCCATCATCGCGGAGAGCGCGGTGTTGAACTGGAACCGCTCGATGTCGTCCGAGACCTTCCCGACGACGCGATGCCGCTCGCGGCGCAGAAGCTTGCTCGCCGGGTCGCCGGCGGCAGCCACGCCGCATGCACCGGACGCTGCCTCCTCGGCCACCTCGGCGATGTAGCGCCACGCGCGGCCGAGGAACCGCCACATCCCGTCGAGGCCCTCGTTGCTCCACTCAAGGTCCTTGTCGGGTGGCGCCATGAACAGGATGTAGGCGCGCAGCGTGTCGGCGCCGTACTTCGCGATGATCTCCTCGGGAGCGACCACGTTGCCGCGCGACTTGCTCATCGTGGCGCCATCGAGCTTCACCATGCCCTGCGTGAGCAGGTTGGTGAACGGCTCGGCAAAGCTCACGAGGCCCATGTCGCGGTAGACCTTCGTGAAGAAGCGCGAGTAGAGCAGGTGCAAGATCGCGTGCTCGATGCCGCCGATGTACTGGTCGACCGGCATCCAGTAGTCGGTCTTGGCGGGATCCCAGATCGCGTCGTCGTTGCGTGCGTCGCAGTAGCGCAGGTAATACCAGCTCGAGCACGTGAACGTGTCCATCGTGTCGGTCTCACGCCGGGCGGCGCCGCCGCACTTCGGGCATGTCGTCTCGTAGAACTCGGGGTGGTCCGCAAGCGTCTCGCCCTTGGTGACGTCCACGTCCATGGGAAGCATGACCGGCAGGTCAGCCTCGGGCACGGGCACGAGCCCACACGACGGGCAGTGGATCGCGGGGATCGGGTTGCCCCAGTAGCGCTGGCGGCTAATGAGCCAATCGCGCAGGCGGAAGTTGATGCTAAAGCGACCCTGCCCGCGCTCGGCGAGCCACTCGGTCACTGCCTTCATGCCCTCGCTCGCCTTGCCGCCGCGCATGCCGGTGAACTCGCCGGACTGCACCATCACGCCAGGGCCAGCGTACGCGACCTCCCAGGGAACGTCGGCGAGCACGCGCTCGCGCTTGCCGGAGAGTTGGCCGAGAAGCGAGTCGTCATCGGCCACCACGACGGGCGGTATCGGCAGGTCGTACGTGCGCGCGAAGTCGAAGTCGCGCTGGTCGCCGCTCGGCACGGCCATGACCGCACCGGTGCCGTACTCCATGAGCACGTAGTCGCTCACCCAGACCGGCACCTTCTCGCCGTTGACCGGGTTCACCACGTAGCGACCTATGAAAGCGCCACGCTTCTCTTTCTCTGCCGAGGAACGGTCGATCGCGGATTCCTTCTCGGCAGCGCGAACCACGTCCATGACGGCGGTTTCGTACTCGGTGCCCGCGACAAACTCCCTCACGAGCGGGTGCTCGGGCGCGAGCAAGAAGAAGCTGCACCCAAAGAGCGTATCGGGACGCGTCGTGAACACCGTGATGGTGGTATCGGTCGGTTCGCCAGCGGGATCGCAGAGTGCGAAGTCCACCTCGGCAC
>CAZGNF010000146.1:0-5674 GCA_964527045.1 uncultured Coriobacteriaceae bacterium | reverse complement strand
CTTCTCGGCATCGGAGAGCACCTCGTACGCCTCGTTGATCTCCTTGAACTTCTCCTCGGAGCCGCCTGCATCGGGGTGGTGCTTGCGCGCCTGCTTGCGGAACGCCTTCTTTATCTCGTCGGCGGTAGCGGTCTTGGCCACGCCGAGCGTGTCGTAGTAGTCCTTGCCGGCCATCGCTACCCCTTACGAGCGGGACCGCCCGTGCTCACGATCACCATGGCGGGGCGCACAACACGCCCGCCCAGGCTGTAGCCCTTCTGGAAGACCTCCAGCACGGTGCCATCCGGCACCTCAAGGTCTTCGCGCTGCCCCACCGCGTGGTGCAGCTGCGGATCGAACTCGGCGCCGAACGGATCGATGACCTCGACGCCTTCCTTGCCAAACACGCCGAGCACCTGCTGATGCACCATCTCCACGCCCTTGAGGAGCTGCGCGAGGTCGCCCCCCGCAGTCGTGTGGTCGATGGCCCGCTCAAGGTTGTCGAGCACGGGCAGCAGCTCTTCGACGATGCGCTGGCCCGCGCGCGCGACCAGGTCACCCTGGTCGCGCGCCACGCGCCTGCGGTAGTTCTCAAACTCGGCCTGAAGCCGCTGAGCGGTCTCAAGGTGGCTGGCGGCCTCCGTGCGTGCGGCCTCAAGCTCGCGGTCGAGGTTGTCCCCACGCAAGTCGAACTCAGCGCCGAGGTCTGCCTCGAGCTCCGGATCGAGTCCGGGGTCGTCGGTCTTCTTGACCATGGCTAGTTCTCCTCGTCAACGACCTCGTAGTCGGCGACCTCCTCGTCACCGGCGGGCGCCTCTTCGCCTTCGGGGGCAGCTTCGCCCTCGGCGGCGGCGACGTCCTGGTAGACGATCTCGGCCAGCTTGTACGAAGCCTGCTGAAGCTTCTCGGTGGCGGACTTCATCGCATCGATGTCGTCGCCTTCGAGCGCCGTCTTAAGCTCGGCGGACGCCTCTTCGCATGCGGTCTTGGTTTCCTCGGGCACCTTGTCGCCAAGGTCCTTGAGGGTCTTCTCGGTGGCGTACACAAGGGTGTCGGCAGTGTTGCGGACCTCTGCCTCTTCCTTCTTCTTACGATCCTCGTCAGCGTGCGCCTCTGCATCGTTGACCATGCGGTCGACTTCCTCATCGGAGAGCGCCGTGGTGCCGCTGATGGTGATCTTCTGCTCCTGACCGGTACCGCGGTCCTTCGCCGAGACGTTCACGATGCCGTTGGCGTCGATGTCGAACGTCACTTCGACCTGCGGGATGCCGCGCGGGGCAGGCGGGATGTTCGCAAGCGTGAACTTGCCGAGCGTCTTGTTGTACGCCGCCATCTCGCGCTCGCCCTGGAGGACGTGGATCTCCACGCTCGTCTGGCCGTCAGCCGCGGTCGTGTACGTCTCCATCTTGCGGGTCGGGATGGTGGTGTTGCGCTCGATCATCTTCGTCATGACGCCGCCGAGGGTCTCAACACCCAGCGACAGCGGGGTCACGTCGAGGAGCAGGATGCCCTTGACGTCGCCGCCAAGCACGCCACCCTGGATGGCCGCGCCGATAGCGACGACTTCGTCCGGGTTGACGCCCTTGTGCGGGTCCTTGCCGGTGATCTTCTTCACGATCTCCTGGACGGCTGGCATACGGGTCGAGCCACCGACGAGGATGACCTCGTTGATGTCCGACGCCTTTACGCCGGAGTCCTTGATTGCCTGCTCGACCGGCTTCTTGACGCGATCGAGAAGGTCGCTCGTGATCTTCTGGAACTCAGCACGCGTGAGCGTGTAGTCGAGGTGCTTCGGACCTGACGCGTCAGCCGTGATGAACGGCATATTAATCTGTGTGGTCTGCGTCGTGGAGAGCTCCATCTTCGCCTTCTCGGCGTGCTCCTTCAGGCGCTGCAGGGCCATCTTGTCGTTGCGCAGGTCGATGCCGTGGTCGGCCTTGAACTTCTCGGCCAGCCAGTCGATGACCTTCTGGTCCCAGTCGTCGCCGCCGAGGTGGTTGTCGCCGTTAGTGGACTTCACTTCGAAGACGCCGTCGCCGATCTCGAGGATCGACACGTCGAACGTGCCGCCGCCAAGGTCGAAGACGAGGACCGTCTGATCCTGGTGACCCTTGTCGAGACCGTACGCCAGAGCAGCGGCGGTCGGCTCGTTGATGATGCGCTTCACGTCAAGGCCGGCGATCTTGCCGGCGTCCTTGGTCGCCTGGCGCTGCATGTCGTTGAAGTACGCCGGAACGGTGATGACCGCCTCGGTGACCGTCTCGCCAAGATACGCCTCTGCATCGGCCTTGAGCTTCTGCAGAACCATGGCCGAAATCTCCTCGGGCGTGTAGTTCTTGCCCTCGATCTCGACGACCGCGCGGCCGTCCTTGCCCTTCACGACGTTGTACGCGATGGTGCCGCGCTCGGACTCGGTCTCCTCAAAGCGGCGACCGACAAAGCGCTTGATGCTCTTGATTGTGTTCTCAGGATTGGTGATCGCCTGGTTCTTCGCGGACTTGCCGACGATGCGCTCCCCGTCCTTGCGAAACGCAACAACGGAAGGCGTCGTGCGGTCGCCCTCTGAGTTGACGATGATCGTGGGTTCGCCACCCTCGAGAACCGCAACTGCGGAGTTCGTGGTGCCCAGGTCGATGCCTATGATCTTGCCCATGATTGAGTGCTCCTTTCAATCCACCCGCTCTGCGGGAGGCACAATGACGTGATTCACGCGAAATCGCCTCGGAGGGCGCTCTTGCCTGTCCGAGGTTAGAATCTAAGCGTACCGTTGTCAAGTTTTCTAAATGCGTTGGCATATATACCCGCTGTCGTGCTCTGCGAACCCTCTGAGAGCTGACAAGTTGTGCGGAGTTCGCAGATGCCTATTTACACCGCTCAAGCCGCTCGGGTAAGGTACGTGCGAAACTGACCGCCGCGGGCGCGCTCGAACCGGTGCGCGCGGACGAACGGAAGAGAGGCCTCAATGCCCCGACCCATCATCAACGAAGACGAGTGTTCCGGCTGCGGTATCTGCGTCGACGCCTGTCCCGAGGGTGTCCTTGAGCTCGTTGACGACGTGGCGAACGCCGTCAACGACGACGCGTGCACCGCGTGCGCCACGTGCATGGAAGAGTGCCCGATGGGCGCGATCGAGGAGATTGAAGAGGACGAGTAGTCCTCGGCTCAGAACAGCGCAGGTCCAACGGGACGCCTTCGGGCGTCCCGTTCGCTGTCCGGATACACCACGGCGCGACCAAGCCCTCTGAGTTGCCGCCAGATCTCGCGCTTGCGAGCTTCATCGCCGAGCGACGCCTCGAGCCCATCGACCGTCAGCACGACCATGCCTCCCGCGGCGACCGGCATGCCAAAGGCCGGCACGTCTATCCCGAGTGCGGCCGCAACGTCGAGCGCCGCAGTCGCGTCGAGTGCGATCACGAGTGATGGATCGACGGCGGCGAGCTGCTGACGCAATCGGCCAGCAGCATGTGGCGACGTGACGTCCGGCGTGGGGCGCGAGAGCACACGCCACGATGCCACGCCGTCCAAGCCAAGCGCTGCAAGCGCTTTCGCGACGGCTTCGCCATCCGGTCCGCTCAGCACCGCATCGCCGGCCTGCTCGGCGGGTCCTGGCTCGCCTTTCACGATCGCGACCGCCGGGAACAGGTCTCCCGCCCAGGCAATCGACGTCGGCGCCGGAAGCATCTCGTCGGCGCGCTCAAGCTCTGCGCGCACCTTCGCCACGCAGCGTCCGGCATCATCGGGATCTAGCGCGCGAACCATCCCACGGTCCTCCCAAGCGCCATCTCGAACGGCGTTCGTGCCTGCCACCCAAATGCGGTCTGTGCCTTCGTCGGATCGAGCGCGCTGCGCTCGATGTCGCCCTCGCGAGCGGGCAGCTTCTCGATCCCGCCGAAGTAGTGCGTGGCCAGCCTCAGTGCCGAGGCCAACTCATCGACAGTGAGTTCTTTGCCAGTCGAGATGTTGTATGCCGGCCCGTCTGTGCCTTCGAGTGCCAGCGGTTGCGGCGCATCCAGTGCGGACATGATGGCGGCAACCACATCGCCCACATAGATGAAGTCCCTGGTCTGTGCGCCGGTACCGTAGAGCGTCGGAGTCTCTTTGGCCTGCATGCGCGAAGCGAAGATCGCCACGACCCCACCCTCCCCTTGCGCGTCCTGACGCGGACCGAAGACGTTGGAGAAGCGCATGCTCGCGAAGTCGGTCGTGGTGCCGCGAAGCTCCTCGGCAAGAACACTCTCGGCTTCAAGTTTCGAACGGCCATACGGGTTCTCCGGACGCTTGAGCGCAGTCTCGACGAGCGGCACCATCTCGGGTTCGCCGTAGACGGCTGCCGAGGATGCCGAGAGCATCCTGCGTGCGCCTGCCGCAAGCGCCGCACGGGCGACTGCTCGCGTACCTTCGACGTTGACCAGCCGGTCGCGCTCGGGATCTGCAATGGACACCGGCACGCTGGTCTGCGCGGCGAGGTGGACGACGGCGTCCGGTGCGAAGTCAGCGACGGCGGCCGCAAGATCAGGCCCGGTGATGTCGAGCGTGCGCGACCATGCGGCAGGGTGCATATTCTCGAAGTGCCCCGTGCTGTAGTCATCGATGACGCCCACCTGATAGTCGCCGGTCAGCAACGTCCACATGAGGTTGGAGCCGATGAAACCCGCGCCGCCGGTGATGAGAACCCGCATTCGTGCTCCTTACTGGCCGCCTTGTTCAAGCGGGCGCACCTCGATGAGTTCTGCCTGGACGATGTAGCGAAAGCGTGCGCTGAACGGTGGGTGGCACGCCGTCAGCGTGAGGGTGGAGGTCTCGGTGGGATCGAAGACCTCCACCTTGTCTGGAGTGACCGTGAACGCCCGAACGACAGTGTACCGATACCGTCGGTACGGGGAGTAGAGATCGATCGCGTCGCCGGGTACCAGCTGGTCGATCTGACGGAACGGCGCCAGGTAGGTGGTCCGGTGCCCGGAGATGCCGCAGTTCCCGCTCGGCCCCGGAAGGTCCGTGCTTGTCACCCAACCCGGCCCCTTCTTCAGGTCGGCAACAGCAACCCCCTTGACCACGATCGTGTCGAGATCCATGCGATCGATCACGAGCCTGCCGAAGATGCCGCCCTCGGCGAGGCCGGCCCAATACGCCTTGTCCTGTGCCTCCCAGCCCTCGAAGTCGAGTGCCGGTCCGCTGCCCGAGACGCCGATGTCCTCTGGAGACGACGCCGAGACTCCGCCGAGATGCTCCAGGTCTTGGCGCAATCGCGCCTGTTCGACCCAGGACAGCATGCTTGTGAGCGCGTAGTAGCCGAGCAACCCGACAGCCACGCCGAGAAAGACGTTCCCCATCGCTCGCGTGAGCACGCCACGACCTGGCCGCACGAGGTCCCCTTCCGAACGGATGACTCCTCATCAGCTGTGACGGAGAACACAAAACCGGTAAAGACCGGGCACGCCACTGCCGATACCCCTAGTGTAAAGCGATTGACAAGCGAATACCGGAACGAGCCCCGAAAAAGGCACCCCCGCCGAAAGGCGGGCAACGCAAAGTCACGGGTCTAACGGGAGCGTCACCTCCCTATGACAGCCGGACTACCGAAGGTCGAGCCACGCACATGAACCGGCCCGATCACCCACAGCCTCAGGGGGATCAGGACCGGTTTTCGCGCTCGGGCTCGAAAAGGGGCGTTCCGCAATGAAGTACAGCATGGTAC
>CAZGNF010000145.1:0-5714 GCA_964527045.1 uncultured Coriobacteriaceae bacterium | reverse complement strand
CTTCACGATCGTGAACGTGGCACGGCACCTCGGCATCGACAGCGAGGACGCGCTACGCGGGACGTGCTCCAAGTTCATGCGGCGCTTTGAAGACATGGAGACACAGGCTGCCGAGAGCGGCCTCGTCATAGGCGAGATGGACATAGACGCGCTCGAGCAGCTCTGGCTCGAGGCGAAACGGAAGGAGCGTTCATGAGCTACATCACCGATATGGTGGCACGCGAGATCCTGGATTCCCGCGGCAATCCGACCGTTGAGGTCGAAGTCGCTCTCGACGACGGCAGCTGGGGCCGCGCGGACGTGCCGAGCGGTGCGTCCACCGGCGCCTTCGAGGCCGTCGAGCTGCGCGACACCGACAGCGCGCGGTACCTCGGCAAGGGCGTGCTCACGGCGGTCACGAACGTGAACGAGATCATCGCCCCCGAGATGATGGGCATGGACGCCACCGACCAGCGCGCGATCGACGGATTCCTCATCGACCTCGACGGCACGCCGAACAAGAGCCGCCTGGGCGCGAACGCCATCCTCGGCGTGTCCCTCGCCGTTGCGAAGGCCGCGGCTGAGAGCTGCGAGCTTACGCTCTACAGCTACATCGGTGGAGCGAACGCGCACACGCTGCCGGTGCCGATGATGAACATCATGAACGGCGGCGTGCACGCGGATAACAACGTTGACCTGCAGGAGTTCATGATCATGCCGGTTGGCGCGGGCAGCTTCGCCGAGGGCCTTCGCATGTGCGCCGAGATCTACCACACGCTCAAGGGCGTTCTCAAGAAGCGCGGGCTTGCCACGGCAGTTGGCGACGAGGGCGGCTTCGCGCCGAACCTTGCCAGCAACGAGGACGCGCTCAAGGTCATCGTCGCGGCCATCGAAGAGGCCGGCTACACGCCCGGCGAGCAGGTGCGCATCGCGCTCGACCCGGCATCCACCGAGTTCTACGACGCCGAGCGCGGCGTGTACGTGCTCTCCGGCGAGGGCCGTGAGCTAACGAGCGCAGAGATGGTGGCGTACTACGAGGACCTCGTGAGCAAGTACCCCATCATCAGCATCGAGGACGGCATGTCCGAGGATGACTGGGACGGCTGGAAGCTCATGACCGAGCGCCTCGGCACGAAGATCCAGCTGGTGGGCGACGATCTGTTCGTGACGAACACCGAGCGCCTCGCGCGCGGGATCGCGACCGGCACCGCCAACAGCATCCTCATCAAGCTCAACCAGATCGGCACGCTCACCGAGACGCTCGACGCCATCCAGATGGCGCACCGCGCGGGGTACACGACGGTCATCAGCCACCGCTCCGGCGAGACCGAGGACACCACCATCGCGGACGTTGCGGTTGCCGTGAACGCCGGGCAGATCAAGACCGGCGCGCCGGCCAGAAGCGACCGCGTGGCGAAGTACAACCAGCTGCTCCGGATCGAAGAGGAGCTCTACGACAGCGCCGAGTACCCGGGCATGGCGGCCTTTGGGCGCGTGCAGGGGTAAGCGCGGGAGACATGCGAGTGATGGGAGGGGCGCCTGCGGGCGCCCCTCGTTGCGTATGTGGAGAGGCTGCCGGTTGTAATGACCGTGGGATACAGTCATAATGACCACATGAGACAGTCATGGAGGTCCTTGTGCATCTGACCGGAATAGACGCGATCGAGGATGCACTTACGCTGCTATCCGCCACATTGGAGGCGCATGGCGTAGCTCCGGTCGAACTGGTTGTCATCGGTGGCGCAGCAATGAACGTTCTCGGGATTGCGGTTCGACCCACCAAAGACGTCGATGTCCTCAGCCTCGCGGACTCCACATCCGATCACGATGAAGTCATGCTCATCAAACAGAAGCCCCTCCCGGCACCCGTCATGGAAGCTGCGGCTGTGGTGGCTACGGCACTCGGTCTCGACGCGGACTGGCTCAACGCTGGACCTGCCGATCTCCTGGATTGGGGCCTGCCCGAGGGTTTCGAGTCACGGCTCACCCCGAGGCGCTACGGGACACACCTCATAGTCCACTTTCCGTCACGCGAGGATCTCATCTGCTTCAAGGTCTATGCGGCGGCCGATGTGGGCGTTGGCCGGCACACCGAGGACCTTGCGGCGCTGAGGCCTACCTCCGAGGAACTGCGCAAGGGAGCGCAATGGGCGCACAGCAAGGACCCCTCTGAGGGATTTCGTACCATGCTTAGTGGTCTGCTTCGGTACATGGGCTGCGATGACGCCGAGGAGGCAGTTCCTAATGACGACTAGCGAACTCTACGAGCACCTCTTAGGTGTCACTCTCGAGCTTGCGTGGCGGCAATGGTCGGCCATCGGCGTTGCCGGCGTACAAGCGTCAGAGCGCACGATCGTCGACCCCGAGGCGCTGCTGTTAGCAACCCTCCATGTGGCCCGTTCCGACGCCCGCCTGTTCGATGAGGCGCTGGATTGGGTCGCGCAGAACTCGGCGTTGATTGACGTCTCACGACTGCGTCGGCTTGGGCGGGCGGCCTCTGGTGAACAACGCCGTCTGCTCGGCGTGGTCGTGGAGGTAGCGGCGAGTCGCCGCGCAGGATCGAGCCTGTCGCGGCTCCCGAATGAGGACTTCATAGCGCGGGAGGCGACTGCGGGATATGGCTTGCAGGCGCTCTTCGATGGTGCTCGGCAAGACGCTGCACATTGGGCGGGAACGGATGAAGCGTTCGCGCGCGCGGGCTTCATAAGGCCACCACTTACGTTGCGCGGAATGTCGCAGCGACCAGACGCTGCGCGGCCGGCGTGCATCCGTTTTCGCGCGCGGGCCCTTGTCGGCATGGGACCAAGGGCCGAGGTGCTCACGTACCTCTGGACGCACGATTGGGCTCACGGGAGACTCATCGCCGATCGATCGGCGTATGGTCAGGCCCCTGTGGCCGAGTACCTGGCAACGCTTGCAGAAGGTGGGCTCGCCGAGGTGCGCACCGATGGTCGCAGAACGCTGTACCGAGCCAGCCCATCACTGGCGTCGGCTGGTGCTCCGACACCCGCGTACGTTGATTGGGTTCGCGTCTGGCCTGCGCTCGTGGGGCTGCTGGACGCGCTGCGGCCTTCGGGGCTCTCAGAGGAGGCGGTGTGGGTGCGGTTAGCCGAGGCCTTCGCCACGCAGGAGAAAGCTCTTCAGACGGAGGGCCTGGAAGCAGAGATCGGCCACCTGCAGGGTTGGCCACGACGCGGAACGCAGCTGCTGAGTGATGCCGTCGGAACCGTGGCTCGGACAGTCGAGGAGATCATGGGATAGCGGGCGGCGCATGCGAACGGGCAACCTCCTCGCCTTGCCCATGAGTAGCCCATCTAGTAGCACCGCTAGTAGCACCAGCGTACGCCCGTGGTCTGACACGGGTCAACCGCCGCCCCCGCCGCTCGTCGCCGAGAAGCGACACTCAGCGCTCGCCTTCGCCCCGCCTGTCACCCTGAGCAAGCCTGAGCGTGTTTCGCCGCACCGCACCCCGTGTGATGCGCGTTTTCCTCTTATCGACCTGTGCTTTCGTCGGGAGAGGGAGGGGAACTATGAGGAGACGTGCGTTTCGGCATGTGGCGCTCATCGCGGTGATGGCGCTCATCGTCTCGGCTGGCGCATCTGCGACGGCCTCGGTCCCGAGAGATGGTGAGACGACCGCGGGGCGCAGGCTTGGAAGCGACAAGCTGTCGCATCCACTGGGGGACAAGAATTCAGCGCTCAAGGCGACGGCGCTCGAGGACACAATCAGACGCGGGGCGTCGGGGGACGTCTACGAGGTGGCGCCCGGCGAGTTCGTGGAGCTTGCGCTTGAGGGCACCGGCATGGTCTGGACGGTCCCGGGCGAGTTCTCGGACTACGCGCACAACAGCATCCCGGAGCCGGACCGCACCGTGGACAACTCCACGATCTGGACCGAGGACTTCGGCACGGCCTACTACAACGAGATGCTCTACGCGCGCGGCGAGGGCGTGAACTCGATGGCCGAGTACTTCCTCGAGCAGTCGAGCGGACGCTACACCGTGGACGGCGACTGCACCGACTGGGTGGCTGTTCCGGGCGACCACACCGTCTACGACGACGGTGACGCCAAGAACGACACCTCCGAGAATGTGTGGCTCTTCCTGGAGGACTCGCTCAACGGCTGGTATGCGAACCAGCTCGCAGCGGGCAAGACGCCCGCCGAGATAGACGCGTACCTGGCGCAGTTCGACGCCTGGGACCGCTACGATTGGGACGGCGACGGTAACTTCAACGAGGCCGACGGCTACATCGACCACTACCAATCGCTCCACGCGGGCGAGGGCGAAGAGGCCGGCGGCGGCGAGCTTGGCGACGAGGCCATCTGGAGCCACAGCTGGTACGCGAACTACGCCGACATCGGCAAGACGGGTCCCTCGGCGGAGTATCTGCTGGGCGGCGTCCGCATCGGCGGCAGCAGCTACTGGATCGGCGACTACACGATCCAGCCGGAGAACGGCGGCGTGGGTGTGTTCGCGCACGAGTACACGCACGACCTCGGGCTGCCGGACCTCTACGACACGGCCGGCGGCGACAACGCGACGAGCTTCTGGACGCTTATGGACAGCGGCTCGTGGCTCTCGCAGGTGGACTACGACCTGGGTTCGGCGCCATGCGACCAGGGTCCGTGGGAGAAGCTGCAGCTTGGCTGGCTTGACGTAGCGATCGCCGAGCCGGGCACCACGGCCGAGCTCACACTGGGGCCGGTGGAGTACAACTCCACGCAGCCGCAGGCGCTCCTGGTGAACCTGCCCGACAAGTTCATGGAGTGGAGCATCGGCGAGCCGTACGCGGGCGAGCAGTTCTACTACAGCGGCAAAGGCGACAACCTGCGCAACAAGATGACGAAGGCGTTCACCCTGCCCGCGGGCGCGCAGCTCTCGGCGATGGTGAATTACGGCATCGAGAAGGGGTACGACTACGCGAACCTTATCGTCTCAACGGACGGCGGGCTCACGTGGGACACGGTACCGACCAACCTCTCCAACTCGACGGTTGAGGCGAACGGCATCGACGGCGAGAGCAAGGACTGGACGGAGCTCACGGCCGACCTCTCGGCGTATGAGGGCAACGTGCAGCTGGGCTTCAGCTACATCACCGACGGTGGCGTGGCCGAGGTCGGGTTCATGGTCGACGACATCGCGATCACCGGGCTGCCCGTTGACGGTGCCGAGACGGACACCGGCTGGACGTTTGCCGGCTTTAAGACCACGACCGGGTACGAAAGCGGCTGGTACTGGAACTACTACCTTGCCGAGAACCGCACGTACTACGGCTATGACGTGGCGCTCACGAAGGCCTACAACTGGGGCAACCTCTACGGTAAGGACGCCAAGCCGAACTGGGCCGAGCGGTTCCCGTATCAAGACGGGTTGCTCGTGTGGTACTGCGACACCTCGCAGGTGGACAACAACGCGAGCGTGCACCCCGGGAGCGGCTTCGCGCTGCCGGTGGACGCGCACCCCAGGGCGCTCACGCGCAACGGGAAGAACCTGTGGCGCAACCGGATCCAGACCTACGACTCGACCTTCGGGCTGCAGGCGACCGACGCGTTGCCGCTGCACTACAACGGCAAGCTCTACCCGGTTCCGAGCCTGTCGGCAGTGTCGGTCTTCGACAGCATGCTGTCGTACTACGACGCGACCAACCCGACCGGCAGCGTGATCACGCCGGTGACCGGCGCGAAGATCGAAGTGCTGGGGACGGGGACGGGGAGCGACGGAGGAGTGTACATG
>CAZGNF010000144.1:0-5749 GCA_964527045.1 uncultured Coriobacteriaceae bacterium | reverse complement strand
TCACGGGCACCGCCACGGGCGTTGGCGACGCGGTCATCGTCGATTTGCGCTTGCCGAGAGTGCTGCTTGCGGCGCTCGTTGGCGCGTCGCTCGCGACCGCGGGCGTGCTCTACCAGGCACTCTTCCGCAACGCGCTTGCCGACCCGTATATCCTGGGCGTTTCCTCGGGTGCCGGTCTCGGCGCGACGATCATGCTGGTCGCCGGCGGATCCTCGCTTCTCGGGCGGGTCGTCGGGGTGCCGCTCGGTGCGTTCGCCGGCGCGTTGCTGACAATCACCGTGGTCGTTCGTCTTGCCAGCCGAACGGGTCGCCTCGAGGCGACGTCGCTGCTGCTTGCCGGCGTGGCCGTCTCGTACACGCTTTCCGCGGTGACGTCATTCCTGATGGTGGTCGCCCGCGAGTCTATGCAGGCGGTCGTCTTCTGGATGATGGGCGGCCTCACCGGTGCTTCGTGGCCGTACGTGTGGCTGCTGTCCGGGTTGCTGCTGATCGGGCTGGTGGTGCCGATGGCGTTCTCCCGACATCTCGACCTCATGCTGCTTGGTGATGAGCGCGCCGGTCAGCTCGGACTCAACGTCGAGCGCTTCAAGATCTTCGCGCTTGCGTGTGCGTCGCTCGTAGTCGCAGGTGCCGTCTCGGTCTCGGGGCTCATCGGCTTCGTGGGACTCATGACGCCGCACATGGTGCGCCTTGTGCTGGGGCCGGACCACAAGGCACTTCTTCCTGCCTCGGCGATCGCGGGAGCGCTCGTATTGGTGCTCTCGGACCTCATCGCGCGAATCGTTCTGGCGCCGGTCGAGATCCCGGTTGGCATTGTCACGGCACTCGCTGGCGGACCGTTCTTCGTGTGGTTGCTCGTGCGTAAGGAGCGTGTCCGATGAGCGTGGGCGACGTGCTGGTCTCCTTCGATGATGCAAGCGTCGGCTACGGGTCGCGCGCGGTCGTCGAGCATGTCTCGTTCTCGGTTCGCGCGGGCGAATTCGTCGGCCTCGTTGGCCCGAACGCCGCTGGCAAGTCGACGCTTCTGCGCGCGCTCACCGGCAGCGCGCGCGTGCTCTCGGGGGGCGTGTCGCTCGGCGGCGTGCCACTCGTCCGACTCACGCCGAAGGAGCGCGCCCTGCTCGTCGGCGTCGTTCCCCAAACGCCGACCGCGGCGTTTGCTTTCAGTGCGCGCGCGTTCGTGGAGATGGGGCGCAATCCGCACCTCGGCACGATGCAAAGCGTGTCGGCCGAGGACCGCGCTGTCGTCGAGGACGTTATGCGCCTCACCGACACCGAGCGTCTTGCAGCCGAGACGATCGACACGCTCTCGGGCGGCGACCTGCAGCGCCTAACGGTCGCACAAGCGCTCGCACAGCAGCCGAGGGTCCTGCTGCTCGACGAAGCGACCGCCCACCTCGACCTCAACCACGCGCTGCAGGTGCTCGACCTCGTTCGGCGGCTTGCCGACGAAGGCCTTGCGGTCATCGGCGTCTTCCATGACCTCGACCTGGCAGCGCGCTACAGCGATCGCATCGCCGTGGTGGCCGCCGGCCGCGTGCGGGAGCCGGTGGAGCCCGAGCGGGCGCTCGACGCCGCGGTCGTCTCGGATGTCTTCGACGTGCGGGCAGTCGTTCGTACCGATCCTGTTTCGGGAACCGTGAGCGTCACGCCGATCGTGCGTGGCGCCGACATCGCGCGTCCCACGAGAGGTCCCGTTGGCGTGGTGTGTGGCTCCGGAAGTGGCGCGCGCGTGCTGCGTCGTCTTGCGCAGGCGGGTGTGGAGATGTCGTGCGGCGCGCTCTCGGACGGCGACATCGACCACGCCGTCGCCACCGCGCTGGGTGCGGATCTTGTGACGCTTCCACCATTTGGTGAGATCGACGCCGATGCGGAGGAGCGGGTCCGCTCGGCATATGGCGCTTCGCGTGCGTGCGTCGTCTGCGACACCCCCTTCGGTCGGGCGAACGTGGCGAACCTTCGCGCCGCCGTTCGAGCCGGCGTGCCGCTTGTGCTTGTCGGCGAGATGACGCCGGCGCGCGACTACTCCGGCGGTGAGGCAACAGCGCTCTGGGCCGAGGCGGTCGCGCTCGGCGCGGAGCGGGTATCAGATGATGGAGCGGCCATCGCGGCGCTTCTCGGCATGCTGGATGGAGAGGGACACGATGGCTGACACGACGCGAACGGGGCTGGTGCAGGTCTACACCGGCGACGGCAAGGGCAAGACCACAGCCGGCACCGGACTGGCTGTCCGGGCGCGCGGCGCCGGGCTCGACGTCGCCTTCGTGCAGTTCATCAAAGGCGGACGTCGCTCCGCGGAACTTGCGATGCTCGAGCAGCTCGGCGTCGATGTGACGCGTCCCGCCGAGGTTTCGACCGGCTTGCTCGGCGAGGGTCTCAATGACGAGGACCGTCGGGCCGCAGCCGAGGCATGGACCGTCGCCGCCGAGGCGATCGGGTCCGGGCACTACGATGTCGTCGTGCTCGACGAGGCATGCGTGGCCCTCGCATACGAGCTCATCGACGAGGCCACGCTGCTGGAGGTGTTGGCCGTGCGTCCCACGCACGTCGAGGTCGTGCTCACCGGCCGTGGCGCATCACCAGCGCTCGTTGAGGCCGCCGATCTTGTCACGGAGATGCGCCTCGTGAAGCATCCGTACGACCGCGGCGTGTCCGCCCGGCGCGGGATCGAGTTCTAGCGGATCTCGCAGACGAGCGTTCCGACCTGGCGTGCCACCAACACCTCGGCAGTCAGGCCGAGCGATCGCGCGCTCGCACCGACGGACGCCTTCGCAAGCCGAGGCAGGTTGTTCTGCTCGGAGATATGCATCGCAACGATCGTGCGCAGTCCGTCAGAACCGAGGCGCTCGAGCGCCCGTGCGGCGCAGGAGTTGGAGAGATGCCCCCGGTCGGAGCGGATGCGCTCCTTGAGGAAGTACGGGTACGGACCGCACTCAAGCATGTTGAGATCGTGGTTGGCTTCAAGTCCAAGCAGATCGCATCCGGCGATCGCCTCAGTCGCCTCGGCGGTCAACACGCCTGTATCCGTCGCGATTCCGATCCGGTGCCCCACGGCGTTCTCGATCGCATAGCCGACCGGTTCGGCCACGTCGTGCGATGTGCGGAAGGGCAGAACGCGGAAGGAGCCCGTGCTGAGCGATTCGCCAGCGCGGACCGCGATAACCTCGGGGACGTCGGCAAGCTGCTCGCGAAGCGACGCCGCCGTGCCGCGGGTCGCGAACACCGGTACGCCAAGCGCCCGGGTGAGCACGCGCACGCCAGCGACGTGGTCTCCATGCTCATGGGTGACGAGCACCGCTTCGATCGCTATGTGATCGAGTCCCGCCTCGGCGATACGCCGTCGCACTTCGCGCGCCGACAGTCCGCAGTCGACGAGCACGCCGCGGCCATCGTGGTACACAAGCGTCGCGTTGCCGCGAGAGCCCGATGCGAGGAAGGCGACCCCAGTCGCGGGTGAAGGAGACTCCATTCGGGCATTGTACCGTGTGACACCGACACGGCGCTTCGGGAATACTCCTCGTGATGGCAACTCCGTCGGAAGGCAGTGCAATGGCACGTGACCGTTGGTCCCTCCGCAACATCTATCTCTATCTGGTATGCCTGATCACACTCATCATGATCATCGTTTCGGTAGTGAGCGTTATCCGAGCGACGGTTGAGCTGGTGTATCCCGATCCGGGCTACTTCTACTCGGTTCCAGTCGAGAAGAGCGGTGCAACCGGGATGACGCAGGCCGAGATCGACGCCCAGAACGAGTCACAGCGCAAGCAGTCGCAGCGCCAGGCCGTACTCAACCTGGTTGGCGGCGTGGCCATGCTCGTGGTCGCGGGGCCGCTCTATGCATACCACTGGCGCAAGATCGAAACCGAGCGTCCCGTTGAAGCAAGCGTTCCACCGACCGCGTAGACGAGGTTCGCCGAGAGGAGTTCTCGCATGTCCGTGATGCTGTATGCGCTTTCGACGTGCCCGTACTGCCGCATGACCCGCAAGTACCTTGAAGACAATGGTGTCGAGTTCGACGCGCTCGAGGTCGACCTGCTTGAGGGAGATGAGCGCACCGAGGCCATCGCCAAGGTGAAGGAGATCTCGGGCGGTTCGTCGTTCCCGGTCATCGTCATCGACGACGAGACCATCGTCGGGTTCAACAAGAAGCGGATCAAGGAGCTGCTCGGGCTATGAGCGAGAGCAAGCCCGTACGGCGCAGGTTCGAAGAAGGCACGACGGCCGCCGACCTTCGCGCGTACATGGCGCCCTTCGCGGATCGGCTGGGCTATAAGTTCAATACAGATGATGAGTTCGTCGACGAGGTGCTTGCCTCGGAGATAGAGATTCTTGATGCCACAGGCGACGTCTTCTGTCCATGTCGCGTGCGTACGGGCGACCCGAAAGAGGATGCCAAGATCGTGTGCCCCTGCATCCCCTTCTTCAGGGACCAGTTCGCGGGGCTTAGGAAATGCTGGTGCGGGCTCTTCATTCTCAAGGACGTCGAGGATGGGCTCGATCTGCTCGGTGTGATCGAGGAGCCGCACGGGAACGTCGACGTACCGGTGTTTCGAGTAGCGGACGTGCCTGACGGCCAGATCAGGCACGTGAAGGTGGGCAAGCATGATATCGCGGTGGCACGCGTTGGCGAGGAGTTCTTCGCGCTCTCCAACGTCTGTCGTCACGCGTTCGCTCCGCTCGCGGAGGGCTTCATGGACGGCTACCACGTCATGTGTCCGTGGCACGGTTGGCGATACGACGTTCGCGACGGTTCGACCGACCATCCCGGAGCGGACGTGAAGACCTATGAGGTCTCCGTTGTTGATGGGGAAGTTCGAGTCCGGCTCGCACTCGCTTAGCGACTGGCGTCCGAACTGCGCGTATGAAAAGCGCCCGCAATACGGAGGAAATGCATCAGCATAGCCGTTCGGAGTATGGACTCCCGACGGCTTCCCTGAGTTGTCATTAGTCTGTTGCATAGAGCGTCAATGTGTTACATTCCTTGAATCTCAGGCGGAGCGCGCGTCGACATGGGGATGCCGGCACGTGCAAATGAACGTATGCGCAAAGGAGGACGGTATGACTAGCAAGCGTAGGCGGTTCGCCGCCGTGGTCGCTGTTGTCGCCGCTCTGGCCCTCGTGGTCACGGGCTGTGCCAGCAAGACCGACACGGGCGGAACGACCGACAGCAAGACGGCCGAAGTGGTCATCGGTATCGGCGCTCCGCTCACGGACGGCGCGGTTGCGCTGGGCCAGGGCATGGTGCGTGGTGCGAACCTGGCCGTTAAGCAGGCCAACGAGTCGCAGGAACTGAAGGATCTTGGTCTGACGATCTCCACCGTCGAAGGTGACGACAAGGGCGATCCGACCACGGGCGGTAACGTTGCCACCCAGTTCACCTCGAACGCGAAGCTCGTCGGCGTCATGGGCCACCTGAACTCCGGTGTCACCCGCGTTGCCGTCAAGATCTACAACCAGGCCGACGTTGTCCAGGTCAGCCCGGCCAACACGGCTGTTGACCTTACCCAGATGGGCATGGCCAACTACTTCCGCGTGTGCGCCACTGACGACGTTCAGGGCCCCGCGGCCGCCGACTACGTGTACAACGTTGCCGGCAAGAAGGTCGCCTTCGTCGTTGACGACGCGACTGTCTACGGCACCGGCCTGGCCGATGCGTGGGCCGCGCAGTTCGAAGCTGATGGCGGCAAGGTTGCCGGTCGTGAGAAGACCACCGACAAGGACACCGACTTCAACGCTCTCGTCACCC
>CAZGNF010000143.1:1070-5775 GCA_964527045.1 uncultured Coriobacteriaceae bacterium | reverse complement strand
CGAGATACCGAGACCAGCTGCAGTCTCGGGCACGAAGTCGAAGACCGAGTCGAGCTCGGCGTCGGTCACCGTGAACACCGCGTTGTGCGGCGGCAGCGGAACCTCCTTGAAGAACGCGGGCAGCCGGTCGTCCGCAGCCGTGAATCCGGCGTGCTGGTTGAACAGCCGCTCGTAGGTGAGCGCTTCCTTGCCGATAGCCATGAGCGCGTCGGCATCCCACGTCTCGCCGGTGTGCGCGGAAACCATATCCGCGATCGCACCAAACGCCTCGGGGATATCGAGCACCGGGAACGCCACGAAGATGCAGAAGCCCATCGCGTCGAGCATGCCCGTCGCGATCTGCAGGCCCTGCGACAACGCCGCCTGGCCCTCGGGCTTGAGCGGGTCGACCGAGCCGCCAACCGCAAGCACGTTCGCCGTGATGGCATACCCTGCGGTGTGGTCCGCTCCCTGCGTGGACGTGGCGTACGTGACGCCGATGCCCTGGATCGGCCGCGGGTCGTACGCCGGCAGCGCCTGATGCTTCACGACCGGGATGTGTGCGACGCCGTACTTGATACCGGTCGCCTCGGCACCATCGCCGATCGCCTTGCCAAGCTCGCTACCGGTCACGGTCTCCTTGAGCGTTGCCAGAGCGGCATCGCCGTCACCGAACGCGATAGCACCAGAGTCCATGTACACGCCCAGTGTGGCGCCCATCTCAATGGTGTCCAGACCAAGATCGCCGCAGGTACGGTCGAGTTCAGCCACGACGTCCATGTCCGAGATGCCGCAGTCAGCACCGAGCGACCATGCGCTCTCGTACTCCGGGCCCTTCGTCTTGTAGTGGCCGTCCTTGTCGTACCAGTACCGCGAGCACTGGATGACGCATCCCGTGTGGCAGCCGTGCTTCACGTTGCCGCCGCGCTCAAGCGTCACTTCGCGCTGCTTCTCGCCTGAGATACCCTCGACGCCCTCGAAGCGACCATCCGAGAAGTTCCGCGTGGGATAGCCGCCGGCTTCGTTGATGATGTTCGCCAGGACGTTCGTGCCGTAGGTGGGGAGACCCTGCCCGGAGACCGGGTGCGACGTCAGCGCGTTCGCGAAGACCTTCATCGCAGCCTGGAACGCGTCCTTATCGGCGTGCTCCAGATTCTTCAGGCCCTTGTCGCTTACGACAATCGCCTTAAGACCCTTGCTGCCCATGACCGCACCCAGACCGCCGCGGCCTGCGAAGCGGTTGGGGTACCCCTTCATGTCCGAAATGGCGATTCCCGAAGCGCGCAGCCCCATCTCACCAGCGGGACCGTTCGTGATGGTCGAGAAGTGATCGTCCGCCGGGCGCGTCGCCTTGATGGCGTCGGCCACCGCGTAGTTGCCCATGCCCTTCCAGGCATCGACACGCTCGAGCTTCGCGGACTTGTCCGGCTCGATGACGAGCATGTACGCAGCCGAAGGATCCGCGGGCTTTCCCTCGACGATGACTGCAGCCAGACCCATCTTGCCGAGACCATGTGCGGCCTGGCCACCGGAGTTCGACTCCTTGAGTCCGCCGGTGAGCGGGCTCTTCGCGCCTACGGAGAGGCGTCCACCGTTCGGCGTGTTCGTCCCACCAAGGAGGCCGGGTGCGAAGACGAGCTTATTGTCAGCGCCGAGCGGGTCCGCGTCGGCGGGAACCTCGGTGAAGATGATCGCCGAAGTCAGTACGCGTCCACCATACCGAGCCCAACCCGCGGGAAGCGGCTCACGCTTGATGGACAGGTCCGACATGTTCACACGCATGATCTCTCGCATCGGTACCCCCTTGCAGACATGCGGCATCAGAGATGTCGCGACAGTTTCCGGAGGCCCGGGCAGCTCGGTCCTCCAACTATCAAACTTACCCGTTGGAAAGCGGAAGTCACAGAATCTGGCACAACTAACCAGGATTCTTCATAGAATCCGCACCCGGTTCCCCGCGACTCATACGGTAGAGGTGAACGGTGGCGTAGCACACGGAGATTGCAAGACTCCCTCCGAGCAGTGCACCGGGCAGCGTTCGCGCGGCGGGGAGCACGACCATGAGCGGTCCAAGCACCAACGGATGCAGCACGTACACACCAAGCGAATCCACGCCCAGACGCGCGAACGCTCGCCCTGCTCGGCCCGGCACACTCGTGGTGGCGATCGCCAGCATGAGCGCAGCCATGCCGCCGGGAACGCCCGCCGCATACGTGAGCCACGCGAGCCACGGCATGGCAAGCGTCGTGCGGAAGTAGCTGGTGAGCCCGGGCAGAACGAGCGACGCCAGGAACACGAGCACCCAGGCGGCGTAGCTGACACGTGGGCGCCATCCGCCGGCCACCTTCAGCCCGAACCAGTAGCTCGCGACATAGAGCGGTGTGACAGCCCAGAACGTGCCATGGCCGAACGCGAGCGGACTCTCACGCACCAGCGCAGCAGTCGCGCAATACACGCCGAGCGAGACCCACAGCGGCAGCCAGGATGTTGTCTTCTGTGCAACGAGCGTGGCGATCACGCTGGCCGCGTAGAGAACCGGCAGGAACCACAAGGCACCGCCGCCGAGCAGGATCGAGAGCAGCCAGGGCACGCGGTCGAGTTCGATCGGAAACGAGAGCCCCACAAGCGGCAGCACGAACGGTGCAAGCGCATACACCGGTGCGACCATCGCCCACGGACCCAACAGTTGCCGACCCCGGCGCTTCAGGAACCCTATCGGATCGGCTGCGCTCTTCGAGGCCGCGAGATACCCGGTGACGGCGGCGAATCCGGCGACCGTCCAGTAGCAGGTCCCGTACGCGAACGCCGTGAGTCCGTCTCCCGTGCGGAGCGGCCAGATCATGGCGTGGTTGAGGACGACGAACGCCATCGCGACGCCCTTGAGGACGTCCAGCCACGGAAGGCGCGCTCGCCGGGGCTGCAGCGGTGCCGAAGCGGCTACATCTTCCATCGAGATGGGAGGAAGAGCTTCTCGTAGGTGCGAATCGCGTAGCGGTCGGTCATCCCGGCCACGTAGTCCACCACACGCTGCGGCAGCGACCCGAGCGATTCTCGGGCGAACTCGTCGGGCAGCTCGGCGGGATGGCTCATGTAGTAGCCAAAGAGGCGCTTCACGAGTTCGAGCGCCTTTGGGTCTTCACCCTTCGCATCCATCGAGAGGTACACGCGCTCGAAGAGGAACGCCCTGAGCGCGAGCATCGCATCCTCCACCTCGGGAGTCATGCTGATGTGGTCCGCATCCGCGCTCGCTGTCACCATCGACTGCACGAGCGTGGTGATCCGCGCGCCATGGTGGTCGCCGAGCACCGCCGTGAGGTCTGCGGGGATATCGGAATCGAGCAGCACGCCAGCGCGCACCGCGTCATCGATGTCGTGGTTGATGTACGCGATGCGGTCGGCGGTCTTCACGATCTGGCCCTCAAGCGTGGCTGGCAGATCGCTCCCGGTGTGGTTCCGGATGCCGTCGCGAACCTCCCAGGTGAGGTTGAGGCCCTTGCCGTCATATTCGAGGACCTCGACGACACGCAGCGATTGCATGTTGTGCTCGTAGACCGGTTGAAGTCCCGGATGCTCGGGGGCCATCTCGGCAAGGCACTGTGAGAGCGCGGCCTCCCCCGTATGCCCGAACGGCGAATGCCCGAGGTCGTGGCCGAGCGCGATCGCCTCGGTGAGGTCCTCGTTGAGCCTGAGCGCACGTGCGATCGAACGCGAGATCTGCGCGACTTCGAGGGTGTGCGTGAGGCGGGTGCGGTAATGATCGCCTTCGGGCGCGAGAAACACCTGCGTCTTATGCGAGAGCCGACGGAAGGCCTTGCAGTGGATGATGCGGTCCCGGTCGCGCTGGAACTCGGTACGCAGCGGGTCCGGATCGAGCGGCACCTCGCGTCCACGCGACGCATCCGAGAACGATGCTCGTGGCGACAGTCGCAGGCGTTCCTCGGCCTCTGCAGCCGCTCGTGTCAGGATTCCGTCGCTCACATGCGCTCCGATCAGCCGAACAGCAGCAGGCCTGCGCCCGCAAGGACAGCACCAAGAATCGCACCCGGAAGCCACGGACGCCGACTCCCCCACTCACGGGCACCGAGCACGCCGACCACGGAGCCGAGAATCGCGCCGGGCAGCATTGGCAGCAAGAGCACGAAGATGTCCGAGGCAAGCAGCGCGAGCGCTTCGCCAGGCTGCGCGCCCGCGATCATCGTGATGAGCCACCAGAGGAAGAGCGGTGAGACGAGAGCGACCACGATCGCGCGAGCGAACTGCTGCCAGATTGGACGCTCCCGCTTGGAGCGACCCTGGATGAGCGGCGATCGTGCTTGCTGGTAGAGCCTCGTGCTCCTTGCCATCCCCGCCCCTCAAGCGTCGCGTGCCTCCGTATGAAGTATCACCGGAGGCACGCGGAAACGCTAGGGAGTTGGGAGGATTTAGCGATTGTCCGAGACAGCCGCCTTATCCGCGAGTGCAGCCTGCGCGGCCGCGAGACGTGCGAGCGGGATGCGGTACGGTGAGCAGCTCACGTAGTTGAGCCCGATCGTGTGGAAGATCTTCACGCTCTCGGGATCGCCACCGTGCTCGCCGCATACGCCGAGCTTGATGCCCGGATTCGTCTGGCGGCCCTTCTCGCAGCCGATGCGCACGAGTTCGGCGACGCCCGAGTCGACCGTCTCGAACGGGTTGCGCACGAGCACCTTGCGCTCGAGATACCGCGGCAGGAACTTCGCCTCGATGT
>CAZGNF010000143.1:0-1060 GCA_964527045.1 uncultured Coriobacteriaceae bacterium | reverse complement strand
ATGTCGTCGCGCGAGAAGCCGAACGTCGTCTGCGTGAGGTCGTTCGTACCGAAGCTGAAGAAGTCAGCGACCGTTGCGATCTCATCGGCGGTGATCGCTGCACGCGGCAGCTCGATCATCGTGCCGATGGGGATGTCGAGCGCCACGCCCGTTGCCGCGACGACCTCGGCGATGACGGTCTCGCTCTCGGCGCGCAAGGTGTCGAGCTCGGCCTTCACGCTGACGAGCGGGATCATGATCTCGGGGCGCGGATCCTTGCCCTCCTGCTTGAGCTGCGCGATCGCGCGTGCGATCGCGCGCACCTGCATGCCGTAGATCTCGGGGAACATGATGCCGAGCCGGCAGCCACGCAGGCCGAGCATCGGGTTCATCTCGGCCATGGAGTCGATCTGCGCGAGCAGGCGGCGCTTCGCGGCAGTATCGGCGGCGGGAGCGCCAGCGCACTCGGCGCGGACGATCTCGACCTCGAGCTCGCGCGGGCTGTCGAGGAACTCGTGCAGCGGCGGATCGAGCAGGCGCACCGTGACCGGCAGTCCGTCCATCGCGCTCAGTATGCCGAGGTAGTCCTCGGTCTGCACCTTCATGAGCTTGGTGAGCGCCTCATCGCGCGTGGCCTGGTCATCGGCAAGGATGAAGTCCTGGATGATGTCTTTGCGCTCGCCGAGGAACATGTGCTCGGTGCGGCACAGGCCGATACCCGCCGCGCCGAACTTGCGCCCGAGCGCGGCATCGTCGGGCGTGTCGGCGTTTGCCCGCACACCCATCGTGCGGAACTCGTCGGCCCACGTGAGGATGGTGTCGAACTCGCCGGAGACTTCCGGCTCAACGAGCGAGACCGCGCCGAGGACGACCTTGCCGGTCGTGCCGTCGATGGAGATGACGTCGCCCTCGTTGAGCACGATATCCGTGCCGCTGATGGTGGCGACCTTGTTCTCGGAATCGATCTTGAGCATGTCGGCGCCGCAGACGCACGGCTTGCCCATGCCGCGGGCGACGACGGCGGCGTGCGACGTCTTGCCGCCGTGCGAGGTGAGGATGCCCTGGGCGGCGATCATGCCGT
>CAZGNF010000142.1:0-5783 GCA_964527045.1 uncultured Coriobacteriaceae bacterium | reverse complement strand
ACCACCGAGAAGAACAGCACCTTGGCGCGATTGCGGTCGACCCGTCGCCAGAGCGGCTCGATCTTCGCTGAGCGAACACCGGGCGGGAGCGTGAGCTCCGTCATCCCCGACCGCAGCCGCATCGCTGACTACTTCTTTCGGCGATCGTCGAGTTCTGCGGCAAGTTCGTCGAGCGTGAGCCCCTCGCGGATCATGACAACCATCAGGTGATACACCAGGTCGCCTATCTCGTAGCGGAGCTGCTGTTGATCGCGGTCGCGCGCGGCGATGATGACTTCGCTCGCTTCTTCGCCGATCTTCTTGAGGAGCTTGTCCTGCGGGCCGAGAAGCAGCTTGGCCGTGTAGCTGTCCTCGGGCAACTCGGCCTTTCGCGACTCGAGGACCGTGAAGATCTCTTCAAGTACGGAGCCGATATGGGGCTGTTCGACCGGCGTCGGTGTGCCGAGCGGATCCGTGGTCATGCTGCGCTCCTCATCTGTCACGACAGCGGTACGCTATCGGTGTTCTCATCTGCGGTCGCGGTGCCGTCTTCCGGCGCCGGGAACATCGTGCGGTAGAAGCAACTGCGCGCGCCGGTGTGGCAGGCTGCGCCGGTCTGGTCGACCAGCACGAGAAGGGTATCGGCGTCGCAATCGTAGCGGATCTCTTTCACGACCTGAATGTGTCCCGAGGTCTCGCCTTTGTTCCAGAACTCCTGGCGCGAACGGCTCCAGAACCAGGTGCGACCGCTCTCGATCGTACGGCGAAGCGCCTCGGCATTCATCCAGGCGACCATCAAGACCTCGAGGGTGTCGTACTGTTGCACGACTGCGGGAATGAGTCCGCGCTCGTCAAAGGTCAGTTCGGGCAGCTCCATGTCAGTCACACTCCCCTGCGCCGGGCTGGTTGTGCCACTTGCCCTGCATCGACTCGATCTCGATGGCGACGACCGTGGTGCGGCGAAGCGTGGCGTCGGGGATACCGTCGCCGGTGCTGCCGTACTGCCGCATGATGACATCAAGGCCGGTGCGCTTCTCGGCAGAAGTGGCCAGCACACGCGCACTGCCGTACCCGATAACGCTCTTGAAGCGAGCTGTGAACCCGCAGGGGCGATCGGCCGGGATGATCTCGCACTCGTCGGCCTCGAAGCATACGCGCGGGTTGACGGCGATCGCGTCGAGGCGCCTGCCCTCACCGGGTCCGTGCACGTAGATGACGCCGTCGGCGTACCCGAAGTTGACGGGCACCACGTACGGGCCATCCTCGTCCGTCATCCCCAGTCGCAGCACCTCCGCCTGGCTGAGGAACGCTTCGGTCTCCTCGGCGGGCATGCAGTGGTCGTATCGACGCATCGGGCGCATGCTCACAACCTCACCGGAACGCCGTGCTCGGCCATTGATTCTTTCACCTGGTGCACCGAGAACTGACCGAAGTGGAAGACGCTTGCGGCCAGCACGGCGTCAGCGTCGGCTTCGATGATCACTTCGGCGAAGTCGTCGAGTTCGCCCGCACCGCCGCTTGCGATGACCGGGATGTTCACCGTGCGCGTCACGGCGCGGGTGAGATCGATGTCGAAGCCGTCCTTGGTGCCGTCGCGGTCCATGCTCGTAAGCAGGATCTCGCCGGCGCCGAGGCGCTCCGCCTCCTCGGCCCAAGCGACCGCGTCGAGCCCGGTATTCGTGCGCCCTCCTGAGACGAAGACCTCCCAGCGCGACGAGCCCGGCACACGCCGGGCGTCTATGGCGACGACGATGCACTGCGAACCGTAGATGCGGCTGGTCTCGGTGATGAGCTCGGGTGCCGCGACGGCCGCCGAGTTCATGGAAATCTTGTCGCACCCCGCCGAGAGCATCGCCCTGATGTCGGCAGCCGTGCGCATACCGCCGCCAACGGTGTACGGGATGAAGACCTCCTCGGCAGTGCGGCGCGCCACCTCGAGCATAAGCGGACGCTCTTCATGCGTAGCTGTGATGTCGAGGAAGACGAGCTCGTCGGCGCCTTCTTTGTCGTAGGCGGCAGCAAGCTCGACAGGGTCGCCCGCGTCGCGCAGGTTGATGAAGTTGACGCCCTTGACCACGCGTCCTTCGTGGACGTCGAGGCACGGGATGACGCGCTTCATGAGCACGCGCTACACCTCATCGCCGTGACCGACACGGATCGCATCGGCAAGCGTGAACGACTCCTCGTAGAGCGCTTTGCCCACGATGACCCCCTCAAGCTGCAACCCGAGCGTGTAGAGATCGGCGATGTCATCAAGCGCGGACACGCCACCGGACGCGGTCATCGGGATGTCGATCTGTCCCGCAAGCGCGCGGTACGCACCGTAGTTCACGCCTGTCTGCATGCCGTCCTTGCTGATGTCGGTGTACGCGAGCCGCTTCACGCCGAGCAGCTCCAGCTCGCGGATGAGCTCCAGCACGCCGTACTCGGTCCCCTGTCGCCAGCCCTGGATCGCGACCTTGCCGTCGCGGGCGTCGATGCCAGCAACGATGGACCCGCCGAAGCGCTCGCACGCTTCCGAGACAAGCGCAGGCTGTGTGACAAGCGCGGTGCCGAGCACCATACGTCGGACGCCGATGGCGTCGAGGCGGTCGAGCATCTCCATGGAGCGCAGCCCGCCGCCGGTCTGCACGGGTGTGCCAAGCGCGGCGATGCGCTCCAGGTACTCGATGTTCTTCGCCTCGCCGGTGACAGCGCCGTCAAGGTCCACGACGTGGAGCCACTCGGCGCCCTGGTCGATCCACTTCCGGGCCTGATCCACCGGATCGTCGTTGTACACGGTGACGGCGTCGAGCCGGCCTTGCAGCAGCCGTACGGCCTTGCCATCGAGGATGTCGATAGCCGGGAAGACGATCATCGCGGGCCCCCTTCGGTGACGATTGCGCCGAAATTCGCAAGCAGCCGAAGCCCCATGTCCGAGGACTTCTCGGGATGGAACTGCACGGCATACGCCGAACCGGTCTGCACGGCGGCCGCAAACGACACGCCGTACTCCGTGCTGCCGATGATACAAGAAGGATCGCTCGGCAGGAGACGATACGAGTGCACGAAGTAGAACGCCGTCTCGGGCGGAATGCCGTCGAACAGCCGACTTGCGCGAGGGTACGCCACAGTGTTCCACCCGATGTGCGGGATCTTCACGCCGCCCGGGAGCCGCTCGCAGGTGCCCGGGACGATACCCAGACCCTCCCACTCGCCGTCTTCGAGCCCGACAGACGCCAGCAGCTGCATCCCAAGGCAGATGCCGAGAAACGGCGTGCCCTCGGCAACACGCGAGAGGAGCAGTTCCTTGAGGCCGCTCGCCTTGAGGTTCGCGCTCGCGTCGCGAAACGCGCCGACGCCCGGCAGCACGATTCCGTCGGCCGCGCGAACGACCTCGGCGTCGTCGGTCACGACGACGTCGCGGACCCCGGCGTGCTCGAAGCCCTTCTGCGCGCTCCTCAGGTTGCCCATCTTGTAGTCGATGATCGCGATCACAGGGAGCCCTTCGTGCTGGGCACGCCGGTGACGCGCGGATCGAGCGAGACCGCCTCGGCAAGCGCACGCGCGACCGCCTTGAACGCCGCTTCGATGATGTGGTGCGCATTTTCACCCGCGAACGCCATCACGTGCAGCGTGATGCCGGCGTTGCTGGCGAACGCGATGAGGAACTCCTTGGCGAGCGTCGTATCGAACGTGCCGATGACCTCGATCGGGGTTTCGACGGCATAGTGGAGCTGCCCTCGGCCAGAGATGTCGATGGCCGCGAGCACGAGCGCCTCGTCCATCGGCACAACAGCCGAGCCGAAACGCCGGATGCCGGCACGGTCGCCGAGCGCCTGCGCTACAGCAGAGCCGAGCACGATGCCGACGTCCTCCACGGTGTGGTGGGCGTCGACCGCGAGATCGCCGGTTGCGCGGACGTTCAGATCGAGCAGCGCGTGGCGCCCGAACGCTTCGAGCATGTGGTCGAAGAACGGCACGCCGGTGGCGACGGTCGTCGTCCCGGTGCCGTCAAGATCGAGCCCGATCGTGATGTCCGTCTCGCGTGTCGTTCGCGTCAGTGTCGCGGTGCGTCCCACGCTACTTCCCTTCCCCGAGGTGCCGTGACGCCGTTGCCGCAACGCCGAAGTGGTCGCTTGCGTGGCGGCGTGAGAGGATCTCGTCCATGCCAGCGAGGAACCGGCCGACCTCTTCCTCCGTCCCCACGCTCACGCGTAGGCAGTCCTCCAGTCCCGGCGCGCGGGAGAAATCCCGAATGAGCACCGAGTGTTCGTGAAGCAGGTCGCGCCAGACCGCCGAGGCATGCGCCACCTTGAAGAGCACGAAGTTCGCCTCGGAAGGATAGACGGTGACCTCATCAAGCGCCGAGAGCCCATGCACAAGCATGTCACGCTGGCGCAGGAGCTGGCTGATGCCGGCTTCGAAGACCGGACGCTCGCGGAACACGAGCTGTGCCGCCACCTGGCTGAAGCGGTTGACCGAGTACGGCTGCCGCACTTTGGTGAGCTCGCAGATGACGTCTTCGTGCGCGAGCAGATAGCCCGCGCGCAGGCCGGCGAGCGAGAACGCTTTGGAGAACGTCCGCAGTATGACGAGGTTGGGGTGTCGCGACATGTGCGGACGCATCGTGTGGCGCGAGAACTCGAAGTACGCCTCGTCCACGAGCACGAGCGCGTCTGTCGAGTTGAGCACGTCGATGAGGAGCGTTTCCGAGGCGAGCGTGCCGGTGGGGTTGTTCGGGTTGGCGATCATCACGATGTCGACGTCGCCGGGCTTGAGACGCTCGAGCAGGGCATCACCATCGATGCAGAAGTCCTCGACACGCGGGATGCGGATGACCTCGGTGCCGGTAACCTCGGCGTCGATGCCGTACATCGCGAACGTCGGCGGCAGGTCTATCAGTTTGCGACCTGGACCTCCCCACGCGAGGAGCAGGTCGAAGATGAGCTCGTCGCCGCCGTTGCCTACGAGCACGTTGCCGGGCTCAAGGCCGTTCGCCTCGGCGATCATCTCGCGCAGCTTGCCAGCGAGCGGATCGGGATAGCGGTTGTACGGGATGCGAGCGGTCAGCTCGGAGAGCTTCTCAAGGAGCTCACCGGGGAGGTTGAGCGGGTTCTCGTTGCTTGCCAGCATCACATCGGCACGGACGTCCTTCGCGTCGTACGGCGTGAGCGCTTCAAGCTCCTTGCGAGGCGGCCTCAGGCGGTCCATCTACGCCTCCTCGTCATCGTCGAGCCCGTACGCCATCGCAAGCCGCAGCCCGACCGCACGAGCGTGCGCTTCGAGTCCCTCAGCCTGGGCGATCGTCATAACGGTGGGGCCGTCCATCTCGAGTCCTTCAAGCGAGTAGCTCAGCACCGAGGACTTCTTGAGGAAATCGTCGACGGAGAGCGGGCTTGAGAATCTCGCTGTCCCGCCGGTGGGCAGCACGTGATTGGGGCCGGCAACGTAGTCGCCGACGCTCTCCGGCGTCCACGGGCCGAGGAAGATCGCCCCTGCGTTGCGGATGCTGCCGAGCAACTCCAGCGGCTCGGCCATCATGACTTCCAGGTGCTCGGGCGCAACGAGATTCGCGGCGTCGATCGCGACGTCCACGTCCGGGCAGATGATGACGACGCCATTGTCGGTGAGCGAACGGCGAATCACATCCGCGCGAGAGGAATCCTCCAGCAGGATCTCGAGTGCCTCGTCGACAGCGTCGGGCAGGTCCGCATCCGTTGTGACCAGGTACGTCGCAGCCTTCGGGTCATGCTCGGCCTGCGCCATGAGGTCGATCGCCACGAATGCAGGCTCGGCGGTCTCGTCGGCGAGTATGAGCACCT
>CAZGNF010000141.1:0-5809 GCA_964527045.1 uncultured Coriobacteriaceae bacterium | reverse complement strand
GCCTTGGCACCGGCGGCCGGCGTCTGGCTGATAACGCGTCCCTTCAACACGGTCGGGCTGAAGGCGTACGTGATCTCGGGCACGAACTTCGCCTTTTCGAGTGCTGCGATGGCTCCTGCCTCGGCAACTCCGACGACCTTCGGCACCTGGGTGATGGGGATATCCCACTCAGATTTCCATGTGTACTTTGGTGATGACGCGCTCTTGAAGTTCAGTTTGGGCTCGTTCTTGAGTGCGGCGCCCATGAAATCATGCCAGATCTGTGCCGGCCATGTACCACCGAAGACCTTGCGTCCGTGCACGTTACGCATCGGGCGCTCCGGCGTGTAGCCCATCCAGACCGAGCACACCAGCTGCGGGGTGAAGCCGACAAACCAAGCATCTCGGTAGTCTTGCGTTGTTCCGGTCTTGCCAGCAGCAGGTCGACCGATGTTTGCGCGGGTCGCGGTTCCACCGGTGATGACGCCCTTCATGATGCTCACGGCTGCGTACGCGACTTCCTTGCTGATCGCCTGTGAGCCCTCAGTGCTCGCCTCGAGAATCGTCTTGCCGCCGGCGTCGACCACCTTGGTCACGGCGGTCGGCGGGAAGTGCTTGCCCTGGTTCGCAAGAGTTCCGTAGGCCGATGCCATCTCAAGCGGCGTCACTTCCTGGCTGCCGAGCGTGATCGAGAGATACGGCTCAAGGTGCGTCGTGATGCCCATTCTCTTCGCCGTCTTGACGATCTTCTCGGGGCTCAGCTCCTTCGCAAGGCGCGCGTACGCCGTGTTTACCGAGCCGACGGTCGCGGCCTGAAGGGTGATGTATCCCTTGCCGCCTCCGCCCTCCGCGTTGCTGACAACCCACGGCTTGCCACCTGTCTGGATGACTGCCGGGGATGACGAATCGAGCATGCGACGGGGGGGCATCCCCGACTCGAGTGCGGTGACGAGCGTGAACATCTTGAACGACGACCCTGGCTGACGACGGGCCTGTGTCGCGAAGTTGAACTTGTTCGTGTTCCAGTCTCTGCCGCCAACGAGCGCCTTCACGTTGCCGGTGAGCGGGTCGATGGCGACGAGCGCGGCGTCCGGATCGGACTTCAAGTTGAGTACATTGCGCACCGAGTTCTCGGCGAGCGTCTGCATTTTGGTGTCGAGCGAGGTGTAGACCTTGAGGCCGCCCTTGAATACCAGTGATGTTCCGAATTCGTCCTGGAGCACCTTCTTGACGTACGCGACGAAATACGGAGCCGCGTAGACGCCGTTCTCGTTCATGTTCGGGGCTCGTTCGAGCTTCACTTCTTCGGCTGCCGCCTCTTCGTACTGCGCCGCGTCGATGTAGCCGTTCTCCTGCATCTTCTTGAGCACCCATTGACGCCGAGCGACTGCGCCTTCGAGGTTCTCGTACGGCGAAAGGCGGCTCGGCTGCTGGGGGAGGCCCGCGAGCAGTGCAGCTTCGGCGACGGTGAGATCCTTGGCGTGCTTGTTGAAGAACGTGAGTGCGGCCGACTCAGCGCCGTAGGCGCCCTCGCCGTAGTAGACGGTATTCAGGTACATCGAGAGGATCTCGTCTTTCGACATCACCTTCTCGAGTTCGTAGGCGAGGTACGCCTCACGAACCTTGCGCTTGTAGGAGATCTCGGTTCGCTCGGCAGAGAGCACGGTGTTCCTGACGATCTGCTGGGTGATCGTCGAGGCGCCTTCCTCGACACCGCCAGCTGCCAGGTTCGTGAATGCCGCACGCACGATGCCCACGGTGTCGAAGCCCTTGTGCTTGTAGAACCGCTCATCCTCAACGGACACGACGGCGTGCTGGAGGAAAGGAGAGATCTCCTCAAGCGGCACTACCTGGCGGTTCTCAAGATAGAGGTTCGCCAGCAGCTTGCCGTCCGCCGAGTAGATCTTGGTGGTTTGCGCGACGGCGAACGCCGCCGGATCGGTAACGCTCGGCAGGTCCGTGAGCCAGCTTGCTGCAAGCCCGAAGGCCACCGCTGTGCCGCCGCCTGCGAGCACGACTGTGACAACGAGTATGGCAGCGATGCCGCCAACAAGTATGCGGCCGACAGCGTGCTTAGGATGATGACGCCGCAGACGACTGCGTCGAGACAAGACGGCTCCTTCCGTTCAACGGTCTATTCTGCCCTACGGGGAGGCATTTTGCCAGGTCGTAGGCATCACAGTTGCGTAACGCCGCCTCGCGGGATAGAGAATGTCTCGGTGTATACTTCTCGGGCACAACCGTCGTTAGCGAGAGGCCCACATGCCCGAACGGCCACTACCTGAACTCCTTGCGCCTGCCGGTAATCCTGATGCGCTTGTTGCCGCTGTCAACAACGGGGCCGACGCGGTCTACCTCGGCCTGGGAGAGCTTAACGCGCGCCGGGGAGCCGAGAACTTCGACCTTGAGACGCTCGCGACCGGGTGCAGGTTCGCTCATCTGCGTGGCGTACACGTCTATCTCACCGCGAATGTTCTCATTCTTCCGGAGGAGATGTCTGAGGCGCTACGTCTGATCGACCAGGCGTGGGTCGCCGGAATCGACGCGGTCATCGTCCAGGACATCGGCCTTCTGCGCGCGCTCCGCGGGAGCATGCCGCACGTCCGCGTTCACGCTTCGACGCAGATCGATGCTCATGATCCCGGCACTGTTAACGTGCTTGCGAGTATGGGTGTCGCTCGCGTCACGCTCGCCCGTGAGGTTTCGGTTGACGAGATCGCGCGAATCGTCGCGGACTCCACGGTCGAGGTCGAGTCCTTCATACACGGCGCACTGTGCTTCTCGTATTCGGGTCAGTGCCTGATGTCATCGGCTATCGGTGGGCGCTCCGCCAACCGCGGCCTGTGCGCTCAGCCGTGTCGGTTGCAGTACGACCTTGTCGCCGAGGACGGCGCAGCGGTCGCTACGCCGGGAAGGCATGTGCTCTCGCCGAAGGATGCGGCAGGGATCGCGCACCTTCCGGCGCTTGTGCGGGCCGGTGTGGCTGCACTCAAGATCGAGGGTCGCATGAAGGCGCCGGAGTACGTTGCGATCGTGGTGGGCGTCTACCGTGCCGCGCTCGATCGTGCCATCGCCGATCCGGACAACTTCGCTGTCACCACCGGTGAGTGGGCGCTTCTGGAGGAAGCGTTCAGCCGGGGTTTCACTGATGCGTATCTGCTTGGCACGGCTGGCAACGAGATGATGAGTTACTCGCGCCCAAATAACCGCGGTGTGCCGGTTGGACGCGTGGTCGACGCGGGGCCGGGCTGGGCCGAGGTCGCGCTCGATCGTGCGATGGACGCTGCGGACACCATCCAGTTCTGGACTTCTCGCGGGCGCAGCGCGCAGCGAGTCGGTGAAATGAGAATCGGGGAGGGGCGTGTAATGAGCGCTCCTGCTGGCGCCCGCGTGCGCCTGAACCTCGAAGAACAGGTAGCCGAAGGGGATCGGGTCTTTCGCGTGGCCAACGCGGCCATGCTCGAAGCCGCTCGGCGCACGTTCACGGGAGGTGCGGCGGTCGATCATCGAGCCACGCCGGTCGACATGTCCGTGCGGCTTAAGGCCGGCGCTCCACTCAGAATCGGTGCACGCGTCGGAGCCACGTCCGTGTTTGCGGAAGGTCCTGTCGTCGAGCTCGCCCGGACGAAGCCGGTCACGCTCGACGAGGTGATCGAGCACGTGGGTCGCGTTGGCGGATCGGGCTACGCGGTCGATCGCTGGGACATCGACCTGGAGCACGGCGTGGGCATCGGTTTCTCGACACTGCACAAGGTGCGCCGAGCTGCCCTCGATGCGCTTGATGCAGCGCGTCTAACCTCGTGGAGCGATCGTGAACCCGTCACCCCTCGACCGCCGGCGCTCGCTGCGGGCTCGCCCTCCCGGTCGCCCGAACTCGTCGTCAGTGTCTGGGACGAAGCGACCGCCGTGGCATGTCTGGCTGCCGGTGCGTCGCTGGCGCTCCTGCGGGTCACCGCGAGCGACGAGTTCGCGTCGCTGCCCGAGGGCGTGGTGCCACTTCTGCCCCGAGTCGCCCATGCAGAAGAAATGGAATCGCTGCATCGTTGGCGGGCACATGCTGCGGCTGTGGCGGTTGGAACCCTGGGTGAGCTATCCGACGCATCGGGCGCGCCCTCAGGAGTGCACGCAGACTGGCCGCTGAACGTGACGAACCCGTGGTCAGCTGCGGTGCTCGCAGACGCCGGGGCCACGTTCGTATGGGCATCTCCCGAGTTGACTGGTGCGCGCCTGAAGGACGTTGCACATCGGTCGCCCGTTCCGGTCGGTGCGCTTGTCTATGGCCGGCTGGAACTGATGGTGAGCGAGCACTGCATCCTGCAGGCCGCGGGGGAGTGCAGCACGTCGTGTGCGACATGCATTCGTCGGCGCAGTCTGTGGTGGTTGCGTGACCAGAAGGGTTACGAGTTCCCGGTCAGGACAGACAGCGCTGGACGATCGCATGTGTTCAATGCGGTGACACTCGATCTGAGCCGTGCCCTTGACGAGGTGCTGGCCACCGGTGTGGCAGGGATCCGGCTTGAGATGACAACTGAGACGCCCGCAGAAGCGGCTTCTGTGACTGCTGCGATGGCCTCAGTACTCCGGCAGGTCGCGGGTGGGGAAGTGCCGCCGACCGAGGCAATCGCTGAACCGGCCACAAGCGGGCACTTCTTCCGCGGTGTCCGGTAGCGCTATTTGACCTGGACCGTCTGAGTCAGACTCGCTGCCTGCCCTTTGTCATCGGTGACCCAGAGGACCACGGTGTAGGTACCGGCCGCCTTGTACGCGTGCGTCACCGTCTTGCCGTTGGTGATCGGTGTCCCGTCTCCAAATTCCCATGAGTATTTGGCGATCGTGCCGTCATCGGTGGATGCCGAGGCATCGAACGTGATCTTGTCGTTTGCTTTCGGCAAGGTGGGGCTGAATGAGAACGCAGCAGTTGGGGCTTGATTCGCCGCAACTCCCTTGGACACGATCACGGTCACGACTGTTTGCGTGGTCGCCACGCTTCCGCTCTTTGGGGTTTGCTCGGCAACGATGCCCGCAGCGATATCGGGGTACTCCTTCTCTTCGACCTGGAAGAGCAGCGCGAGCTTCTTGAGCAGGGCGAGCGCCGCCTCCTTCGTCATGCCGACGAGGTCAGGAATCGTCGGGTTGACCGGCGCTTTGTGCAGCTCGCAGGCGCCCGGCACAACGTCACTGAGGAACAGCCCTCGGCCTGTCTTGGTGCAGAACTCCCCGGCCTTCTGTCCGGACTCCAGGCATATCTTGGCCGAGGTGAGCCCCTTGGGTTGCTTGAATTCGTTGGCGGGCGTGTCCTTGAGTGCAGCCTTCATGAAGTCGGCCCAGATCTCCGCGGGGAATGAGCCGCCGGTCACCTTCTTGCCGTGGACCGAAAGCATCTCCTTCTGGGAGTCCGCATACCCGACCCAAACCGAGGCTACCAGGTCGGGCGTGTACCCGCAGAACCACGCATCACGGTACTGCTGGGTGGTGCCTGTCTTGCCGGCCGCAGGTCTGCCGAGGCGGGCCGTCTTGCCCGTGCCCACACTCAGAACACCCTTGAGGATATCGGTCGTCAGGTAGGCGACGTCGGCTGGGATCGCTTGCGTGCCCTTAGGGATGTTGTTCTCGAGAATCGTGCCGCTCGCATCCTTCACTTCAAGGATCGCGTGAGGCGCGATATTCACGCCGCCGTTCGCGAGCGTGCCATACGCCGAAGCCATCTCAAGCGGCGTGACGCCTTCCTTGAGTCCGCCGAGCGCGATTGCCGGGACTGCGGTGATCGGGGTCGAGATACCCATCTTCGTCGCGGTTTCGGCGACCTTGTCGGCACCGACCTCGAGGATGA
>CAZGNF010000140.1:0-5881 GCA_964527045.1 uncultured Coriobacteriaceae bacterium | reverse complement strand
CGTGCAGGCCGACGACCGGGTGCAGCGGCACAATAGGCACCTCGCGATCCACGATCGGCCCAACGACCTCGGCCACGAAGCGCTCAGCATCCTCGCTTGTGCCGAAGTACTGCACGGCGACCTGCCTCAGGCCGTACTTCGCCACGTCACGGCGCATAAGCGTGCCGATTTTCGCCCATGCGTTCCGGGTGTTCCTCGCCGCGCCTGCCACACCGGTCGCGCCCTTCTCGGCAGTGAGGATGGGGGCGATCTTCAGCGCCACGCCGAGAAGGCCCGCTGCTGCCGAGATTCGCCCGCCGCGACGCAGGTACTCCAGGCTCTGTGGCGTGAAGAGGAAGCGCGTGCGCCGAGTCGTCTCGGTGGCTGCACGAACGCACTCGGCGAGCGGCTTCCCGGCGGCGGCGGCCTCGGCGGCGGCAAGCACCGCGAAGCCCTCCTCCATGCTGTTCGAGCGGCTGTCCACGACCTCGATGCGCGCGTCCGGGCGCTCGGAGCGAACCATCGCTGCGGCGAGCGAGGCCGACTGCACTGTGCCGCTCATACCCGCCGAGATAAGCACGGCGAGCACCTCGTCGCCGCCGTCGACGAGCGGCCGAAACGCTGCGGCGAAGTCCTCCGGCGACGGCTGCGACGTGCGGGGGAGCTCGGTCAAGCCAGCGAGCCACTCCGAGAAGTCCGGCGCGCACAGTTGAGCTTCCGGAATAGGTCGACCATCAAGAAACACCAAGAGGGGAATAGTCGTTATTGAAAGCCGATCTCTGTCCGCTTTGCTGATGCTGCTAGCTGAATCGGTCACGATGCGGACTGCCATGCGCCACTCCAATCGGGACGATGTATTCACTTGTAGAATATTTCCATGCACTTAAGCAAGCTAACTGCCCGCACGGCGAGCCGAAATCCGAAAGGGAGACACCATGGCCGAGAAGCGTGGAACCGCACGGGCCGTTGTGGCCATCATTGCGGCCGTTGCGATCGGGGCCGCCGTCGCGTGGGCGGGCTCTCAAGGTGGCGCCACCATTGGCGGCGCGCCCGTCTTCGCGATCGCCGTGGGACTCGCGTTCCTCGTGCAGTGGTTGGTGTTCGTCCCGTCGTTCCTGCTGCATACCGAGCGCTACTTCGATATCACAGGAGCTGTCACGTACGTCTCTGTGATGGCGTTCGCAGTGTTCGCCAGCGGTGATGTCGAGGCTCGCTCGCTGCTGCTGCTGGCCCTCGTGATCGTGTGGGCCGGACGCCTCGGGACCTTCCTCTTCAGGCGTGTGCGCCGGGCAGGAAAGGACGTGCGCTTCGACTCCATCAAGCAGTCGCTCCCGGACTTCCTCATGACGTGGACGCTCCAGGGGTTGTGGGTGAGCCTCACACTGGCCGCCGCGCTCGGCGCCGTCAGCGGCGGGGCCGGGGGACTCGACGTCTTCGCGATCGTCGGACTCGGCGTGTGGGCGATCGGCTTCGGGATCGAGGCCACTGCCGATCGCCAGAAAGGTCGCTTCCGCGCCGACCCGGCCAACAAGGGCCGCTTCATCAACTCGGGTCTGTGGGCGCTTTCCCGTCATCCCAACTACTTCGGCGAGATCGTGCTGTGGACCGGCGTCGCGATCATCGCCTTCCCCATCCTGAGCGGCTGGGGTTACGCGACGCTCATCTCGCCCGTATTCGTGTATCTGCTCCTCACGAGAGTGAGCGGCGTCCCGCTGCTTGAGAAGAGCGCCGAGGAACGCTGGGGTGGCCAGGACGATTACGAGGAGTACAAGCGGAAGACGCCAGTGCTGGTGCCCTGGCTCGGTCGCACAGGCAAGTAGCCGATAGCTGCGGAATCAGAAGAGCTTTGGCGCGCCGCCCCCGCCGGCGTTGCGCTCCATCCACTCGCGAGCTTCTAGAACCACCCGCGCGTCCACGCCCGGTCGGCGCCGGTCAGCGCTTCCGGCGCGCAGTTCGTGGCGTCGGATGTCGTCATACTCGTCCTCAAGCGCGAGCAGCGCGCCGATGTCGTGTGACTCGCCCGGCTTCTTGTACATGCTGTACGCCATACCCGCCGGCCGAATCACCTCGTCGCCGATAAGGCGCATGCCTTCCTCGGCACCGAGCTTCCCTGAGGCGATGTCGCCGATGTAGAGCTCAAGCAACGTCCATGCTGCCTGGCTCCGGCCGGGAAGCGGAATTCCGCGCTCGGCCAGCACCGGGTCGGGCTCGCAGCGCCCAAGCGCAGCGCGCGCGGCAAGCACATCCAGATCGAAGTTCTCGGTCACTCGCAGTCGCTCCTTGGCGGTCGGCCTCCAGCAGTTCGAGCACTGACCATACCGTAAGTCCGCCGAGAACGGTGCCTACTCCCTGGCCAGCACATCCCACTTCTTCATGTTGAACTCGGATTCTGACAGCACGCCCGTCTTGCGCAGCTCGAACAGCTGCTGCAACTGCGCAATCGCAAGCTCTTGAGCGCTGTGCTGCTTACCGAGGAAGAGATCCTTGGCGCGCAACCAATCCTCGTCCGTGATGGCGCCTCGGCTCCTGAGTTCGGAGAGTTTGGCGATCTCGTCGGCCACCGAGGTGGGACGTGCGGTCTGGTTGATGCTGTACGTGAGCGCCTTTTCGACGGCATCATGCATCGCCCACGCCTCTTCCCGGTCCCATGTTGACACCTTCATGTTGTCCCCGGACACGAAGCGGACGTGGAGGGTCTTCTCGCGTAGGTACCGAACGACCTCGAGGCACGCCAGGAGAAGGACCATCGCTCCGACCACGCCGACCCCGACCATCCACCACGCGGTCTCCGTGTCGTTCGGCGCCGCCATCCTGCCAACGAACGCGGCCCCGACCATCGTCGCCAGCCCCACCGCGCCCAGTTTGAGGACCTCGAACAGGAAGCCAACCCCTCGCCCCTGCAGTTCGAAGTTGGCAATTGCCGATAGCGGGTAGACACCACTGCCCGCGACGATCTTCATACCGGTCACGTGGAGTTGCTTCGATGAATAGAATACCGGCGTCGGATCGCTGTCGCGGCCCACCGCGGCCGATGCGTCAGAGTAAGACATGATCCCCCCATGCGTTTCGACTGACACCGCACTGTCCTCGGCAAGTCTAGCGCGACGCTCTGACATCATCTCGCGATCGCTCGGCACACAAAGACGGGCCAAGCAGATAGCTCGGCCCGTCGAATTGTCATCAGCTAGCCGAAGACGCGCGCTTAGGTGGCTGCCGTAGCCTTCGCTCCCATGATAAGCAGCCAGAGTGCCAGTCCGAACTCGGCAACGAAGCTTACCGCAAGCCCGGGGTACGTGATTGCGCGCATTGCCGGCGCCAGAATGCCCTGGAGGAACCAGATCATGCAGCCGATTCCGTCGAGCATCAGCAAGACGCCGAGGAACCGCGGCAGGAACTTGGACTTGTACACCAGATACCCAAGCGGGAAGAGCCACATGCTGAAGAACAGCTGGGCCGCAACAAAGCCGGTCTTGTACGTGTTGATCGACAGGCGCGCCATCCCCTCCAGCTGCGCCGCGGAGAAGGCCTGCATGCCGCTGGCAGCGTCCCCTTGCAGCAGCGCCGAGATAAGCGGGAACGAGCTCACGCAATGTATCGCAACGCCCACCGCGTTGAGCATCAGGAAGAGCAGCGCAAGGTTCTTGTCGACCGGCCGCAGCAACACATAGAGCCCCCACGCGACCGCAAGGAACAAGAACGCCGAGAAGAGGTTCACGACGATCCCGGCTCGGAACGACGCGGGGTTCGTGACGATCGCCTGGTAGACCTGCTCCACAGTACCTCGGCCGATGTGCCCCAGCACGTCGGCCAGGATCATCGCCAGGATGTACGTGACGTAGAGCCCACCCGTGATCCTGGCGACGGTCTTCCGCTCCAGGCGATCGGTGATCTTCGAAGACATGCCACTCACTTCTTTCTTGTAGCGGGCCTACGCCTCGCTACCCCGTGAACGCCATAACGCCAAGCACGCCGGGCACAACCGCTGCAGCCAGCAGCACGAGCGCGGCCGGAGCCCCGACCTTCCAGTACGCAAACCCCCCGAGCACGAGCAGCAACCCAAACCGTACGACCTGGCCCACGGCCGGTCCCTCAGCCTTGAATCAAGCGTACGCCGAGAAGGCGATCAGTCCGCCGGCTACGAGGGCCACTCCCGCCGGGACCTGCGCGGGCCAGGCCTTCACGGTCGCGCTGATTCCGCGAGCGATCAGGTACGCGACCCACGTGCCGAGCCCGCCAAGCATCGTGGCGATCGGGACGAAGAATGCGCTGTCCATCACACGGCCCCCAGGCTGACGTCGAGCTGCCGCGAGGTTGCCTGCACGTGCGACTTCTCGGCAGTGATCGCGGCCGGGTTGAAGCCCTTCACGATGAGCCACACCGCGAGCACCATCTCCTGCAGCGCGAGCGGGGCCATCAGGATGTCGAGATTGAGACCGGCCATCTGAGCGAGAGGCGCCGCGAGGTAGAGTGCGATACCGACCAAGCCCCAAACGGTGAGCCAGCGAGGAACAAGTCGCGAGCGGAAGAGCACCCAGTAGAACATGGAAGCGCCAACGAGGAACGGCAGTGCGAGCAGCTGGTTCCACACCACCCCGTACCCGGCCTGCAGCACGGTCGCGGCCGGAGCTGAGGCGGAGGGCGTTGCACTCAACGCGGTGAGCAGGAGCAGGATGAACGCGCCGACCACGTACAGCATTCCCTCAAGCGCGCCGCGGAAGATCACGTAGCCCATCGAAAGCGATTCGCTGAAGCGACGGCCGATCGGATAGAAGACCGCGGAGAGTGCTGACAGTGCGAAGCCCATGGTGAGCACAAGCAGCGTACCCGCGATCACAGCAGTGCGGTTTGCGGCGATCTGCGCGAGGCCGTCCGAACCGGACATCGACGGCAGCAGAAAGGCAGACGCGACTCCCGCAACGGTACCGAGGATGTAAAGCACGCCGATGGTTCTTGCGGCCTTACGGTCGCCGATCGCATTGACAGTTCTGCTATCCGACATCTCTCATCATCTTCTCTATCGACTCAACCGACGTGCGGATCGCCGCAATATCGGTCTGCATGGTTGCCTGTGCCTCGCGCGTCTCCTGCGCGAGCTTGTTGTACTCGGCGTTGAGCGCCTCAAACTGCTCGCCGCTGCCGGCCTTGATCTCGGCCATCTTGATCGGGTGCCGCCGGTGCGACGGCAAGCCGGCCGTTGCGACAGCGAAGAAGACCAAGATCACGACAACGAACCCCAACGATCCATCAAGCCATTCCATTACTTGCTCCTTCCTTGTGTTTCGCTCTCGGCGGTAAGGGTCTTCGTCGCGGCAGTGATGCGCTCTGGCGTCAGATGCTCGTCGAATTCCGTCACCGTGAAGAAGCGAAGCGCTTTTCCATCCTCAGAGATCTCGTGGCGTCCGACCACGAGCCCCGCCTTTTCCAGTACTTGCAGGTGCATGTGCAGTAGCGGCCGTCCGATCCCGAGCTCCCGCGCCAACTCACTGACGTAGCTCTCGCGGTCTCTCAATGCCGAGAGGATCCGCAACCGATGAGGGTTTGCAAGGGCGCTCAGCATCTGGAGCAGCTGGTCACCGGTTCGGTCGTCCGTCATGTTTCCTCCTCACGTGTCAGCTCATTCTGACACGTGATGCTCTGATGTGTCAACAACTTTCTTCTCGCGACTCTTGCGCACACAAAGACGGGCCGAGCAGTTCGCTCGGCCCGTCGAATTGTCGTGCTTGCGCTCGCCCTACTCGGCGTAGACGCGCACCTTCTCGCCCTTGGCGCCGTCGACGTTCACTTCCATCTCGCGGAGCGCTTCGATGAGCTCGTCGATGTCCTCCGGCTTGAAGTTGTTGAAGTCGATGGACATACCGCTCTCGGCCATTTGCGAGTTGATCTGGTCCATCCTGTCTCTTAT
>CAZGNF010000139.1:0-5912 GCA_964527045.1 uncultured Coriobacteriaceae bacterium | reverse complement strand
GGCTCCCTGGGGCGACCAGGCGCTCTTCGTGAGCCGCGACACCTTCGAGTAGATCGGCGGGTTTCCGGATCTGCCGACGATGGAGGACTTCGAGTTCGCGCGCCGCCTCAAGCGCTTCGGACACGTCGTGACCCTGCCGCAGCGGGCGACGACATCTGCGCGAGCATGGGGTGATCACGGTCTTCTGCGGGCGACGCTCACGAATCTCGCGGTGATCATCGGCTATCGTCTTGGGATCGACCCGGGTCGACTAGCCGGGTGGCGTAAGCGTATCGCGCGGTAGCGCCGCTACGCGTTCGCGCCCTGCGCGGGTTCGAGGATGCCGTCGAGCGTGACGATGTCGGTGGAGGACACCACGCCCACGACCCGGTCCGAGTCCCCAGACTCCAGAATCGGCACGCGATCGAAGTCTCCCTCGGTCATGATCTCGACGACGCGGCGCACGGTATCGCCCGGCAGGGCCGTGGCGACGTCGCGTACGACGACCTCGGAGACCAGGACAGACCCGCGCTCCTCGGCGGTGAACTTGTTCACGTCGGAAAGCCCGATGATGCCGATAAGGTGCTTGCCGTCCATCACCGGGAACGACTTATGGCGCAGGCGGACGACGTAGTCGCTGACGAAGTCACGCAACGTGATGTTCTCGGGCACGCCGATGACGTCCCGCGTCATGATGTCGCTCACGCGGATCCCCAGCATGCGGTCGAGCCGCGACTCGCGCCGCCAGCGCTGGCTCGAGGAGATCGAGGTCTTGCCCGCCACCGCGTACGCTACCGCGGCGCCGACGAGACCCGGGATGATGTACCCCGAGCCACCGGTGGACTCGGCGATGAACGCGGCGGCCGCGATCGGCGTGTTGTAGCCGGCCGCCAGAAACGCCGCCATGCCGACCACCGGGAAGAGCGCAACCGGCGTGCCTGCTGGCAGGAGCCCGCCAAGAAGCGAGCCCGCCGAAGCACCCAGCACGATCATCGGGATGAAGACGCCACCCGCGGCACCGGCGCCGAGCGTTGCGACGATCGCACCGGTCTTGAGGATGAGCAGCCAGAACGCCTCGCTCGTTGAGAAGCCGCCGCCGACGAGCCCCTGCACCAGGTCGTAGCCGGTGCCGAGCACCATCGGCTTGCCGTACAGCAGATGCCCGACGAGTCCGAGCAGCCCGACCACAAGGCCACCGATCGCGGTGCGCATCCACAGCTGCAGACCGCTCTTGGCCGCAAGTCGCTGCGCGGCCTTGAACGACGCGATGAACACCCGGGCGAGCAATCCGACGACCACGCCGAGCACGACCGCCCAGGCGAGGTCGCTCGTCGTCATCGTGTAGCGCTGTGCGACATAGAAGAGCGGTGATACGCCGAGGAATGCGACGAGCACCAGATACGCCGAGACGCTCGCAACGAGCGACGGGATAAGCGCCTCTCGGGTCATGTCATCCATGTACGGCACTTCGAGCGCGAACACGATACCGGTGAGCGGCGCTTTGAAGATGGCGGCGACTCCGGCTGCGCTTCCCGCGATCATGAGCGTCCGCACGTCGTTCTCATCGAAGCCGAGACGTTTGCTCTTGCGCATCACGTACGAGCCGACGACGCCGCCGATGTAGATACTCGGCCCCTCAAGACCGGCGCTACCACCGAAGCCGAGCGTCGCGACGGCGGCCAGCACCTTCGCGGGCGCAGATCGATAGTCGAAGACGCCGCGATGGTGATGGAAGACCTCGATGACCTCCTCGGTGCCATGGAGGTCGGGGTTCTTGGTGAACTTCTGGAGGATGAAGCCAGAGAGTCCGAGGCCGATGATCGGGAAGATCAGCGTGCCCCACGGGGTCATCGCGTATTGCGAGACCGCACCCCAGAGCACTTCATACACGACCCAGTGCACTGCCGTGACCGCAAGACCGACCAAGACACCGACGATCGAAGCGGCGAGGAACCACTTCTTCAGGCGCAACCAGAAGACGCCCGTCCCCTGACGGGTCGCCTCGGCATAGCCCAGTAGCTGTCTGCGTACGGGAAACTCCACGTGTGTTGCTCGCACCCCTTCCCCTTCCGAGTGTAACGCAAGGGTGCGACGCACGTCCGAAATCGACTCTTCCTTGCGCCGTCGGCGTAAACGTTTCACACAAACGGTCGCTGCGGCGGTAGCATCTACTTACTTGGTCGACACTGCTGTGGGGGAGTGGTCGTCATGTCACACCGCGAATACCGATCTGTACGGGTACTTTCCGCGATCCTGTGCGTCCTTCTTATCGCACTCATCGTGCCCGCCGCTCCACCTGACGCTTATGCGTTCGCATCGATCTACGTGGATGCTGCAACCGGCAGTGACACGACCGGTGATGGTTCGGTCGGCGCGCCGTATAAGACCATAGGCAAGGGCAGCACCCAGGCGTTCATTGCGGGCGGCGGCGCCGTCTACGTCAATTCGGGGACCTACAACGAGGCCTCCGGCGAGACGTTCCCGATCGGCATTCAGGTGGGCGTCATGATCGTCGGGATCGCCGACGACGTCGTTGTCGACGCAACTGGCTCGGGACAAGGCGCGTTCTACTGCGAGAACGGCAACAGCGAAACGGGCCTGGAGTCGCTCACGATCACAGGTGGGGATACGAGTGAGCGCGGGGGCGGTGTGCTCATCCTGAACACGATAAATCAGAACCGCCCGGTCGTGCGTTGGTGCACGTTCATCGGAAACCACGCAACAGTCGCCGGTGGTGCCATCTCAGTGGAAGGGGCGAAAGCCTCGATCGTGGGATGCGCGTTCGAGGAGAACACCTCCTCTAACTCCGGCGGTGCCATCAATGTCGTCGGCACTACCGCAAGCGCAATCATCTCCGACTGCACGTTCACCGGCGACAATGCGCCGGTCGGTGGAGGTGCGATCAACATCTTCCGGGGTGTTGTCAGCGTGAACCGGTGCACGTTCACAGGCACGAGTGGGGGCAGCAACTGGCAGGGCGGCGCGATCACGGTTGTCGACTCGGCGAACTTCGTGATGAGTAGCAGCACGCTCTCACAGTGCAGCGCCGGGGTGGGCGGCGGTCTCAACCTGGACACCGTAGTCTCCGCAGGAATCTACAACACGGTGTTCGACCGCTGTACTGCAGCCCTGCGCGGCGGTGCCATCGAGGCAGTAGACTCGAGCTTCTCGCTCTACTCTTCGACGCTGGTCGGCAATACGGCCGTGACCAGCAACGACAGCCTTCACATAGCCTCCGCCGTGGCACAGACGGTTCAGATCTGGGACACCATCGTCTGGGACGCTGCCGGCGATGAGATCGGTCCGTTCCCTGCCACTGTCACCTACTCGTGCACCAGCGATGCCGCGGTGACCGGCACCGGCGTGATCCACACTGATCCGCAGTTCGTATCGACGAGCGACGCGGTCGACTACCAGTTGCGCAACGGCTCGCCGTGCATCGACACGGGCGACCCGACCTCGACGCTCGACTACGACCTGCTCGGCCGAGACCGACCGCTTGACGGCAACGGCGACAGCACCGCGCGCCATGACATGGGCGCCTACGAGCACCCCGTGCCCGTGTTCGACCGACTCGAAGGCACCGACCGCTACAAGACAGCATGCCAGATCTGGCGCTCCGAGATGGATGCCGCGGACACAGCGGTCATAGTGACCGGCGAGAACTTCCCGGATGCACTCTCGGCTTCCGCCCTTGCTGGCGCGGTCAACGGACCGCTGCTCCTCGTGCAGAAGAACGCGATTCCAGCCGAAGTGACAGCGCTCCTCTCGGACTTCGGCGTGACCGACTGCATCATCGTGGGCGGCGACAGCGTGGTCTCGACGGGCGTCGAGGACACGCTCAAGTCGTCATACACGGTTCAGCGCATCGCGGGAGATGACCGGTACGCTACCGCGGCGAAGGTCGCGGTCGAGGTTGAGAAGCGCATGGGTGACGCGTTCCCGGGTGCCGTCTTCGTTGCAACGGGCGCATCGTTCCCGGACGCCCTTGCCGCCTCCCCCATCGCGTACGCGACCGGCATGCCCATCCTGCTGACACGCACCACGGCACTACCGTGGGACACGACGAACGCGATCGTGATGATCGGCGCGACTGAGGCGATCGCGGTGGGGAGCGATAAGGTGGTCTCGGCAGCGGTATACGACCAGCTGGGCACCACCGGCTCGATCAGCCAGCGCGATCGTTGGTATGGCACGAACCGCTACGAAACCGCCCGGGACGTGGCGGACGAGGCCGTCGCCGCTGGCCTCGGCGCATGGCAGTACACAGGCATCGCGACCGGGCAGAACTTCCCGGATGCGCTCGCGGGCGGCGCGGCTGCGGGATCGGCAGGCGGCGTTCTGCTGCTCACGGACCCGACGACGCTTTCCTCGGCAACAAGCAGCGCCATCACAACGAACAAAGCAAAGATCTTCGGCATCCACATCTTCGGCAGTGACAAGGCCGTGAGCACGCCGGTCAGGGACGCGATCGACGCGCTCTGGCCGTAGGGACATCGCCTGACGGGTCCGACGCGCTACAATCGCGTCGGACCCGAGACGAAGGTCGCCTGTGGAAGAACAGCCGCTTATCCTTGACCGCTACCGCCCGCTCGCCGAGATAGGCAGCGGCGGTCACGGCGACGTCGTGCTCGCATTCGATACGAAGATGGCTCGCCGGGTCGCGATCAAGCGGCTGCCACTCCCCCTCGACCGCGCCGGACGGCCGCTCGCGAAGGCCGGACTTGCCGAGGCCCGCACGGCGGCGCTCCTCAACCACCCCGCGATCGTCACCGTCCACGAATGGGACACCGACTCCGACGAGGCGTTCCTCGTCATGGAGCACATCGATGGCGCCTCGCTCGCCGAGATCATCGACGAGACCGGCGAGCCACTCACACTCGATGAGACTGCTGCCGTCATCCGCGCGATGGTCGGCGCCATCGGCTTCGCACACGACAACGGCGTGCTCCACCTCGATATCAAGCCCGGCAACGTGCTCATCAGCCGAGACGGTCGCGTGAAGGTCGCCGATTTCGGCGTCTCGGCGCTCACCGATGCGAGCGGCCGCGCAAAGGGCACGGCAGGCACCCTCGGCTACATGCCGCCCGAGCAGCTCCGCGGTGGCACACTCGACGCTCGCACCGACTGCTGGGCGCTCGCAGCACTCACCTATGAGATGCTCACCGGCGCGAATCCCTTCGATGCAGACACGCTCGAAGGCTCGCTCTTCAAGATCGAGGTCGCCGAGATCCCCGAACCCTCCGAGTTCGAACCGGGCCTCTCGGCGCAGATCGATGACGTCATCCTCGCCGCCCTCGCGCCCGACCCCGCCGAGCGGTACGAATCCGTGATCGATTTCGGGAACGCCATCCTCGCGCACCTGGGCGATCCGGCGGCCGGTGAGCTGTCGCTCGCCGAAGTCGTCGCCTCGCTCGTGGGCGACGACGACAGCACCGACACCGCACGCTTCGCGCCCCTCGGGCTCTGGGACCGCCTCGCGCGCTTCGCGAGCGCGGGGCGCCGCACGCTCGCGGCGGCCGCCTGCGGGTGGCTCGCGTGGGCGGGCCTCACTGCGTTCGGCCTCCCGCTCGCCCCCGCGCTTGGCGGCGCCGGGCTGGCTGCACTCGCCGCCGCGCTCGCACCCGGGCTGGGGCTCGCAATCGGCGCACTCGCGTTCGGCACCGGAATCATCGCGAAGGGCTCCATCCTCGGCGGCGTGCTCTGCCTCGTGCCGGACATCGCGTACTGGGTGTTCGCCGGGCGCTTCGGTCGCGGCGATGCGCTCGCGCCAGCCGCGGCGCCCGCTCTCGCGGTCGCCCGCGGGGCGCTCGCGACGCCGCTCCTCGTCGGCTACGCGTTCGAGCCCATCCCGGCTGCTGCTTCGGCGGCACTTGCCGCTCTCGCCACGATGACCGCCTCGGCGGCCACGGGCGGCCGGGCACCGTTCCTGG
>CAZGNF010000138.1:0-5935 GCA_964527045.1 uncultured Coriobacteriaceae bacterium | reverse complement strand
GTCTATCGCTACGACCTCGAGTCGGGCGAGACGACGCTCGTTTCCCCTGCTGACGACGAGATGCCGGACTGGCCTTACGGCGCCAAGCCCGTCGGCATCAGCGACGATGGCCGCTACGTCGCGTTCATTACGCGGCGGACCATCGACGAAGCCGATCAGAACAGTGGCGGCTACGACTACTACCGCAAGGATATGCAGACCGGCGAAATCGACTTCGTGGCGCTCAACGGCGGAACCACCTCGGCCGACGCGAACTGGCCCGAGGGCGGCGAAGTGATGCTGAGCGGCGACGGCATGACGCTGGCGTTCGAGATCGATGAAGCACTCGTGCCCGAGGACACGAACAGCGGCGACGGCGAGAAGGACGTCTACCTGTACGATTTCGAGGCCGAGGAGTTCACCCTGATCTCGCCGATGTGGGAGACGATGGATGAGCCGTACCGCGGCGCCCGCAGTGCGGCAATCAACGATGACGCCAGCAGGGTCGTCTTCTTCACGGGTCGCGACTACGATCCTGAGGACACGAACTACGATCAGGACCTGTATTGGTACGACGTTGCGGCCGACGTGTACCACTACATGGCGATGCCTCCATACTCGACGATCAGTCCCAAGAATGTGTCACCCGCGGCCGCATCGCCCGGCGATGATGTGGACTACATCTTCCTGAGCGGTGACGGCAGCACGGTCGCCTTCGAGTCAGGTGACATGTTCAGCGCCAGCGACACCAACTTCGACGATGACGTGTTCGTCCGGATGCTCGAAGTGGACCTGACAGACGGCGACTTCCGTCTGGCTGGCGACGACCGCTACGAGACGTCGGTCCAGATCTCGCAAGAAGCGTTCCCGAACGGGTCCGACGCGGTCATCATAGCCACCGGCGCGAACTGGCCGGATGCGCTGTGTGGATCCGCCCTTTCCGGTGCCGCAGACGCTCCGATCCTGCTGGCAGCCCCCGGTGGGCTGACTGCTGCGGTCAAGGCAGAGATCGTGCGCCTTGGTGCTATCGATGCGTACATCCTTGGCAGCGACAAGGTGGTCTCGGTCGCCATCGAGCAGGAACTTGACGACATGCTTTCGGGCTACGTCGACCGCATTGCTGGCAAGGACCGCTACTGGACGGCGAAGGCGATCACCAACAAGGTGATTGAGCTGCGCCCCCAGGAATACGACGGTACCGCTCTTGTCACGACCGGCGGCAACTATGCCGACGCGATGGCAGCCGCTCCGCTGTCCGCAGCGCTTGCATGGCCGATCCTGCTGGTCAACCCTATGGACAACAGTGTCTACGCGCCTGCTGACCTGAGCCACGCGGTGATCCTTGGTGGAACATCCGCGGTTCCGGCGGCGGTTCAGACACATCTGAACTCGCTTATCGGAGCGCCGGACGTCGAGCGTCTTGCTGGTGCTGACCGGTACGCCACCGCAGCGATGATCGCGCAGTACGGCGTGGATGCCGGGATGCACTGGAACGGCGTTGGCGTCGCTTCCGGTGTGAACTTCCCCGACGCGCTTGCTGGCGGTGCCTCGCTCGGCCGTCTCGGCGCCGTGGTGCTGCTCACGCCGCCTGCCGCGCTTGCTCCGGCAGCAGCGACCAAGCTTGAGGACAACGCAGCCGACATCTCCACCGTCTACATTCTTGGTGGTCCGTCGGCGGTGACTCCGGCCGTGAAGGCGGAGGTGCTCGCCATTCTTGGCATGTAGGATCCGGCTGCTTCAGCGGTCCGGGTAAGGGAACGGCCCCGTCTTCGGGCGGGGCCGTTCTGCGTATTTCGGCTACGGGCGGAACTCCGGCAGCCCTTCCGGACCGAGCGAGTCGGCGACTGCAATGAGCGTGTCGAGCACCGCACGCATTGCCGGCGCCTCTCCGGAACCGCGCCGCACGGCAGCGAAGATGCGGCGGCTCATCTCGGGCTCTATGAGAGGTTGGATCACGATGTCGAGCGCGCGAAGGTCGGTCATGAGCGGCGCGACGCCTATGCCGAGGCCCGCCTCGACGCCGGAACCGATCGCCCGGAAGTAGTTGCTCTCCAGGATGACTTTGGGCACGAATCCCGCCGACTGTGCGATGCGCATGACCGCGCGTCGGCTTGAGGTCGTCTCCTGGGCGACGCACCAGTGTTCGTGGGCAAGGTCCTTGAGGCGGACCGGTCCCGTCGCAAGCGGGTGTTCCGGTGGGAGCAGTACCACGATCGGTTCGGTCAGCAGGTTGTACCGGTCGATGCCCGGGTCCTTCGGCCTGGGGACGAAGTCCCACTCATGCGAGAGCGCGATATCGATCTGCCCGGCCTTGAGCGCCGCGACAGCGCGCTCGGGTTCGAGTTCATCGACGACCACGTCGAGTGAGGGGTAGCGCTTCAGCACCTCGGCGACCGCAGGCAACGCGAAACTCTGTGCGGCCGTCTGGAAGGTCGAGAGCCGAAGATGTCCGGTCACCTCGCCAGCAAGCGCCACCACGTCGGCGACGGCTATCTCGCACTCGGCGAGGATGGTCTCGGCATGCTCGACGAGGCGGACGCCAGCGTCGGTGAGGCGGATCGAGCGAGGCGTTCGCTCGAGAAGCGGCACGCCGACCTCGGCTTCCAGGACCTTGAGCTGGTGCGATACCGCCGGAGGGGTGAGAAAGAGCGCCTCGGCGGCCGCGATGATGGTTCCGCGATCCTGGACTTCGCGCAGGATGCGGAGGCGATTGGTGTTCAGCATGGTTGCTCCGTGACACTCAAGAAATACGATGCTAGGCACAAGAAAGAACAAATAGACTCTACGCTTATTGATGTCGAAGATGAAGAGAGGACGGCTCACAGGTTGGATGATGGAGGTCCACGTTGCTTCTGGTCTTCGCGAAGGTACTGATCAGCCCGCTCTTGCTCGCGCTGTCGACGTTTGCGGTGCACCGTTGGGGAGCGCTTGTCGGCGGCCTCATGATTGGCCTTCCGCTCATCTCGGGCCCCATCTCGATCCTTCTGTTCGCGCAGTACGGCCAGCACTTCGCGGTCGACGCGGCCTACGGGACACTGCTGGGTTTCGTTGCCGCGGGTGCCTTCTGTACGGCGTACTCGCTTGTCTCACAATCGAGGCCCTGGTGGCAGTCGCTGGCGATCGCGTACGCAGCGTTCTTCCTGACGGCTGGCCTGCTCTCGCTCATCCACGTCACGCTCGGCTGGGTCTTCACGTTCGTCGCCGTGGCGCTCGCGTCCCTTGCCTTCACGATCGTCGTGCCGAGGAAGGCACCGAGCGTTCCGGCGCCGAGAAAGCGGGTGCTTGCGACTCGCATGGTGATCGCCGCGTCCGTGGTGCTGCTGATCACCTCGAGCGCACGGCTTCTTGGCCCGGAGATCAGCGGCTTCCTGGCGCCACTGCCGGTGCTTGCGGCGATCATGGCTGCGTCCTCTCAGCGGCATGGAGGTAGCGATGCCGTGCACGGGCTGCTTCGCGGAGCGGTCTTCGGCTCGTGGGGTGGCGCGGCGTTCTTCTCGGTGGTGATACTGCTCGCCGGGCAGGTCGACGCAAGTGTCATGTACGCGACCGCGGCGGTCATGGCGATCATGACCGAGCTCGTGGCGATCAAGCTGCAGTCCAAGGACGCCGATGACGAGTGCCTGGCGGCTCCGTCGATCCACATGCCCGCCGAGGCGATGGCATCGATGCCGCACGGTATTCGCTAGGACTTCCTGCACCTACAAGCGCGCCGCCCCCTAAACCGGGAGCGGCGCGTTGTTCGTGCAGGCGGTCGACGGCGACTAGACGGCTTCGTCGAGTGCCTCCGAGAACTGGCTGTTGTACAGGTCGTAGTAGAAGCCGTGCTGTGCGATGAGCTCGGCGTGCGTGCCGTGCTCGATGATTGCACCTTCGTTCATCACGAGGATGAGATCGGCGTCGCGAATCGTCGAGAGACGGTGCGCGATGACGAAGCTCGTGCGGTTCTTCATGAGCTCGGTCATGGCGCGCTGGATGAGCGCCTCGGTACGGGTGTCGACCGAGCTCGTCGCCTCGTCGAGGATGAGAATCCGCGGGTCGGCGAGGAAAGCGCGGGCGATCGTGAGCAACTGACGCTGACCCTGGGAGATGTTGGAGCTGTCGTCGTTGAGCACCGTGTCGTAGCCCTCGGGCAGCGTGCGCACGAAGTGATCGACGTAAGCGGCCTTGGCCGCGGCGACCATCTGATCGTCGCTTGCGTCCTCTCGGCCGTACTCCAGGTTCTCCCGGATGGTGCCCTTGAACAGCCACGTGTCCTGCAAGACCATGCCGAACGTGTGGCGAAGGTCGTTGCGGGTCATGTCGCGCGTGTCGACGCCATCCACCAGGATCGCGCCGCCATCGATCTCGTAGAAGCGCATGAGCAGGTTCACGAGCGTGGTCTTGCCGGCGCCGGTGGGGCCGACGATGGCGACCGTCTGGCCGGGCATTGCCTCAAGGCTAAGGTCTTCGATGAGCGGCTTCTCGGGATCGTAGCTGAACGCCACATTCTGGAACTCGACGTGCCCGGTCGCCTTCTCGATACGGACCGGCGTGGCGGTGTCCGGCTCTTCCTCGGCAGCGTCAAGGAGCTCGAAGACGCGCTCCGCCGAGGCGACCGTGGACTGCAGGGTGTTCGCGATGCTCGCGGTCTGCACGATCGGCTGCGTGAACTGGCGCGAGTACTGGATGAACGCCTGGACGTCACCAAGCGAGAGCTGGCCGCTTGCCACGCGCAGGCCGCCGATGACGGCGATGCCCACGTAGTTGAGGTTGTTGAGGAAGCCGAGGGAGGGCTGGATGGTGCCCGAGATGAACTGCGCCTTGAAACTGGCGTCGTAGAGCGCCTCGTTCTCCACATCGAAGATCTCGACGGCTTCGTCCTGGTGTCCAAAGACCTTTACGACGCTGTGGCCCGTGAACATCTCCTCGACGTGCCCGTTGAGCTTGCCCGTGCGCTCCCACTGCCGCGCGAATTGCTTCTGCGACTGCTTAGCGATGAGCATGACGACCACCAGGCTCATCGGGATGACGAGCAGCGAGATGAGCGCAAGCAGCCAGCTGATCGAGAACATCATGATGAGCACGCCGACGATGGTGAGCACAGCGGTGATGACCTGCGTCGCCGACTGCGAGAGGGTGTTCGCGATGTTGTCGATGTCGTTCGTGACGCGCGAGAGCGTGTCGCCGCGCGGGTTGTCGTCGAAGTACTTGAGCGGCAGACGCGCAAGCTTCTCGTCGACCTCCTTGCGGATGCTATAGACGGTCTTCTGCGCGACGCCGGCCATGATGAAGCCCTGCGCCCAGCTGAAGAGCGACGAGAGCAGGTACACGCTCGCGAGGAGGATCAGCAGCGACCCGATCGCCTTGAAGTCCACGCCGGTGCCGGCCACGACATTCATGTTGGCGATCATGTCGGCGAACTGCGTCTGACCGGCCTGGCGCAGGATGGGAGCGATCTGCTCGCCGGTGGTACCGGCGGGGAAGTTCGCGCCAAGCGCCTTGCCGATGACGCCCTCGAAGATGAGGTTTGTTGCGTTACCGAGAATCTTCGGGCCAAGGATGCTGAACGTCACGCTGATGATGGCGAGGATCACGATCACCACGAGGTGGATCCGGAACGGCTTGAGGTACCCGCCGAGGCGGTTGAGCGAGCCTTTGAAGTCGCGCGCCTTGACGACCGGCGCGCTGAGGCCGTGACCGCCGAAGGGGCCACCGCCGGGTCCCGGGCCGCGGCCGGGGCCGCCTGCGGGACGCGCTGGTGCTTCCTGGTCTACGGGGCGGTCGCTCATGCGATCTCCTCCTCGGTGAGCTGCGAACTCACGATCTCCTGGTACGTTTCACAGCTCTGCATGAGCGCATCGTGCGTACCTTGTCCGACGATCGTGCCGTTGTCGAGCACGATGATGTTGTCTGCGTGCATGATGGTGCTGACCCGCTGCGCGACGATGAGCACTGTCGCGTCGTGCGTCTCGGCTTT
>CAZGNF010000137.1:0-5950 GCA_964527045.1 uncultured Coriobacteriaceae bacterium | reverse complement strand
TCCCAGGTGCTCGTCGCCGAGGACCTCGCGCGCCGGGGCCAGCTGCCCGCGGCCGTTGCCGCATGCTACGAGGCGCTCGCCGTCAACGATCGCGACCCGTTCGTGCACGCGCTTCTCGGCCACCTCATGCTGGAAGGCGACTTCTACGACGAGGCGATCGCGGCCTCCACGCAGGCGATCGAGCTCGACCCCGATTGCAGCCCGGCATACCTCGCGCTCGGCCTCGCGTACGATCGGCGCGGCGGAATGTGCGACCAGTCGGTGCTCGTCTGGCACGAGCTTGCCGAGGTCGTTCCGGACCTCGTGACCGCGCACGTGCAGCTTGGCGAGGCGTTCGCCGCCGCGGCGTTCGAGGAAGAGGCCGTCGACAGCTGGAAGCGGGCGCTCGAACTCGACCCCAAAGAGGCTCGCGCGCACTATAATCTCGCGATCGCCGCGCTCAAGCGCGAAGGCATGTCGACCGCGCTCCCCACGATCCGCCGCGCGGGCGAGCTCGACCCGTCGCAAGATGAGCTCTTCTTCGCGCTTCTCGGCCTGCCGGCCGAGCGCCTGGAGTTCGACGTCGCCAAGGTGAAGCCGGAAGCCGAGGCACGCCTGTTCGCCGCCGGCATGTTGCTTCGTGCCGAGGACTTCTTCGGCGCGAGCGACCTTGTGCGGCTCGTGCTCGACGAGGACCCCACCAACGCCGAGGCGCTGGCGCTTGCGGCGTACGCGTACCTCAAGCAGGAAGCCGCCAATGAGGCGATGGCGTGCGCTCTGCGCGCGCTCACCTACTCGGCGGACCTGCCAACGGCGCTCTACACGCTCGGTGTCGTCTACAGTCGCTTCCCGGGACTCGCCAAGCATGCGGCGCGCGTGTTCATCGCGCTCGCCAAGGCCGCCCCGCAGCACTCGCTCACGCACGTGCTGCTCGCCGAGTCCCTCCTCGGCCTGCAGCGCTACGGGCAGGCGAAGCAGGCGTACCGCGCGGCCGTGCGACTCGACCCGGCGTGCGTTCGCGCGCGGTTCGGGCTCGCCGCCGTGCGCCTCACGGAGGGCGGCTACGCCGAGGCGCAGTGGGAGATGCGGCGCGCGGCCTACTACGACACCCGTCGCCAGGGCAACTTCTGGCGCCTCTACGACGCGTACGCCGAGGGTGGTGACGACTGATGGCCGAGAAGAAGTCCGGCGGCAAGAAGCCCGCTGCGAAGAAGCCGGCGCCCAAGAAGGCAGCGCCTGTCGCACCTGTCGAGCACGTGCCGATGCGCAACCCCGACTTCCCGGTGGGCGTGGATTACTACCCGCTCGACGAGGAGCGTCGCTCCTGGAGCGACTGGTACGACCGCGATCCGGAGCCGGACTTCGCGGGCATGGCCGCGTCGCGCATCAGCGACGTCCGCGTCTTCGTGTCGTGGCGCTGTCTCGAGACGCAGGTAGGGCAGTACGACGAGGAAGCGATGGAGCGCCTCGAGCGCATCGTCGAGGCCGCACGCGCACACGACCTCAAGCTCATCGTCTGCTTCTTCGCCGACGACCGCCTCGCCGAGATGAACGAGGTCCCGTGGGGCAAGCGGCGCGACAGCCGCACTGACGACTACCTTATACAGCGCGAGCTGTCGCTCGTGCAGAAGATCGTGAACCGCTATCGCTCTGAGCCCGTCATCAAGGCGTGGGACCTCGGCAACGAAGCGTTCTGCTCGGGATTCAAGACCGAAGCCGCGCTTGAGAAGTGGGTGCGCGAGCTGCGCGAGGCCGTCCGCGAGGTGGATCCCGACCGCCCGGTGCTGCTCGGCGTCGATCCCGAGACGCTCCTGCGCGAGACCGGCGTGGACCCGCGCGGTGCGATCGACATGTGCGAGCGCGCGTGGAGCCACCTCACCGCGCCGTATCGCGCGTACATCGCCGAGGGGCCCGTTACCTCCGGCCCGGCGACGTACACCGACTCGTTCCTCCTGCGCGCCGCGCTGCGCGACCTGCCCGTGGTCGTCGACGGCATCGGCGTGCACGCGCTCGAATTCTCCGCCGCCGAGGAGGCAGCGTACGTTCGCACCGCGCTCTACTCGGCGCTCATGAACCGCGCGGGTGGGGCCATGCTCAGGCGCTGGCGCGACCTTGAGACCGAGAAGCGCGAGCCGTACTTCCGCGACCCGTTCGAGGTGCTTGTGGGCGTCGTGGACGTCACCGGTGCGCCCAAGCCCGTGCTTGCCGAGGTGAAGCGCTTTGCGGCAGTGGCCGCCCGCCTCGACCCCCGGCGCTACGGGCTCGCTCCCGAGCGTGCCGCGGTCGTCATCCCCGCCGAGCGGTACGAGCCGTTGCCGTCGCTCGCCGGTCTCTACGACCCGCGGGCGTGCCTCCAGGCGTACATCGCCGCGAAAGAAGCGCACGTGCCGGTCACTGTCGCGCGCGAGGGCGACGAACTCGGCGGCTACCACGCGCTCTATCTGCCGTCACCCGCCAAGCTCACCCCCTCGATGTGGGCGGACCTGAGCGCGTTCGTACAGGGCGGCGGCTCGGTCGTGCTCTCGTACGGCGGCGGCGACGTCGATCCGGCACTGCGGGAGATCTTCGGCGTGGAGTTCAACGGCGATGCGGGTCCGCGACAGACGTTCGCGTGCCGCATCGCGCAGCCGGGGGTTCTCGGCGATCTGCGCTCCTTTGATGCGCGCATGGACTTGCCACACTACGGCCTTGTCACGGCGAGCGGCGCGATGGTCGTCGCAACAGATGCGACCGGCAGCCCGCTGCTGACTATGAACCAGTACGGCCAGGGCAAAGCGGTCTTCATCGCCGCGCCGGTGGAGCGCGCCATCGCTCAGAACGACCCCTGGGCGACGCCCACTCCCGTGCGGCATCTGCTGCGCACGGTGTACGGTACGGTGGCAAGCGCGGCCGGCGCGGGCGCGATGCTGGAATGCGACACACCGGAAGCCGAGATAGCGCATTTCCTGGGCGAAGATGACGACATTCTGCTCATCTTGAGTCACAATGCCGAGAAGATGACCGCCACGTTGACGACGCCGCGCACGGTCGCCACGGTGCAGGATGTGCGTGGTGGGGCACCCGCCGAGGTGGGCGGCAAGACGTTCTGCGTACCGCTCGGCCCGAACGGGGTCGCGGCGCTGCGGGTGAAGTTCGGCTAGCACAAGTTGGGGGCGCAAGGGCGAATGCACGAAGTGCGCGAAGTGCACGACTACCTGCTCGAATCGTGGCTCGAGTTCCACGACGCGATTCGCGACCATCCCGAGATCAAGCGGCTGCTGTTCGACCCCGTCACCGGTCTGCCGACGACCCCGCTGCTGTTTCCGCGAATCGAATCGCTGCTGGAAGAGCGCGGCGAGATATCAATTCTCTGCCTGAACGTCGTGAAGTACTCCAAGATCGAGGAGATCTACGGCTGGAAGGTCTTTGACGATGTCATGAAGCAGGTCGCGACGGCGCTTGAGAACATCACCGGCGCCGAGCTGCGCGACTCCGACATGGTCGCCGAGCTCATGATCTCCGGCAATGCATTCGTCGTGCTGCTCTCTCCGCCACGAACGAGCGACCAGATGATCACCGAGAACCTCAACAAGCTCGCTCGTCGTGTGGAGGAGCGGGTTCGCGCCGAGCTCAAGAGCGCGCTCGATCCGGCGCTCTACCCCAAGTTCGGATGCTACGTGGGCGCCGCCACCGTGCGTCACGACCCGAAGATCCGCCTCGAGCGCATCGTGCACGACGCGCTCGACCGGGCGCTGCAGCAGGCCGACTCCCGCGAGGCGCAGGATGCCGAGGAGCGCAAGGCGCGGCTTCAGGACATCATCGACAGCGGTTCGGTGCGCACGTTCGTGCACCCGATCATGCGCCTGTCCGACTTCTCGGTCATCGGCTACGAAGCGCTCTCCCGCGGTCCCGAGAACAGCGAGTTCGAGCGTCCCGACAAGCTCTTCAAAGTCGCCTACGACGCCAATCTGGTCATGACGCTCGAGCGTCTGTGTCGCCGCCGCGCACTTGAGACCGCGCGCAACCTGCCTGAAGGACGCCTGATGTTCATCAACATCGAGCCTGAGGCGGTCGCGGATCCGGAGCTGCGCGATGTGATGTTCTCGTCGCTCCTGGCAGAGAGCGAGCTTTCGCCATCGAGCGTCGTGCTTGAGATCACCGAACGCACGGCGATCACCGACTTCGCCGCGTTCCGATCGACGCTCGAGTACCTGCGCACACTCGGCTTTGCGGTGGCAATCGACGACGCGGGTGCCGGCTATGGCTCGCTCCAGTGCCTCGCCGAGGTCCGTCCCGAGTGGCTCAAGATCGACATCTCGCTTATCCGCGGTGTCGACACCGACGAGGTGCGCAGTCAGCTCGTCGAGAGTCTCATGACGTTTGCACAGCGCGTGGGCGTGAAGCTTATCGCCGAGGGCATCGAGACGCGCGGCGAGCTCGACAAGCTCATCGAGATCGGCGTCGAGTTCGGCCAGGGCTTCCTGTTCACGGTCCCGGTTCCGCCGTTTCCCACCGACGAGGAAGTCCAGCCGGGGGAGTAGACGCTCACCGCTCCTTCTATTCGCGCTATAATGCATCTCATTAGGTCCGCTTATGCGGCTGCCGCCGCGCGTCGTACCGAGGAGCATCATGGAGCCGGTTCGTCTTACCCAGCTCTCGACAAAGTCGGGTTGAGCCGCCAAGTGGGGTCCGGGTGACCTCGCCGCCGTGCTCGAGCAGATGACGCCAGGGACCTCCGACGATCTCATGGTGGGCTTCGACACGTCCGACGATGCCGCGGTCTACCGCCTCGGCGAGCATGCCGTGCTGCTCACGGTCGACTTCTTCACGCCGATGGTGGACGACCCGTACGACTTCGGCCGGATCACCGCCGCGAACGCGCTCTCCGACATCTACGCGATGGGCGGGCGCCCGCTCACCGCGATGAACCTCCTCGCCATGCCGTGCTCCCTTCCGCCCGATGTCGCCGCGCGCGTACTGCAGGGTGGTGCCGACAAGGTGCGCGAAGCGGGCGCCGTTATCGTCGGCGGGCACACCATCGACGACAAGGAGCCCAAGTACGGCCTCTCCGTGATGGGTGTGTGCGACCCCGAGAAGGTCGTGCGCAACGTTGGCGCGCAGGTGGGCGACGTGCTCGTGCTCACCAAGAAGCTCGGCGTCGGCATCCTCAATACCGCGCTCAAGAACGGCTTCGAGACCGAAGGCACGCTTGCCGAGGTCATCGAGAGCATGGCGCACCTCAATCGCGCAGCCGCTGAAGCGATGGTCGAGGTCGGCGTTCACGCGGGCACCGACATCACCGGCTTTGGCATCGCCGGCCACGCCCGCGAGATGGCGGCCGGCAGCGGTGTTGCGATCGAGCTTGACCTGGCGGCGCTGCCGCTCTGGCGTGACGTGCTGCAGTACTCGGCAGACGGCGTGAAGCCGGGCCGCACGGCCGATGTGCTCGCCTTCCTCGAGGGCTCCGTCGACTGGGGGCCCGCCGACGACGCCTGGCGCGGCGTGCTCGCCGACCCGCAGACAAGCGGCGGCCTGTTCATGGCAGTGCCGGCGGATCGCGGCAGCGTGCTTCTCTCGGCATTGGCCGAGCGGGGCGAGGAAGGTTGCATCGTCGGGCGGGTCGTGGCGGGCGAAGCAGGGTCCATCATCATCAGATAGCGTGCGGCCGCATGGGTCGCCGGGAAGGAGCACATCGTGGGCAAAGTGGTGTTCGTGAATTCCGACCGCATCGGTGACGGCGACGCGGAGCTGGGACTCAAGCTCATGCAGTCGTTCTTCTACTCGCTTGCGCGTACCGAGACCAAGCCCTCGGCAGTGCTCTTCATGAACTCCGGTGTACGGCTCACGTGTGATGGCTCGGCGACGCTTGAGGACATCCGGCTGCTTGCGGCCGACGGCGTGACCGTGAAGAGCTGCGGCACGTGCCTGGATTACTACGGCCTCATGGACACCCTTGCGGTGGGCGAGGTCGGGACCATGAACGGTACCGCCG
>CAZGNF010000136.1:625-5971 GCA_964527045.1 uncultured Coriobacteriaceae bacterium | reverse complement strand
CAATCGCCGAGGTCCTCGCCTCGGCAGGTGTTGTCGAAAACGCGCTCATGTTCCGGGTGCAGTCGCGTTTGACCGAGTCCGACGGGCTGCTGCGAGCCGGGGTGTACACGCTTTCCACGGGCATGCCGTACAACCTGGTCCTCGAGAAGCTGAAGATCGGTCCCGACATCGTCTACTACGACGTCCCGATTCCCGAAGGCTTCACCGCAAAGCAGATCGCCGAGCGGTTCGCGGCGCGGGCGCAGATACCCGAGGCCGAACTCGTTGCGCTGGTGACGAGCGGTGCGGGCACGTTCGTGGCGGACCACCCGTACCTCGAGAACGCGTACGGGGACTCCCTGGAAGGCTTCCTCTTCCCGGCGACGTATCGCGTGAAGGAGGGGACCTCGGCTCACGATGTCGTCGAGATGATGCTGGACAAGTTCGACTCGGTGATCGCCGATGTCGACCTGTCATACGCGAAGTCGAAGAACCTCGATCTGCGTGACGTGGTGATCATCGCTTCGATCCTGGAGCGCGAGTCGAAGATCCAGGAGGAGTTTCCCCTGGTCTCGTCAGTGATATACAACCGCCTCGCCAAGCCGATGCGTCTGCAGCTGTGTGCCACGGTTCTCTACAAGCTGCCCGAAGGGACGACCAAGCTTACGAATGCGGACACGAAGATCGATAGCCCGTACAACACGTACATCCATGACGGGCTGCCCGTCGGGCCGATCAGTAACCCCGGACTTGCCGCTCTCACTGCCGCTGCCGAGCCGGCCAAGACGAAGTATTACTACTACGTGCTGACAGGCAAGGACGGCTCTCAGACGTTCGCATCCACATACGACGAGTTCCTGCGGGCGAAGCAGGTCTACCAGGACGTCTTCGGAGAGTAGTCTCCGCAGGTCCGTTCCACCGCGCACCTCTGGTATCCTTGCACCGGAGTGGTCGGCGTTCTCGACTGGGGGAGACGATGGCTGCGCGTATCACGGTCCGCTGGATCGATAACGGCGTTCTTCGGGCGGACGGGATGGAATCGCTCCCCGACGAGTTGACCGGCGCCGTCTGGATCGACATCGTCGACGTGGATATGGACTCGTTGGCGGCTGTTGCCGCTCGCTTCTCCCTCCCGCCGCTTGCAGTCGAGGACTGCCTGCATTTCCCGCAGCGTCCGAAGATCGACACCTACCCGGATGTCACGTTCCTCATCTGGTTGCTGCCCGGGCTGGTTCCAGGGGACGGTATCGCCTCACAGGAGCTCGACGTCTTTCTTGGTGCCGAGCATCTGGTCACCGTGCACCGAGAGGAAATCGACGTCGTAAACCGCGTCGCCACACATGCCGAGGAGTACCTGAAGCGAGGCGTCGAGTGGACGCTGCACGCGATTCTGGACATCTCGGTCGATGACGTCTTCCCGGTCATCGAGATGCTTTCGGATGAACTCGAGGAACTCGAGGACGTCATGCTGTCCGATGCACGGCCGACGAGTCTTCAGCGTCTCTACGCAGCGAAGCGATCGCTCGTTCAGCTCCATAAGGTCGTCGGGCCGGAGCGTGACGTGGTGCGGGGCCTCGCGCGTCTCGAAGCGTTCGTGGAGCCCGCAGCGTACATGTACTTCCAGGACATCGGCGATCATCTGGCGCGGGTCGCGGACCAGGTGGACACATACCGGGACGTCGCGTCGGGAACGATGGACATCTACCTATCCTCGGTGAGCAACCGCATGAACGCGATCATGAAGCAGCTCACGATAATCGCGACCATATTCATGCCGCTTACGCTCATCTCGGGCATATACGGAATGAACGTGGTCAAGGGCATGTGGCCGCCGATCAGCGCGTCATGGTCCTTTCCGCTCATTATCGGCTCGATGATCGCCATAACCGTCTGGATGCTGTGGTTCTTCAAGAGGAGAGACTGGTGGTAGAAGAAGGTTCAGAAGAGGTTCACTCCGGGATCTACTCGGTGGCGAACCTGATCACGGTGTTGCGCCTGTTGCTTGTCCCGTTCTTCTTCGCGATGCTCATCCGCGATTCAGAGCGCGCGAGATTGGCCGCGTTCGCGCTTTACGCGCTTGCTGCTTCAACGGACTGGATCGATGGTCAGATCGCCCGGCGTACGCATACGGTCACGCAGGTCGGCAAGATCATCGACCCGCTGGTCGACCGCCTGCTGCTTGCCTCCGGTGTCATCGGTCTCTACATCATCGGAGAGTTGCCGCTCTGGATTCCGATGGTGCTCGTGTTGCGCGATGTGTACCTGCTGTACGGCTCGTACGTGCTTGAGAAGTACCACACCAGACTGCCTGTCACGTACATTGGCAAGCTCACAACAGCGATTCTGTTGGCGGGGTTCTCCTCGCTTATAGCCGGTTGGCCGGTCATCTCCGGCACGGTTCTTGGTCTGTGGCTCGTGTACGTCGGTATGGTCCTTTCGTTCATAACGGCAGTGAAGTACACGTTCAGCGCGAAGCTGGCGCTCGACAAGGCGAAGGCCGCAGCCCGTTCGGTGTAGGTAGCCACCCATAAGGGGAAGGGTCGTGCCGGTGAAAGCAGTCATCATGGCGGGGGGTGAGGGGACCCGTCTGCGTCCTCTCACAAGCACGCGTCCGAAGCCCATGGTCCCGATCGTCAACCAGCCGGTGATGGAGCACATTCTCGGTCTCGTCAAGCACCACGGGATCACCGAAGTGGTCGCTACCCTGGCCTTCATGCCTCAGGTCATCGAGGACTACTTCGGCGATGGCGAGGAGTGGGGGACCACCATCACCTATGCGGTCGAGGAATCTCCGCTCGGCACGGCCGGCTCCGTCAAGAATGCCGAGGAGGCACTCAAGGACGCACCGTTCGTCGTCATCTCAGGAGACGCGCTTACCGACATCGACCTCACGGAAGTCATTGCGTTCCATGAATCCCACGACGGCCCGGTGACGATCGCGCTGACCAGGGTCCCCGATCCGCTGGATTTCGGCGTTGTCATCACAGATGACGACGGCAAGATCCAGCGCTTCCTCGAGAAGCCCACCTGGGGTCAGGTCTTCTCGGACACCATCAACACCGGAATCTACGTGCTTGACCCGCTCGTCTTCGACTTCATACCGGAAGGCAAGCCATACGACTTCTCGTCCGAGCTCTTCCCGGCGCTTATGGCGGCAGGGCACAGTCTCTACGGGTTCGTCGCCTCCGGCTATTGGTGCGACGTAGGAAGCCTTGAGTCGTATGTCGAGGTCCACAAGGACATCCTCGACGGCAAGGCGATGATCTATGTCCCGGGGGCCAGAGCCCGCAACGACGTCTGGGTCGGCAAAGGCGCGGACGTCGATCCGGGCGCCGTTATCGGCAGCAAAGTTGTGATCGGCGCGAACACCCGCGTGCGAGCCGGCGCGCATGTCGATGACTACACGGTGATCGGCGACAACTGCCTGATCGGCTACGATACCGTCCTTGAGCACTCGATCATCTGGTCAGACTCGTTCGTCGGAGCCGGGTCAGAGGTGCGCGGTGCGGTGGTGTGCCGCGGCGTCGACATCCGAGCACGGGCGCGAATCGAGCCCGGCGCCGCGATCGGCGACGCGACGGTCGTTGGGCATGGCGCCATCGTTGGCAATGACGTCCAGGTCTACCCGTACAAGCGCATCGAGGCGGGGGCGCTTGTCGCGTCATCGCTCATTTGGGAGAGCACGGGCATCCGTTCGCTCTTCGGTGCGGATGGCATCGCGGGTCTCGTCAACATCGACATCACGCCAGATCTTGCGCTCAAGGTCGCCCAGGCGTTTGGAAGCATCCTGCCGAGCAAGGCCCACGTGGTCGTAAGCCGCGACTCCAGCCGAGGCGCCAGAATGGTCAAACGTGCAATCGTCGCCGGGCTGAACTCGACCGGCAACCACGTTCGCGATTTGCGTGTGGCCTCTCCGGGGATCACGCGGTTCACGGCACGCGATACGCGTTGCGAAGGTGGCGTTCACGTCTGCTCCTCCCCAAAGGACCCGCAGACTCTGGAGCTGCACTTCTACGACAAGGCGGGAATCGACCTGGCGCCGTGGATCGAGAAGAAGGTCGAACGGCTGTACTTCCGTCAGGAGTTCCGGCGGGCGTTCTTTGGTGAGATCGGCGAGATCATCTACCCGCCGAGGGCGCTCGAATACTACACAGCAGGTTTGATGGACGCACTCGGCGGGACGACCGCTTTGACGTCGAGTCGACAGACGATCGTCGTAGATATGGGCATGAGCCCCGCGTCCTTCGTGCTGCCGCAGGTGGCGGGAGGCTGGGACGTGGAGGTCATCGCACTGCGTCCGTTCGTCGACTCGGAGCGTTCAGCGCCCGCTGGTCCTGAGCGCGATGAGACCCTGCGGCAGATGGCGCGCTCCATGGATGTCTTCCAGGCGGACTTCGGTCTCTCGATGGATGGCACTGCAGAGCGCATCTCTCTGGTGACCGGGAGTGGGCGTGTGCTGGACGCGGACACCGCATTGCACGCGATGTTGTATATGTGGTGCAGAACCGATCAGGGCGATCGATGCGCCGCCGTGCCGCTCACCGCTTCGCGAGTTATCGAGGACATTGCCGCCGAGACGGGGCACTGTGTGACACGTGTGGGAACCTCACGGCGATCGCTGTCAGCCGCAGCGCTGCACCCTGAGATCGGTTTCGCCGGTTCCCAAACGGGCGGGTTCGTCTTTCCGGCGTTTCTCGCTTCGTATGATGCGGTGATGAGTCTCGGTATGACACTTCGGATGCTGGATCGGCTCGGCATGACGCTTGATGAGGTCGTAGATGCCCTGCCCCCGTTCCATCTGCGCCGCCGACAGGTGCCGTGCGCCTTCGATCGCAAAGGTGCAGTCATGCGGCAGATGGCCGCGTTCGGTCAGCACCGTGAGGTGGAGATGACCGAGGGTGTGCGTGTCGTTGAGGATGAAGGCTGGGCGCTCGTGCTTCCGCATGCGACCGACGCCATCGTGGAGGTCTTTACCGAGGGTGATTCGGGTGCGGCTGCCGACGCGATAGCCGATCGCTACGTCGCGCTCGTTGAAGCCGCGATTCGCGAGAACTAGGCGCTTCGGCGTGCTCCTTGCTGGTAACGCCCGTGTGTCGCGTATGCGGTTCTAGCTGCGCGTCCTGTATACTTCACCAGGCTTTAAGTGACCATTCAGGTAAGGACCAGAATGACTGATACGACCGAGGCACAGCCGCTCACGATCGACGAGCCGACAATAGAGCCGACACCCGTGCGTTCGCGTAGCCGAGCGCACCGAGCGCCAAAACGCGGGATCCGTGGCTGGCTCGGGGGCATGCCCGTTGCCGCGCGCTGGGCAGTCATCGTCAGCGCATCGCTCCTGCTGCTCCTTCTGGTCGCCGTTGGCGT
>CAZGNF010000136.1:0-615 GCA_964527045.1 uncultured Coriobacteriaceae bacterium | reverse complement strand
GGCGTCGATGCCGGCCTGTCGGCGGGGCGAATCCATCCGGGCGTTCGGGTCGCAGGCGTAGCCGTTGGAGGCATGACGCGTACCGAGGCCATCTCGGCGATCGACACCGGCATCAAGCCGCTGCTTGAGCGTCCCGTGAAGGTCACGGTCGCGTCAGATTCGTGGGATCTCACCGCTGCTCAAGTCGGCGCTTCAGTCGACGCCTCATCGCTGGCGACGGCGGCGTACGGAATCGGTCGTGGCGCCGGGTTCAGCGGTGTTGTAGGGGAGCGCCTTGCCGCCTGGTTCGGACGCGAGAACATCGCGTTCGCTGTAGGCGTTGATGAGGCGCTGATGAGCAACGTGCTGGGTCAGATCGACGACGCTGTGGGCGTTGCAGCGGTTGATGCCTCTGTAGAGGTCACGGGGACCGAGGTTCGCCTCGTTCCGTCGACTGACGGCAAGGGCATCGACAAGGTTGTTGCACGCGAGCGCGTCATCAAGGCGTTCGCTTCCGAGGAACGCGCCATCGATATCGCGCTTGTCACGCGCGGTGCGGCTATCAACGAAGAGGGCGCGCGTGCTGCGTACGACACCGCCACCAAGATGGTGAGCGGTTCGCTCACACTGACGTAC
>CAZGNF010000135.1:0-5975 GCA_964527045.1 uncultured Coriobacteriaceae bacterium | reverse complement strand
GGTCGACACGTCTCTCTGCCGACGAGCCACGCGGGGAGGTCGATCAGTCCCGGCTCGCCCGGACAAGCCAGCGCGGCCGCACGTCGTACCTCGGCGGGGGTATCGACGTCGATCAGGCCGCTTCGCAGGAAGACGCGCCTCACATGCACGTCGTACGCCACGCTGCCGCACTCAATGCCGGCAAGCGCCACGCCGCGATTGCGGACGAGCAGCTCTACCGCCATGGTCGCCTTCTTCGGACCGATGCCATCGAACTTCAGTAGTCGCTCGGTCACCTCGGTGACATGCGCGCCCTCGGGCCAGATGCGGGAGGCGTCCCCGCCATACTCGGCGATCAGCCTGCTCGCCGCCGAGGAGATCCACGCCGGAATCGTCTTGACGAAGCGATGAAGGGCCGGTGGATCAGCCAGGGCAGCAGCGACGCATTCAGGCTGCGATGCGAGTCGTGCGAGGTCGAAGTGCCCGAGACGCGTGCTCAGGAGGTAGGGACCCGCCCACGCTCGCTCGGCGGGAATTCCCTGCGTGAACAGGATTCCCAGAAGGAACGCCTCGGCCGATGCCTTGATGAACGCGTCGGCCGCAGGGTCGTCGGTGAAGGCGTCTCCGAGCTGGACGGCGCCAGCGGCGGCAAGCTCGACCCCATAGCGAACGAGCTCCGAGCCGACTGCAGCTCGCTGCGCCCGCGACGCGCGCACGCTATGCCCTCCTCGGCCCCTCGGTGAGGAAGTGCTCGCAGTACACGCATTGCTGCTTGCGCGCGGCGTCACGGTCGACGTCCGGCGAGAAGATCAGAGCAGGATCGGCGGTGGGCTTGTGCGTCGCGTTGCCGCACTTCGCGTAGTAGCACTCCACCGGGCACTTCTCCTCGGGATCGATCGCATGCGGGCACCGCGCCTGCATCTCATCAACGCATCCACGCCTTGACCAGCATCCCGACACGAAGCTCCTCCTCGATTCGTCTTCTGACCGTGCACTAGCGCGCGCACTAGGGTACCATGCTGCAGCAGTCGCACGCATGAACCCGACGTGCGCAAAGGGAATCCACCCGGCAGTGGCGAATCTCTTATGGACGACACGAGCGGCCGCCTGGCCGGGAACGGGGACCATGACGCACGCCATGCCGATCTCAGAGCGTTACACCACAATCGTCGCCGGGGCTGGCCCCGCCGGCGTGCTCGCCGCCTATCACGCAGCAGCAAAAGGGCCGGTACTTCTCGCAGAATCCATGTCGCTTCCGCGCTACAAGAGCTGTGGCGGCATGCTCCATCATCACACGCTAAGGACGCTGTCAGCGTACGGCGACATACCCGAGAACATCATACTCTCGCCGCGAACCGTCAATTTCCGCTATCACGACTGGGACCGTCGAGTGCTCAAGCCGACGGATCTGGAGTTCCTTAATGTGGACCGCGCCAGGTTCGATGAGTGGCTAACCACGCTCTTGCCGTCCAACGTCGAGCTTGTCGGGAATTGCACGCTCCGCGACGTGGGCCAGGACAGCGACGGCGTGCGCGTTTCGCTGCGAGCCGATGGCAAGGACATCGAGGTATCGTGCGATAACCTCATCGGCGCCGACGGCGGACGCTCTCAAGTGCGTCGATCGCTCGATGTTGCCAGCACAGCCACGTATGTGACGCTCCAGGACTTCGTGAAGCTCGAAGCTCCAATCGAGCCGTACTTCGATTGCATCTACATGCGCGACATCGGTGATGAGTATGCTTACTCATATGTCGTCCCGAAGGGCGACGTGGCCATCGTGGGCTCTGTGTACTACCCACGCACCAAACGACCGTGGGAAAAGCAGGATCTCACGCTCGACATCTTGCGCTCGGCGCTCCCCGAGTTGGGCGAATCAGTCTCTCGGGAAGCCGCAGCCGCGCTCTATCTGCGTTCGCGCGCCGATGTAGTGACGGGCAGAGGCAGGGTGCTGCTTACCGGCGAGGCTGGCGGGTTCATGTCGCCTAGCTCCGGCGAGGGCATCTCTTACGCCGTGAACAGCGGACGGCTTGCCGGACTCGCAGTAGCGCAGAGCGATGCGACCAAAGCACTTGACGCCTACACAGCCCTGACATCCGACATCAGGGCGAACCTGTTCAGGAAGATGCGTTGGCTGCCGGTCATGGAGTCTGCGGTGGGCAAGGTCGTCGCAGGGTTCGTCCCGACACCCATCGTGAGCAAGGTGACGCAGGGCCTCTAGCGGAGTCTGTAACTCCTGCTCGGCGTGGGGTCGACCTGTCCCTGATACCGTGAGCCAAGGCCCGGCGTGCCATATGGACGGTCCACAGGGCTCGTCATCTGCGTGAACGATATCTGTCCGATGGGCATGCCAGGCGTCAGAACGATCGGCAGGTTCGCGACGTTGCTCAGCTCAAGCGTCAGCGTCCCGTCCCATCCCGGATCGACATACCCGGCCGTAGAGTGGATCAGCAGCCCGAGCCTGCCGAGCGAGGACTTGCCCTCGAGGCGCGCCACGATGTCATCAGGGAGCACCACCCGCTCGGCGGTCGCCCCCAGCACGAATTCCCCCGGATGGAGCACGAAGGGTTCGCCAGCCGTGGCCTCCACGAGCTCCATGAGACCCGCCTGCTCTCGGGACGGGTCTATGTACGGATAACGGGAATTACGGAACACCTGGAATCTCGGGCTCAGATGCAGATCGACGCTGGACGGCTGGATGTCCTCCGGATCGAATGGCTCGATTCGGATACGGCCGGTCATCATCTGCTCCTTAATGGAGCGATCCGAGAGAACCACGCGTCACGCCTCCACTATGCGCACTTGCTGAAACCGCAGGACCGACACACGGCACACCCGGATTCATGCTCAAGCGAGCTACCGCATTCCGGGCAAGCGCCCGCAAGCGCGTCGAGGCTGTCCGTGTTCTTTGAAACGGTCGTGGAAGCGGTCCCGGTCTCGACCCACTCCAGATAGTGCTCCATTGCGATGCCTACGGCATCGGCACACGACAGCACCTTGCCACCCTGGGCCCATGCCGGACTCGGACAGCGGATTCCCCGCAGGTGCTTGAGAATCGCCTGTGGATCCACTCCAGCGCGCAATGAGACCGAGATCATGCGCGAGAGTGCTTCGGACTGGGACGCTGCGCAGCCGCCCGACTTGCCCATCTGAGTGAAGACCTCACACAGGCCCTCTTCGTCCGAGTTGATGGTGACGTAGAGGTTGCCACAACCGGTCTGGATCTTCTCGGTCCGGCCGATGGTCACGCCCGGACGCGGGCGCGGTTCGATCTCGCCGTGACGACCTTCTGGCTGAGCGGCGGCGCCACCCGTCTTGCCCGTGGACAACACCTGGTTTGCCTTCGAGCCATCACGGTAGATGGTGACTCCCTTGACACCGAGTTCGTGAGCAAGGTCATACACCGTCCGCACATCCTCGATGGATGCCTCGTTTGAGAAGTTCACGGTCTTGGACACAGCGTTATCCGTGAACAGCTGGAACGCCGCCTGCATGCGCACGTGCCACACCGGCTCGATGTCGTGTGCTGTGACGAACACGCGCTGAACCGCTTCCGGAACAGCATCGATGCCGTGAACCGTACCATGCTCCGCAATGAGCGCCATCAGGTCGCGACTGTAGAATCCCTGCTTGAGCGCAAGGTCCTCGAACAGCGGATTGACTTCGATGAGCCTGTCGTTGTCCATGACGGTCCGCACGTAGCTCACCGCGAAGAGCGGCTCGATACCCGAGGAACAGTTCGCGATGATCGACAGCGTGCCCGTCGGCGCGATGGTCGTGACGGTCGCGTTGCGAACCCGCATGCCGCCCGGGACGTCGAACACCGAACCCTCGAAGTTCGGGAAGACACCGCGCTCATCGGCAAGCCGAGCCGACGCCCGTCGGGCCTCGGCCTGGATGAAGCCCATGACCTTCTCGCCAAGCGCGATCGCTTCGTCACTATCGTAGCCAATGCCCATCATGATCAGCAGGTCCGCCCAGCCCATGACGCCGAGCCCGATCTTGCGGTTCCCACGGGCGAGTTCGCCGATACGCTCAAGCGGGTAGTTGTTCACGTCGATGACGTCGTCCAGGAACCGCACTCCGCGGTGCACGACGTCGGCAAGGTGGTCCCAGTCAAGGTCCGGCCCACCTTCGCCGTAGCGAACGAACTTGGAGAGGTTCACTGAACCAAGGTTGCAGGCCTCATACGGAAGCAGCGGCTGTTCGCCACAAGGATTGGTGGACTCGATCTCCCCGAGAAGCGGGGTGGGATTGTCGCGATTCATCCGATCGATGAAGATGATGCCCGGGTCACCGGTGGCCCATGCCATCTCCACGATGAGGTCGTAAACCTCGCGAGCATCGAGTGATCCGTTCTTCTCCTTGTTGTGCGGGTTCACCAGGTCATACTCGCTGCCCTCGGAGACCGCATCCATGAACGCCTCCGTCAGACCGACGGAGATGTTGAAGTTGGCGAAGTCCCCATCGTTCTTGCACTTGATGAAGCTCAAGATGTCGGGATGGTCTATCCGCAATACGCCCATGTTCGCGCCACGTCGAGTGCCGCCCTGCTTGACTGCTTCGGTCGCCTGGTTGAACACCCGCATGAATGAGACAGGGCCAGAGGACACACCCTGCGTGCTCTTCACGGTGTCTCCGGCGGGCCGGAGCCGAGAGAAGGAGAACCCGGTACCGCCACCGGACTTGTGAATCAGGGCCGTATCTCGGACCGCTTCGAAGATAGACTCCATCGAGTCCTCGATGGGAAGCACGAAGCACGCCGACAACTGCTGGATCTCGCGACCGGCGTTCATCAAGGTCGGCGAGTTCGGCAGGAACTCAAGTGAGGTCATCAGTTCGTAGTAGTCAGCAGCGACGGCTTCGACCTGCTCTGGCGTCGCGCCGTAACGAGCTTCCGCTGAGGCGATATTCTCTGCGACGCGCAGAAACATATCCGACGGAGACTCGATGGGGTTGCCGTCGTCATCCTTGCAGAGATAGCGCTTCTCAAGCACCTTGAGGCTATTGGGTGACAGGACCTCGTCAATCGTCCTGGGGTATGCAGCGGTTTCCTTCGCGTCAGCCATGACGGCAGTCCTCCTCAAGTACGGTGCATGATCGCAAGTGGTTGTGGAGCCAGCAGCAGCCGTGGCACGTTCCCCCGCTGCCACAAGATGTAGCGTCCTCATAGTCTATAGAGGCAACATATAGTGCGTCAATCGACATTGGACGAGCGGTCACGAATTCCTTGTGACCGGCGCCGTATGACCCCGTGAGCGCTCACAAGACGCAGACGAGCGCCGCCCGCAAGACGGGCGGCGCTCGTAGAATACTGGCTCGATCGCGACTAGACGGCCTCGACGCGCTCCACCTCAGGGATCTGCTCTTTCAATACGCGCTCAACACCGTTGGCCAGCGTCAGCTGCGACATCGGACAGCCAGCGCACGCGCCGACCAACCGGACCTTCACAACGCCGCCTTCAACGTCGACCAACTCGACATCTCCACCATCGGCCTGAAGGGCCGGACGGATACGATCGAGGACCTCCTGTACGAGTTCCTTCACTGCAACTCCTCTCGACACGCGGGCGCGACAAAACGCCTCGCGAGACATACCGTACCGGGCATCGCCCGAAGCATGATTCTAACACTAACCATGCCCGTTCGATGTCCCTAACGACAAGAGCCGTCGGATGTGTTCAGCGGCGTCCTACTCTCCCACCCTCTACAGGGCAGTACCATCGGCGCTGGAGGGCTTAACTTCCGAGTTCGGAATGGGATCGGGTGTACCCCCTCCGCCAAAACCACTGAACACATCCGACGGCTCTGCGTCGGTATGCGCGTATGCTCTTTTCAACGGGTGCGTTCGCACCCTGAGAGCTGTATAGCGATCACGAGAATGTTGAATAGAAGATCAAGACCTCGGCCTATTAGTACTGCTCGGCTGAACACATTACTGTGCGTACACCTGCAGCCTATCAACCTCGTAGTCTACGAGGGGCCTTACCTGGTTAACC
>CAZGNF010000134.1:0-5995 GCA_964527045.1 uncultured Coriobacteriaceae bacterium | reverse complement strand
GGATACCGCGCCAATCGACTACTTCTTCCCACCAAAATGGGGAATCAACGGAGACGACTCTGTTGCGGACGGTGCAGGCAGCGAGCGGCGGACCTAGGGTCGATTCACCTTAAGGCAGCAGTCGCACGACGTCTGGAAGTAGGAGAACGGCATTAAGCCGTATCCGGCAATTCCCCAGGTCTCACCCCACGAGTTTCGCAGAATGTATCCACCTGGTTGTTGCGGGGATGGATCATGATAGCCGGCAATCGCCATTGCGTGCAGGTTGACGACCGGGGGGTCAAAGACCTCAGGGAGAATCCATCCCTTGCCGTTCAGGAAAGACTGCGTCAGACGGAAGCCTCCAACAACGAGGACCCCACTCTCGAGCAGGAGCCTCATGGTCGCAGTGTCAAGCGGGTCAATGAACTCGCTTGTTGCTCGATAGCGCTTCGGCGTGGGGACGACCAGGTTGCCTCCATACGGCCAGTACGCCTCGTGCGGCTGGCCGATGGATTCCAGCGCGGCGCGAATAGCGTCGAAGGATACGCCCCCACTCGCGGGTGCGGGAAGGTTCGTGCGCGCCCCCGCGTCGAGCGCTTCGACCGACAGGTAATCGGGAATTGCGCCGCCTTCGGCTCGAGCTAACTCGTGAGCGGCCGATGCCGAGAATGAGAGGCAGGTCGCTCTCGGTCCTTGGTCTCGAGCGGGAGGAAGCATCGGACGCAGGTCAACGCTCGCCACTACCGACCCCTCGCTGCGAGGAGCTCGAGCTGCGTATGCATGAGTCCGCGGCCGTCGTCAGCTGCCACTGAACCCTCAACCTTCAACACGATGTCGAGCGCCCCGATTTCCGACTGCTCCTCCCAGCCGCGCGAGTGGGAGAGAGCAAGGTGGCCACTACCTCGCTCGACGACTTGATATGCAATGTGGCGCTCGGCTGACCCCCCGTATTGACTCTCGGAATGGTGGGAATCGGAGGCAATTTCACGGGCAGGCGCATCAAATGAGACACTCGCTCGCCAGGCATACCCGGCAGCTGATTGCTCTTTCACGAAGACGTGAACCTCGTCGCCGATGGCTGGGTTCAGGCACGCCTCATTGGATCCGTCCTGCACTAGCCAGGCATTGTGCTGCCCGAGAGGGCCGGTGATGCCGTGGGTGAGAGATTGCTTGATTCGCTTGGGCGGAATCGTTCTCCATTCCCTGGCTTGTGCGTATGAGATGAACTTCAGGGCGAGCAGGCGCGATACCATCGCCGCATAGCTCACTTGCAGGCGCAACGCAGCCTGATACGCATCAAGTGGGGAACTGGGCTGTGTGTCGCCCAGTGCTCGACGAACCGCGCGCGGGGGCATGAGGAAGTGCGAAGCGAAGGATTCGGCCTCAAGCTCCGTGCCTGACAGCGCACATGTGGGGTCGTCGGCCTTGTCATCCTCGCCATCCAAATCGATCGTGGGCGGATGTCCAAGCCGATAGTGGCCGAGTTCGTGTGCTGCGGTGAACCGCTGCAGATAGAAGGGGTGGTTCGAGTTCACTAGCACCCCGGTGGCGCTGCCAGCACTGCATAGTGCGCCCTTCATGCCCTCGAGCGGCCTGAACATCAGCCACAAGTTCGCGCGATCAATCGCAGCAAAGACATCGACCGGTTCGCAGATGGGGGAGTTGAGCATGACGAGCTCTCGGGCCGCTGCCTGCGCCCCGCGAAGAATTGCGTTGTCACGTCGTGAGCGCAACGTCCCAGCTCCTAATCGGTGTCTTGATGCGGGGCGCCGGCGTTCTTAAGGAACTCCGCGAAGCGGAGCAACTGCTCGCGATCTCCTTGGCCGAGCTGTTTTGACGTTCGCAAAATCGACTGGGTTGTCGCGTCGTCGGCGCCAGTATCTTCTTGCCCAAGCAGCGATTCGGCCCGAACTCCGTACAGCCCGCATATCTTGGAGAGCTCAGCGGCGGTGAGTTTGCGCTTGCCGTTTTCGATTGCCGAAAGCGACGCGCGAGCGAGGCCAAGCTGCGAGGCAGCCATCTCCTGTGACATTCCGACGTATTCGCGCGCTTCCTTGAGTCGCATCCCTATCTCAGTCTCAGTCTTCACATTCCTCACTCTCCTTGCGAAGGGCTACAACCATGGCACAAACCGCGTGCGTAGAATGCGTGATGCTCACGTCACACGAAACCCATCCTTGCGCCTGGGACAGCCGCAGTGCGTTGTCCCGCAACTGTACAGCGGGCTTGCCGACGCTATTCCTAGTGACCACAATCTGGTCGAGTGTAAGTCCTCGGATGCCGGTGCCAAGAGCCTTAGTCACCGCCTCCTTGGCGGCAAAGCGCGCTGCCAGCGACCCTTCATTGCTGGCACACTCGTCGAGTTCCTCTTGAACGAAGCATTTGCTCAAGAAGTTCTCGCCGCCCTGGTGCAGGCTGGTTCGAAACTCGTTCAGATCCACGAGGTCGATCCCGCAAGAGACTGAGAGTGCCGGCATCACAACAGCGTCCCTTCGGCCTCGTCAAACATCTTCTTGATGCGTCGCACGCCTGCTCCACGGACTACGTCCAATCTCGCGTGTGTTGCCACGTTGACCAACTCTCCCGGGGGGTAGCCAGTCTGCGCGGAAATGAATGTGAGGAGACGTCCCAGGCCCAGCAGGTTGCCGTATGCCCGGCTAAGGAAGAACTGACTTCTGTAGGTGGATGTCAGGTGCAAGTGACCCGACACCAGCGAAACGCTAATGTGGCTAAGGCAAGGAAATCCCTCTTGCACCTGATCCTTCGTCGGGTTGTACACCCGAAGCTCACAGTCCTCTGGGGCGCTAATCGCGATCTCTGTGAGGTTGGAGCATTCGTGTCCCTGTTCGCGTGCGCGAATGAGTTTGGCGATAACGCGCTCGAGCTGATTGTTGTCTCCATTCCAGTCAATCATTCGCTCGAAGTAGGTACCTCGGTGGCTCCCGGTTGCACGCCTTCGAAGGCGCTGGCTCTCCTTGTATTTGTCGTAGCCGCGTTCGCGGGCGCTGGGATCTGAACGCGTCGGGAAGTATTCGACCGGAAAGATGGTGTTGGCGACCGTCTGGACAGGAAAGACACCCCGGCCGCCAGCCAGGCGGTGCTCTTCTATCAGGCGATCTAGCGCCCCCCTGATCGTGGGTTCTTCAGTTGGGGGCTGCTGGACCGCCACAATCAAGTTCGGGAGCTGCAACCCGTGCTCATACAGAGCCCTTGTTGCCGCCAGCCACGCCGATGACACCGTCGTGTCCGTGATCAGTACCGCCATTAGTCGGTCCCCCTCGTCTGCTTCACAATGGTTCGTAGAAGCGCCCGAAACGTGGTCACCTCTTCCGGTTGCAGCTCCTCGACCCCGGCGAGCCTGCGCTTCAGTGCACGCTCGAGCGTCGCGATTATGCTGATGGCGTGCTGAGACCCGACGACGAAGTCGCCGTCGTCCTCGAGCTGCTGCTGGAGGTCACCCTCGGCCACCCCGAGCTCCTGCGCGACTGTGGTGAGCAAGAGGGCCTGGACTTCCTGAATGCTTAGAATCGCCATGTGGTGCCCCGTCCGAAATACCGACATATACTAAACGCAATGTCAGAATACCTGACAGTATCGCTTCGTGTCAACCCGGGCGGGACCAGGCGTGCGATGGCGGCGAAGTGGTCTGCGCTGAAAAGGCGTGAGTGGGTTTTGTCGCCGTCTGCATACAAGATGCAGTGACGCCTAAGACAAGGAGGCGAAACCCCGACATGCCGAGCCCCAACACCAGGTACTCCCCCGAAGTCAGAAGACAGACCGCCGTCTTCTCCACCCGCGAGACCTACGGCTTCACCTACTCGCCCGCGCACCGCCTGAAGATGCCGAGGATCGCACCTGGACCTACGCCTACAACCCCGTCGGCTGGCTGCTCACCGCCGCAGACACCGCAGACGGCACCTCGTTCGCCACGACGTACGCCTATGACGCCGCAGGCCGCATGACCGGCGTCTCCGCGAGTGAGGAGGGCACCCGCACCTACGCCTACGACCTCGCAGGCGACATCACCTCCCTCACGCTTCCCGGCGCGAGCGAGAGCGCGACTTACACCCACGACGCCGCGCGCGAGCGCACGGGCATGACGCTCCCGAACGGCGCCGTCACCGCCTACGCCTACGACCCCGCAGGACGCCTCGCATCGGTCGCCACCACGCTTTCCTCCGGCGTCATCGCGAGCACCTACGGACGCGACGAGACCGGCCGCGTCACCTCCGAGAACGCCGAGCGCTTCTCCTACGACGACGCAGGCCGCCTCGTCTCCTGGTACGACCCGTCGGCCGACGCGACGACCACCTACGCCTTCGACGCCGCCTCCAACCTGACAGGTGTGAGCTTCGCAGGCACGCCGGTCGCGACCTACACGGTGGACGTCGCCGACCGCATCACGAACGCCGGCTTCGAATACGATGCGGCGGGCAACCTGACCTCCGACGGGACGCGCGACTTCTCCTACGACGCCGCGTGCCGCCTCACGACCGTGAGAGACGCGTCGACCGAGGCGACGATCGCCACCTACACCTACGACGCCATGAACCGCCGCGTGAGCGCGACTGAAGGCACCGCGACCGTCTTCTTCCACTACGACGGGGCGAGCTCCCGCGTGATCGCCGAGACCGACGGCACCGGCGCCACCATCGCCACCTACGCGTATGACGACCGCGGCCAGCTCCACGCGATGAGCCGAGGCGGCGAGACCTACTTCTACCACCTGAACGCCCGAGGCGACGTGATGGCGCTCTCCGATGCGTCCGGCGACGTCGTCAACACCTACCGCTACGATCCCTGGGGCACGCTCATCGAGAGCGACGAGACCGTCGAGAACCCCTACCGCTACGCGAGCTACCGCGCGGACGGCGCAACCGGCCTCTACTACTGCTGGAACCGCTACTACGCCCCCGAGCTCGGGCGCTTCCTCACGAGAGACATCTACCCCGGCGAGACGAGCGACCCTGTTACGATGAACACGTACCTGTACTGCGGTGGGGACCCGGTGAACCGAGTGGACCCGAGCGGGCTATCGTACGGAGAGGTAGCCTATTGGGAGGCGCAAGCGAGCAAGTACGACCAACAGGCTATGTGGTGGGACACCGCAGCCCAGGCCGCAACGAATGTCGGCTATGTCGACGCTGCCGTTGGAGCGTGGGCACTGTGGGAACTTGGGCCGGCGATAGGCGCATGGTGGGCGGGACTTGGAGCAACGGGAGGTGGCGGTGCGGTTGTCGTAACCCACTGCACCAGCGGTGAGGGTGCAGCCGCAATTGCAACAGACGGTTCGCTTCGAGCTGGAACATTTGTCACGCTCCCGGGTGAGATTACTGGGATGTCCGCGGCAGAGGTCGAGAAGGCACTCGAGATTCAGGCGGGCCGAGGTGCATTCTCGATAACCTTCGAGACGGCCTCATCCAACCTCATGGTTCCATCCAACGGAGCGCTGACCAGTGGCGGCGCAATTCAGTATCAGCTCATTGAGTCCGTCGTGGTGAATTCGACCTCGTTCGTCCCTAGGAGATAGGATCGCGATGAATCCATACGAAGAGGCGTTCCCCGTGGGCACGATGGTCCGCATCGCCGACTTGCATGAACTCGAGGAGTTCCGGGAGACGTGGGCCTATCACAACCCCTTGCAGCCCGAGCAGTTCGCGGAGGCGGGACGGGCAGTGAGGGTTGCGGCGGTTGGCTTCTACCATGGGGGTGACCCGCTATACACCCTGGAGGACACAGTCGGTGTCTGGCATGAGTCGTGTCTTCGGCCGTTTGAGTGAGTCTGCACTCGACGGTTCGAGTGCCAGTGGGATTCTGTCAGCCGACTCGTAGCGCGATTTGGCCGCAATCCGCTCAAACTCGCTCGGCAACGAGTGGGCGTATTCCTACGACGCAAACTACAACCTCTCGACCGTCACCAATCCGCGCGGTGCCACGACCGAGTACGCCTACACCGGAAACGATCTCCTCGAGCGCACGACTGACCCGCTCGGCCACGAGTGGAGCTTCGCCC
>CAZGNF010000133.1:5137-6001 GCA_964527045.1 uncultured Coriobacteriaceae bacterium | reverse complement strand
CTCATGATGCGCTTCGCTGCCGAGGCGGCCCGCTTCATGCCGCACGTCGAGATCATCGAACTGCACCACGACCGCAAAGCCGACGCTCCAAGCGGAACGGCGATGCGCACCGCACAGCTTATCGCCGAGGCCCGCACGTCGGTGCCCGCCGCTCCCGGACGAGAGACCGAGATCGCTCCGGGCGCCCGTGGCGCGCTCGTCGATGAAGTGAGCGTCCACTCGGTTCGACTGCCGGGACTTGTCGCGCACCAGGAAGTGCTCTTCGGTGGTCTCGGCCAGACGCTCTCCATCCGTCACGACACCATCGACCGCACGAGCTTCATGCCCGGCGTGGTCCTCGCGGTACGCGAGATCGGCAAACACAGCGGTCTCGTCGTCGGGCTTGAGCACTTTATGGGCGAGTAGCATGACGACCCATCCCGTCGTCGTCATGAAGTTCGGCGGAACGTCGGTGGCAACCGCCGAGGGCCGCTCTGCGATCGCTCGCAGGGTCACTGCTGCGCTTGAGTCGGACCTCACGCCGGTGCTTGTCGTCTCGGCAATGGGCCGCAAGGGCGAGCCGTACGCGACCGACACGCTGCTCTCGCTCATCGACGGGCTCCCGTCCGACGACCGCGAGCGCGACTTGCTTGCTGCGTCCGGCGAGATCGTCTCGGCCGTGCTCATCGCGCACGAGCTCCGCGCGGCGGGCGTCGATGCACGTGCATACACAGGCGCCGAGGCGGGCATCGGCACCGACGGCGTGCACGGCTCCGCGACGATCACGGATGTCGTGCCCTCGGCTCTCCTCTCGGCTATCAGCGAGGGCGTTGTACCCGTTGTGGCCGGCTTCCAGGGCGTGGCGCTCGACGGGTCGCTCACCAC
>CAZGNF010000133.1:2246-5127 GCA_964527045.1 uncultured Coriobacteriaceae bacterium | reverse complement strand
CTCACCACCCTCGGCCGCGGAGGCAGCGACACCACAGCCTGCGCCCTCGGCGTTGCACTCGGCGCCGAGACGGTCGAGATCTACACCGACGTCGACGGGGTCATGAGCGCCGACCCGCGGACGTGTGACGATGCCGCGGTCCTCGACGTCATCCGTGCCGATGAACTCTTCCAGATGGCACGCCATGGATCACGCGTCGTTCACACCCCGGCCGCCGAACTCGCGCTTGGGAGCGGGCTCGCCGTGCGCGTCCGCAACACTTTCTCGGATCATCCCGGCACGCTCGTCGCCGATATCTCCGCGTATCAGCCCAAGGCCATGGCGACGGCCGTCTCCAATGTCTCGGGTATCGCGCGCATCCGCGTGACGCTGCCGGCGCCCGAGGGCACGCCCGCACACATGGCCGCGCAGGCGGGCGTGTATCGCGCGATGGCTGACGCGGGCATCTCACTCGACATGTTCACCCCGTCGGGTACCACACTCGTCTTCACGGTCATGGAGAAGGACGCCCCGCGGGTCTGCGAAGTGCTCTCCAGACTCGAGATGCACTGCGAGGTTCTGGACGGGCTGGCCAAGGTCACGCTCGTCGGCGCAGGCATGCATGGCGTTCCCGGCGTTATGGCCCACGTCGCAGAGTGCCTTGCGGACGCAGGTGTGAGCGTCCTCCAGACGGCTGACAGCCACACAACCATCTCGGTGCTTGTCGCGGAACCCACCGCACGCACGGCCGTCGAGGCGCTCCATCGCGGGTTTGCGCTTGCGGCACCACCCTCCGCCGGGTAGCTCGCCCCATCACCGGTGGGCGTGCAGTCGCGGTCACGGTATACTCCTCACGACAGATACCGGTCGAGTCGGGGGATGAGATGACCGTTCGTGAAGCCCTGCGCATCCTCAAAGAGGAGCGGGTCCTGCTGTTCGCGATCATCGCGCTGACTGTCGTCGGCGCTGTCGCAGCCGGTCGGATCATGCCGCCAGACGTGAGCGCCACGGCGCAGGTGCGGGTGTATCAAGACGACCGCGCAGCGAGCCTGCTCGCCCTCGGGGAGACACCCGTCGCGGTCGACCACGATGTCCTGATAGACACGCAGATCCGCCTCGCGACCAACCCGGCCGTGGCTCGCCGGGTCATCGAGCGTCTTGGGCTCGCAGATACGCCAAACGACGTACTGCAACGAATGTCGGTCTCGGCACTGGGACGCTCCACAATGCTCACGTTCGAGGCTCAGGCCCCCGATGCGGAGTCCGCTGTGGCGCTCGCTGACACGTGGATCGCCGAGTATCTCGCCTGGACGGCGGAGACCTCTGCAGCCGACCTCGCCGCGGCGTCGAGCGCGCTGGCGCCTCGCATCACCGCCGCACAGCAGCGGCTTGCCGAGACGGAGGCTCGCATCAAGGCCGGCGGCCACACCAAGGAGTCCGATACCGCGCTTTCGATCGCGGCATCGGACTACGAACAGCTCCTGGCGGGTTCCGACCGGCTGCAGACGCTCGCCAGCCTCGACTCTGCGCCCATCTCGGTGGTCTCAAGCGCGATAGCCGAGGACAGATCCGATGTCATATCCATCGCCATGGACGTCCTCAAGGGACTCGCCGTTGGCGTGGTTCTCGGCATTCTCATCGCGCTGTTGCGACGCCGCACACCACCTGCCGCGCAGCCGAGCTAGCCAGCACCCCGTCGCGATGAGGAACGCCGCATCCGTGATCCGCAAGCTGCTCGTGCTGCTCGTCGGAGAGGGCGCGGCACGACTGCTTGGCGTGGCAACCTTCGCAGTGCTTGCGCGTGCACTGGGACTCGCCGACCTGGGCATCTTCAGCTTCGGTATGAGTCTGGCGCTGGTTCTTGAGTGCCTGATGGACTTCGGCCAGAACGCACAGCTCGGCAGAGCAGTGGCCGAGGATCCCGAGCAGGGTCTCTTCCAGTTCACACACGCTGCCGCCAATAAGACGCTGATCGCTGTGGTGCTTGCAGTCGCGGCTGCGCTGGTGATGAGCCTCGGGCGTTTCTCGGCACATGAAACGACGACTGTCGTGCTGCTCATCGTGTGGGCGGCCGGGCTATCGGTTCTCGACAGCCTGCGTTCGACCGCGCGTTCGCTTGAGCGCTTCAGGCTCGACAGCACCGTCAACGGCGCCGAGTCGCTCCTTCGATTCCTGGCAATCCTGCTTGCGTGGGTCCTCGGCGGCGGACTTGTCGCCTTCGGTGTCGCATTCGCACTCGAATCGTGGATCTCGGTCGCCGTGGTCTGGGGAGTCCTGGGCAGACGCCACGATGCGCTGCTGGCACCGCCAACAAGCGTCGGCGACCTTCGACGCTTCCTGTGGCGTTCAGCGCCGTTCGGCATCGCGGTCATGAGTCTCTCGGCGTTCTACAACCTCGACCAGGTCTTCGTCCGGACCATCGTCGGTGCAGCCGCCAATGGACTCTACGGCGCCGCAGCGCGCGTATCGTTCACGGCATCGATCGTTGGAAGTCTGCTCGCGATGGTGGCGTACCCCGATCTCGCCCGGATGCGCGAGGACCTCGGCGCCTTCCGTCGATACCTCACCCGTGCGCTTTCACTCGCCGGGGCTATCGGCGTTGCCGCAGCGGTACTCGTCTTCGTGTGGGCGGCACCACTGCTCACGCTCCTGTTCGGATCGGAATTCGCCGAGGCGGCGGGCATCCTGCGCGTGCTTGCGCTCGTGATCGCCTTTCGTGGGATATCGAGCGTTGCACTGTACGCCGCCAACGCGCTTGGCCGGAGCCGAACCATCGCGCTCGTCGCGATCACGTTCACGATCGCGAATGTGACGGCAAACGTCATCCTGCTGCCACGATTCGGCGCAACGGCTGCCGCGTGGATCAGCGGCGCGGGCGAGATCACGCTCGCCACCGCGTTGG
>CAZGNF010000133.1:0-2236 GCA_964527045.1 uncultured Coriobacteriaceae bacterium | reverse complement strand
CTCACGCACATTCGCGCATCAACGGCGGTCACCGCACCGGGGGTGGTCGCCGATGCTCGTGACTGACTCTCACGAGTTCCTGGAACTCTACCGCGGCGACAAGGACTACCGTCTCGGCCAGGAGATGGTGCGTCAGCACGAGGACCTTACGTTCGTTTCGTTCGCGCCTCGCTCAGTCAGCCCGGTCGAGCGTGACCTGCTTGGCAAGAGCCATCTTGAGGCCTCTGACCTGCCCGAGTTCCCCGATCGGATGACAGTGCGGCTCCTGCCCTCGGCTGCGTTTCGTTTCGCGCGCAAGGAGGTAGGCGGCGTGTTCTCGTTCATGCCCGGCTACGCGCGCGCACTGCGACGACTGTCACCGGATGTGATCCTCGAGAATCCGTACACCTGGCTCACGCCGCGGAGCTACGCCACCGATCGGGTCGCCCGACGATTCGGGATACCGGTCGTCTACTACGACCCGGGCGACGATGTCCCTGTCTCCGCAAGCCAGCGGCTCCTCCTGCCGCTCGAGCGACCCGTGGTGAACCGCGCAGCTGCGATCATCACGTACAACGCTGTCGGCAGGGATCGGTTCGTCGAGAAGTACGGGTATCCACAGGACCGCATCTCGATCATCCCGAAGCCCATCGATGTGCCCCGCTGGAGGCGTCCGGACCTGCGTGAGGGTTCGCGTGCGTCCCTCGGCATCGCCGCCGAGACGTTCGTCGTAGCGTGCTCGGGACGTCTTACACGGTTCCGCGGTAGCACCACTCTGGCTGAGGCCGCGCGAGCCGCTGTGGCGGATGCGCGGTTCAGGGATGTGGTGTTCCTGTTCATCGGCGGACCGATGGGTTCGGATGTCGATCTCGCCGAGTATGAAGGTCCGAACACCATCGTTACCGGCATGGTCACCAACGATCGCGTTCCTGCTTTGCTTGCTGCAGCGGACGTGGTGGCGTTTCCCGACCTCACGACCAAAGCTGGATTCACCACAGCGCTCGCCGAAGCGATGGCCGCTGCGCGACCGATCATCGTTGGCGCTGATGCGGCACAGGGCGCGATTCCGCTGTCGGACGGCGTCGATGCACTGTACGTGCCGTCCGGGTCACCCTCCGACATTCTGGAAGCCGTCGCCCGACTCAAGGCGGATCCAGCGCTCACGCGCTCGCTCGCCGAGAGCGCAGGACGTCGCGCAAGCGATACCATGGACTATCCACGCGTTGCCCGTGCATATCTCGACATTCTGGAAAGGGTGGTGGCAGATGCCCGCCCGCTCTGAGGAACACGTGCCGAACTGGCGTCAGCGCGGAGGATGGACGCTTGGATGGGAACTCCGCCGGTGGGGCAAGGCGTTCATCAGCCGGGTGCCCGGAGGGTTCGGCAGCTTCGCTCGGCGCACCCTGTACGGGTTCGCCGAATGCGGCAGGGACTGCCTGCTGCTTGAAGGCGTATGGGTCGAGTACCCCGAGCGTCTCTCGATCGGCGAGCATGTGAACATCGCCCGCGACGTCATCATCAACGCGGCCGGTACCGTGCGGATCGACGACTGGGCGCTTCTCGGCCCTGGAGTGATCATCTACAGCCAGGACCACGTCTTCGATGGCATCGACGTGCCCATCTCGATGGCGGCCGACAAGCGGGCTCCCATACGCATCGGACGCGCTGCGTGGATAGCCTCGCGAGCCATCATCACCGCTGGCGTGACGATCGGCGAGGGCGCCGTCGTCGCGGCCGGCGCGGTCGTGACGCGCGATGTACCGCCGAACACGCTCGTTGCGGGCGTGCCGGCTCGCGTAATCCGGGAGCGCGTTGGAGCCGGGAAGGGGAGCGTTGAGGCCAGCGACCGATAGCCGACGCGATGTTCGGTTCTTAACGGCGGCGGCCATCGTTGCCGTGCTTGCCGGCGCCGTCGCATCAGCCGCATTCGTGCCTGTGATCGCCCTGTTGCTCCTCAGCGCGGTCGTCGCACTCGTCGCAGCCAAACCGCGCAACGCAGTCATCGCACTGGCCCTCGCATCGCCTTTCTACGACCTTGCCGTCATCCAGGTCGCCGGTGTTGCAGATATCAGGATCCTCGAGATCCTGTGGGCGGTTGCCGCAATAAGCCTCGTCTGGAAGATCAGCACAGGAGCCGAGACCCGTTTCGTCACCCCGCCGCGGTGGTTCACGTTCGGCATCGCCACCCTCGCGGGATGGTTCTTCGTCGCGGCCATGGCGTCTGGCGCCGGCATCAGGCCGCTTATCGAGGCCATAC
>CAZGNF010000132.1:0-6011 GCA_964527045.1 uncultured Coriobacteriaceae bacterium | reverse complement strand
ATCGGCGTTCCGACGGCAACGACCGTGATGTCGCCGATCAATGCCTGCCAGCCGCTCTCGGGAGTGGCGAACGTGAGCTTGCCGCTTGCCATGCCGCTTGCGAGCAGCTCCTCGATGCCTGGTTCGTAGATGGTGCTTGAGCCCGATGCCAGCATCTCGACTTTGGCACGGTCGATGTCGACGCACGTGACCGAATGGCCCGAGTGTGCGAGGCAGACGCCGGTGACGAGACCAACATAGCCGGTGCCTACGACGGTGACACGAAGGGTCATGACCGCTACCTCCAGAAGTCGGGGAGCGCATTGAAGCGCAGGCAAAGGGTACCATACGACGCCTCTGTTAACCGGTGCCCGAGGCGTGCGTCACCCTCCGGTTTACTCGGCCTGATTGCGTGTCCGGAGCGGCTGCTGCTAAGGTCGCTCTATGCGAATCCTCCAGGTAGCACCAGTACCCCGCGATGTCGGCGGCATCAACACAGGCGGGATCCCCACGCACGTCTGGGGGCTTGCCGCACACCTCGCCGCCCGTGGCCATGACGTCGCGGTAGCTGCCGATAACCGACCCGCGAGCGCGGGCAGCGCGGTCGTCGATGGCGTGCGGGTCTTCGGCGTTCACGAGTTCGCGCCCGGAATCGGTGCGGCACGCCTCGCTTCACCGCGGCTCGCCGCGGCGTTTCTGCGCGCACGACGGGTGCTGGGTCCGGGCTGGTCAGTCGGTTGGATCGCGCGCGCGCTGCTCGGCTACGAGGCTGCGATCCGGGAGTTCCGGCCTGACGTGATTCACGTGCACGCGCTTGAGGGCAGGTTCTCGCTTATCGCAGAGCTTGCGGGCGACATCCCGGTGGTGGCAACCGCTCACTCCACGCACTACTTCGAGCATGCCGAGCCGAAGCATGCCGGGGTGCGGCGCGCGCTTGTCGAACGCAACCTCGAGCACGCGGGCGATGTCGTCTTCGTGAGTGAGTACCTCAAGCGACGCTACCAGCAGCTGTTCCCGACGCTGATGGCGCGCACCCGTTCCTCGGTCATCCTCAACCCGATCGACGCCTCTCTGTACAGCCCCGTGGATCGCACTGAGGCTCGGGCTCAACTCGGCGCCAATGCGGATCACGAGGTGTTGCTCTTCGCAGGCAACCTCATCCCGCGCAAAGCCCCGGTCGCATTCGTCGAGGCGGTTGCAGCGCTCTACGACGCTGGTCGACCGGTGCTCGGCATCATGGTGGGCGAGGGGACTGAGCAGCTTGCGGTCCGAGACGCGATTGCGTCGCGCGGCCTCAAGCACGTGATCATGCTAGACGGATTTCGCCCGCAGGCCGAGATGGCGGCTTACTACAGCGCCGCGGACGTATTCGTCTTCCCGAGCCTCATGGAGAGCTTCGGCCTTGTCGCGCTTGAGGCGATGCTGTGCGGGTGTCCGGTCGTCGGCACCCCCGAGGTGCTGCCCGAAGTCGTACCCGAAGGCTCTGGCATCTGCGTGCCCTCGTTCGAACTCGGCGATCTGGTGACCGCGCTTGCCGAGGCACTCGACCGCACATGGGACCGCGCGGCAATCCGCGAGCGCGTGCTCGACTCGGACTGGGCGACGCGAATCGTGGACTACGAAGCGCTGTACGCCTCGCTCGCTACGGACGGCGTGGTCGGATCTTCGCGATAGCCTTCGCGGTGAGGTCCTTGAAGAAGTCCCGCTCGGCCGGCTCGAGTTCGCGGAAGACCACGAGGGCGAGCGCGTACAGCACGATCCCGGCTGCAACTTCCGCGAGGAGCACCCAGACCGTGCCTGTCAGCCGGTGGAATCCGAACCACACGAGGAATCCCATAAGCGCCGAGGAGAACGTGATGCGTGCCAGGTTCTTCCACGGCAGCTGCCACGCCATATACGGCCTGCTTCGGTACCACGTGAGGCCGAGCAGCACGAAGTAGGCAAGCACCGTGTTGAAGGCGGCAGCGATGTAGCCGAACTTCGGAACGAAGTACAGGTTCGACGCCACGTTGATCGCCGCTGCGGCGACCGTGTTCGTCATGATGATCGTCGAGCGCTTGTGAAGTGCCACGCCGTTGGCCGCGATCTGCACGAGCCCGTATCCCATGACGCCGACCATGACGATCGGCAGGACCGCGTACGCTTCTCGGTACGACGGGCCCACGAACACTTGGAAGAACTGGTACGTCACCGCAGACATCCCGGCGATGATGGGGAACGTGACCATCGCGTAGTAGCGGGTGAACTGTGTCTGGACTTGCTGCGCCAACTCCTGGCCGTTCTTCTCGAACGTCATCACCATCACGGGTCCCATGGTGATCATGAGCGGCATGATGATGAGGTTCATGATCTTGTCGCCGAGGGTGTATGCGGTGGAGTAGAGGCCGACCTCGCCCGCGCCTCGGAGCGCGCCGATGACGTAGCGGTCGGCGAGCACGAGCGCCCACGAGGACATCGCGGCAGGCACAAGCGGCAGTCCGTACGATGCGAACTGAGCAAGCACGTCCTTGCGTATGTGCGTCGGTGAGAGGCTTCCCTGCTTGGAAGTCATCCATAAGCCGAACGGTGTCACGATGAGGTTGCCAAGCACGACACCGGCGAGGATACCCCAAGCGCCCAGGCGCGGCCCCGCGACGAACCACACGGAGAACGCGGTTCCCACGAGGGTCTTAGCCACCGAGAGGATCGCGTACCCCGTCGACTTGTTGGCCGCACGCAGGATCTGCAGCAGCGAGTCGCTGAGGTAGTTCACCGCGAGCGACGCGAGTCCGATCGGGATGAGGTGCATGAGTCCCGGTGAGATCGACTTCCCGACAAGCATCACGACTGCGCCGCACACGAGCGCAGCCGTGACGAGCGCGCCGGTCACGGACCAGATGGACGTGGCGACGTAGTCGTCGGCGCGGCCTTCCTTCTCGTACGTCCAGTAGAACCGGACGATCGAGCCGTTGACCCACTGCGTCACGATGACCGCGATGAGCGAAATCGCCGAGGAGATGAGCGAGAAGTTGCCGTAGTCCTCGCGCGCTATCAGTCTGGTGAAGAGCGGCACGGTGATGAGCGATGTGAGTGCGGGCACCAGTCGCACCGGGAAGTACTTGAAGGCGTCGGTACCGGCACGCTTGAGAATGTTCGTCAGCACTCGATGCTCTCCTCGGACTTCTAGGACTTCGACGCGAGGGTCGCGTACAGGTCCACCAGCTTGGTGCGCTCGTTGCCCCAGTTGTAGCGCAGTGCGGCGGCGCGTCCGTTCGCGCCATACTCTGCGGCGTTCTCATACGCCGCGAGGATCGCCCGCGCGATGTCGGCGGGATCGGAGACCTCGCAGACCTCGCCCACGTTCTCCGTCCGCACGGTCTGGCCGATGAAGCGCATGTCTGACGCCGCGATCGGGGTGCCGGCCATCATCGAGTCGAAGAGCTTGTTCGGTGCCGTGAGTCGGTAGCTGAGCGAGAGCGGCTCGATGAGCACCGCCGAGACGTCCGCCGAGGCGAGTCGCGGCACGATGTCGTTCGGGGGGATCGGGCCGACGATGCGCGCACGGTCGCCGAATGGTGCTGCGGCTTCGCGCATCATGCGCTCGTACTCGGGTTGCGGAATCGGGCCGACGAGCTCGACCACGAAGTGCTCGGGCAGGTACGCAAGCGCCTCGATGAGCGGGACGGCGCCTCGGCCATGCTGGAAGACCGAGATGGCGGTGACCCGCACGAGGCCGCCTTCGCCGCGCTTCGCCCAGTACGGTGCGAGTTCCTCATCGGTGCGGAAGACCGGAACGTTCAGGATCGTCACGGACGGGCCCTTGTAGCCGTAGCGCGCGAGGATCTGCTCGGCGTAGGCGGGGGAGGCGGTGATGAGCGCATCGGATGCGCGGAGCATCGTGCCTTCGACCTTGATGAGCAGTCGGCGCTTGGTGCGGATCTTGTCCTTCGCGTGTCCGCTCCAGAGCTCATGCGTGTCGTAGACGACGCGCGCTCGCTTCTTGCCCAGACGCGCGGCTGCCAGGCACGGGAAGAGCGAGTCGATGTCGTGCGCGTGGTAGATGTCGGCTGCTTCTTCGAGCAGCGGCTTCACGATGCTCCAGTACGGTACACGGCTTGTCTTGGCGATGCGGCGGATCTTGACGCCGTTCACGGTCTCGCGCTCGGCCAGGCCAAGCCCGGGCTTCATGTCCGCAACGACGGTGATGTCGTAGCCTGCCTCGGCAAGCGCTTCGGCCTCCCGCCGCACGCGGAGGTCGCTCGTGAAGGTGTTGTCGAGGCGCATGCAGACGCGAGTGCCGGTCATCATCGTCCGTTCTCCCACAGTGCGGGCGAGGTGCGTGTTTCCGCAGTCACGCCATGATAGCCGAGGTCCTGCCACCGGTGGAGCGACGCCGCAGGTACGCTAGCGCGTTTCGTCCGCCCGGGCAAGCGTTCGTGCGATTCAGTTGACGGTCGGTTGTCAGCCGAGCGTGCGCGTCCGGTACCTGCGGCTATACTATGCACCTATGCAATCTTCAACGTCGGCCCGAATCCTGTTCATCGTGTACGAGTATCCGCCCTCCGCTGGGGGCGGCGGTCAGCGCATAACCAAGTTCACGCGTTACCTCACCGCCGCCGGATGGTCGCTGCACGTGCTCACCGCCGAACTCGTGCCCGGTCGACCCACCGATAACACCCTGCTTGCCGAGGTGGCGGGCGTGCCCGTCACGAAGCTTCCGGCACGCCACGTCGCGGCCGCGATTGCCCGCATGCTCAAGCCGCTCCGGTTCGCGCGACCGATGGTCGCGGGGACAGTGGCCGCTGGCGCCTCGGCGGGCCCGGGCACTTCCGGCGGGCAGCGGCCGCTCAGCAGCCGCATCTCGCGTTGGCTCGCGGTTCCCGACGACGCGCTCTTCTGGTCGAGACGCGTGCCAGCGATTGCAAAGCGCCTGCATGCCGAGCACGGCTTCTCGGCCATCCTGGCGTCGGGTCCGCCGTACTCCACGCTTGTCGCGGCAGTGCGGGCGGGTCGTGAACTCGGCCTGCCGGTCGTCGTCGACATGCGCGACCCGTGGGTGGGCAACCTGCACGCGAAGTGGCCGACCGCCTGGCATCAGCGCCGTTTCGCGGAGCTCGAGCGTGAGGTCATGGCCGCGGCCGCTGGCGTCACCGCCGTCTCCGAGGTCATCGCCGAGGAGTGCATCGAAATGGGCGCCTCGGGCGCCCAGCGCGGCATGTCGGTGGGGTCGAAGCCGTTCGGGATGACGATGGCGCCCGACACCGACGCGCCGCTCAAGCTCGCGTTCCTCGGCCAGTTCAGCCCGCGGCTCTCCGACCCGAGCGACGTGTTCATCGCACTTGCGCGAGCCCGCGAGATCGAGCCGCGGCTGTTGGGCGCAACGATCGACGTGCTCGGTGCCGAGTCGCCCTGGGCGATCGAGGCCGCTGAGCAGGCCGGTGTCGCCGATGCGGTCACCTTCCACGGCTTCAAGCCCTACGCCGAGGCACTCGCTGCAGTGAGCCGGGCGGACGCAGGGCTGCTCATCCTGCCCGACGGTCCCGGATCCGCCGGGGTGTACTCGGGCAAGCTCTTCGACTACCTCGGCATGGGGATTCCCGTGCTGCTGTACGGTCCCAGCGAAGGCGCCGCCGGGAAGCTCGTTGCCGAGGCGAATGCTGGCCTCGTCGTGCCCTTCGGCGACGTCGATGCCATGGTACATGCGCTCTGTGAGCTCGCGGCCGCCAAGGCCGAGCGTCACGCTGTGATCGAGCCCGATCCAGCGGTGCTGGCTCCATTCGACCGGACGAAGCAGGTTGCGACGCTCTCGGCGGAGATCGAACGGGTCGTGCGAGGTGCCGATGCACGCTGAGCTCACGCGCCCCCAGCGCGAGATGTCCACCCTCTCCTGGCTGGCGGTGGCGGCATTCATCGGCGTGCTCGGAGGCCTAGCGGCCGTTCGCGATATGCAGATGCTGCTGGTGGCTGGCATAGCCGGGATCGCGTTCGCAGCGGTCGTGATCCGTCGGTTCGAGATCGGGCTGTTTGCGCTGCTTCTGACGCTGCCGACGAAG
>CAZGNF010000131.1:0-6015 GCA_964527045.1 uncultured Coriobacteriaceae bacterium | reverse complement strand
CGAGCGTGAACCTCGCTTCGAAGCGCTCACGCCCTGCGGCTCCCAACATCTCGCGCAGCGCCGGGTCGCCGGCCAGGTCGGCTATCGCCCGCGATAGCTCATCGGGGCGATGCGGCGGCATGAGCAGGCCGCTTGCGCCGTCCACGACGATGTCGGGAATCCCGCCAACGGCAGTCGCGACCACCGGAACGCCAAGCGCCATGGCCTCCAGGAGCGACAGATTGGTGGTCTCGGTCACCGACGTGACGACGTAGACGTCCATCGCTGCGATCTCGCCGATCGCGTCGTCCGACCAGCCCGCGAACTCGAAGCGAGCGTCCAGGCCGAGACGTGCCGCTCGCGCGATGAGCGCGTCGCGCTCGCCACCGTCGCCCACAAGCCGGAATCGAACGTGGGCGTCAGTCGCCAGCACGAGAGCCGCGGCATCGACGAAGTCGGCGTACGCCTTTGCGCGCTCCAGCCGTCCGACCGAGCCGATGACGAGGGGGCCGCCCTCTCGGCCAGCACGCACGACCCGACCCGCTCGCGGATCCGGGATGCCGTTGTCGATGGTCATGACCTTCTCGGCGGGAATGCCCATGCCGAGGAGCTCGGCGCGCGCCGCCTCGACGACGCACACGAACCGCTCGACGCTGTCGGCCGCCCCACGGTAGAGTCGCGTACGAAGAACCGCTTCGGCGCGACCGAGAACGCCGGGCCTGAGCGCACGCGCCGCGAGCGGCATCGAGTGCACGGTGGTGAGCACGTGCGGCACGCCCGCCTTGCGCGCAGCCAGACACGCGACTGTCATCGCATAGAAGCCGTGCACATGCACGACGTCCGGCTGCTCTGCTGCGAACAGCCGGGCCAGCGCGCGCCGTACGCCGGGCCCGCGATACGCGGGCATCGGCAGGGCATCGAGCCCGGCCGAGCGGACCTCGGCATCAAGGCCCGAACCGGGCACGCAGACGACGCCCACGCGGTAGCCCCAGTCGCGGCACGCGCGCGCGATGCGGAGCAGATGCTGCTCACCACCGCCGATGTTCAGGTGTGGATAGTCATCGACGAACAGGATGTACGGCGCGCTCATCGCGTGCTCCCCCGCCGCATCGCGCCGGCTCGGTCGAGCAGCCGCGTCGCAAGACGTTGGCCGAGGATAGCTCCTGCCACACGCCTGATTGCGATGTTGCGCCGAAGCCCGCGCGCGATACGATATGCAGCCGCGAGGTCTTCCTCACCGAGCAACCCGCTCCCCACGACCTCGGCAACCGCACTCGCGTCGGCCTGCCGCATCCGGAGCGCGTCGGCCGACTTCTGCCTCGCAGTGCGGCGGTGCACCGCGAGCGGTTGATCGAGGTACCGGTGCTGATAACCGTGTGCCAGCGCCAGAAGCCAGAAGAGGTAGTCCTCGGCATAGATGTCCTCGCGAAAGCCGCCGACGGCGTCGAAGACCTCGCGGCGGTAGACCGCCCCGATCCCGAAGAAGCATGCCGAGAGAAGATCCGCCATCGATGCCCCCGCTTGCGACGCCCACGCCTCGTGCAGATGCTGGAGTTCGCGGAAACCGTCTTCGTACTCGTACCATCCACCGACCGTGAAGATCGCGGCATCGGGGTTCTCCGCAATGAACGCATCGACGGCCGCGAGGTGCCCAGGCAGCAGCAGGTCGTCCGCCGAGAGCATCACCAACAAGTCCGCGTGCGCGTTACGCACAGCGGTGTTGTAGGCGCCTCCAGAGCCGCGGTTCTCCTGCGAGATGACGCGAACGCGCCGGTCGGCGACCGCAAAGCTCTCCGCAAGTGCGCGGGTGCCGTCGGTGGAGCCGTCATCGACGATCACGAGCTCCCAATCGGGATACGTCTGCGCCTGCACCGAGGCGACCGTCTCGGCAAGCGTGGCCTCGGCGTTGTACGCCGGTATGGTGACCGAGAAGCGCGGGGTGTCAGGCATCGAGCACGCTCCGGTAGACGTCGAGGATCTGGGCAGCGACCACGTCTGGCGCGAATCGCTTCCGAGCATACTCGTGGAGCATCTCCGGGTCGAAGTCCGTGTGGTGGTCGAGCATCCAGTCGAGGCCGTCGGCAAGCGCCGCGACATCGTCGTTGGCAACCAGTCGACCGACCTCAGGCGTGATGAACTCCTCCGGCCCGCCGCAACGCGTCGATAGCACGGGCCGGCCACACATGAGCGCTTCGGCGGCCACGACCGAGAAGGTCTCGTGGGTGCTGGAGATGACCGCGAACGCGGAGCGCGCGTACAGCTCGCGAACCTCGGTGGCGGATTTCGGGCCGATGAACTCGACGAAGCCCGCCAACCCGAGCGATGCCGCGAGTGCCTCGGCCTCGGCTCGGCGCTCACCGTCGCCCGCCAGTTGCAGGACGAAGTCGTCGCGACGGGCGCGCAAGGCGTCGATTGCGCGCAGGAGGGCGGGAAGGTTCTTCGCGGGCCCCATGACCGAGACGTGCGCGATGACGCGCGGTAGCGCGACGGTACGTGGCGCCGGCTCGCTCACGGGAACGACATTCGGAATGACGACCGGGTCGCGCGCCAGGCCGAGCTCGGTGAGCCGAGATGCCAGGGAGCGGCTGACCGCGATCGTGCGGGACGCACCCCTGGCGAGCGGTCGCAACACTAACGGCAGCATGCCCGGCGTGCGCACAAGGCGACGCTCGCTCTGGGCGAGGTACTCCTCGGAATGCTCCGTCACCACGTACGGGATGCCGTATCGGCGGCTGATGGCCCGCGCGATCATCGCGGCCGGCCACAGCGCCTGCACGTGGATGATATCGGGCATCCCCCACTCTTTGCGAAGGCGCTCGAAAGCGGCGAGCCCTGCTCGGCGGTAGGTGAAGAAGCGAGCCGAGAGCGACGAGGCATCGATCACCGAGCGAAGCACCGTGACACCGTCCTCGACGGTGAGAGCGGCGTCGCTGGTCCTGCGAGCGGCATCGACGTGCAGAACCGCCACCTCGCACGCTGCGGCCAAGGCATCGACCTGCTGGCGGATGAAGATGCCGGCAGTCGGCGCCTCGGCGCTTGGATACCAGCTTGGGATGACGAGTACGCGTGGCGAGGCGGTCATCGGCGGCCGCTGCCCAAACGCAACAGCAACTCCCGAATGGGAAGCACCCAGCGAGCATGCCGAGAGGCGAACCTCGCGATGCGGTCGGCTCGGCGCTCGCCCACGAGATCTGAGATCGTTGTGTGAACAGCGCTGGCCTGCTCGCGCAACTGACGCTGCTTGCGAACTTCCGAAGCGAGCGCCCGCTTGTCGTGCACCGCTTGAACGATGCCTGCGGTCAGATCGGGAGCCTCCGTTCGCGACCTGTCAACAAGGCGCTTAAGCGCGACTATGGCGTCGTCCACCCCCGCGATGTGATCGGAGCTTCGGCTATCGTGCCCTTCCTGGTGGTAGATGTACTGCACCTCTGGTAGCCCCAACACCTTGCCCTGCTCGAACGCCAGTCGGAGCCAGAAGTCGTAGTCCTCACAGACGCAGTCTGATCTGAACCCGCCTAGTCGCAGGAACGAGTCCCTGCGGACAACGGCCCCGCCAATCGGAACAACGCAGCCGCCGAGAAAGTCCTCCAGGCCGAACTCGAGAATTGCGGTTGCATCCGAGAAGTGCGTGGATTCAGCTGTGCGGGCAATAAGAGCGTTGCAAACGTATGCATCGTATCCAGACTGCTCGTATATGGCACGAGCGACTACCGCAAGGTACGAGGCAAGCACCTCATCATCCGCATCGATGAAGGCCACGTAGTCCGACTCGGCCATTCTCACCGCCATGTTGCGGGCATGGGCAGCCCCGACATGATCGACGACTTCGAATCGCACCCGGCTGTCCGTACCAGCGAACGCCGCCACGCGCGACGCTGTTTCATCAGTCGATCCATCGTCGACTACGATGAGTCTCCAATCGCTGATGGTCTGCTTCAATACGGACTCGATTGCACGATCAATCGTTGGCTCCGCATTGAACGCTGCCATTACGAACGTTATCTGTGACCCTTCGCTGTCGGCCTGTTCACGGAGTTCAGCCATCGCGTGAGTCGCTTCTCCTCAGAAGCGCGCGTACTGCCGAGACAAGCCCGGCCGCCGCGCGGGGTCCCAGTACTTTGCTCAAGCCACGTCGCAGCACCACTCGTACCGTGGACGTGCGTGCCGGTTCGCCGAGGCGCTCGATAAGCTTGCGTCGTTCTACGACTGCCTCGGCAACTGCGGTGCGCTCAGTGTCATCGAGGTCGTTCGTGGCAAGGAGATCAGAAACCAGCCTGATGTCTGAGAGGTACGCCCTTTCAAGATTGGCAGACTTCTGTGACGGCGATACTCGATGGAGTGATAGCGCCCGGGGCAGATAGCGATGCGTAGCCCCGTTCGCCATGCACCTCAACCAGAAGTCATAGTCTTCTCCAAACACGTCCTCCCGGTACCCGCCCACGCTTTGATGCCAATCGCGCCGATAGGCTGCGCCCACACTGTAGAAGCAGACGCGAATCACATCCGCAAGACTCAAAGACATCACTTCATCGTGAGTTCCGCGCGCGTAGACCAGCTGCCGAGTCCCATCCGGGAGCCAGAAGTAGCCATTTGCTGAGTAAACGTCGAACCCAGGTTCGTCTTCAATGAACTCGTTCATACGCCTGAGGCACTCCGGCAGCAGCACATCATCTGCCGAGCAGATGGTGACCCAGTCACCGGATGCGGTCGCCACCCCGGTGTTGTATGCGCCCCCGGTTCCGCGATTCTCCTGGCTCACAACACTGAAGCGCTTGTCCACGTCCGCGAATCCCTCAGCAATGGACAGGGTCTCGTCCGTCGATCCGTCATCAACAACGATGCATTCCCAGTCGTGGTACTCCTGGGCGACAACCGCCTCCAGCGTCTGCGCGAGAGTGTCGGATGCGTTGTAGGCGGGGACCACGATAGAGAACTTCGGCATGGATGCTCCTGAACGCCGCGTGCGGGTGACGTGCGCTGTGCCTGAACCACGGCCACTGCTGTATTCTACAACGACGACACTGACGTTATTGACCTGAGCGGAGTCCAGTTGACGACGTATGCTAGAACTCCCGAGGATCTGTGGTCAGAGGCTGCCCAAATCTGCAAGCCGGTGCACTCGGTACTCGACATCGGCCCCGGCATACGCCCGCAGACGCTGGTCGACTGCGACGCACACATCTGTTTCGAGCCCTATGACGAGTACGCAACCATCCTCACACGCGAACGGCCCAAGCTACTCGTGATTCAGGGGACCTGGGATGATGCTGTCCGGATGATGCCTGCGGCGTCCGTCGATACCGTGGTTCTGCTCGATGTCATCGAGCACCTCCCTAAGGAAGAAGGCAGAAAGCTGCTCGACGCCACGATCGCCATTGCGAGAGGACAGGTCATCGTCTTCACGCCACTTGGATTCATGCCGCAAGGCGATACCGAGGACAAGGACGCATGGGGGCTAAGCGGCACAGACTGGCAGGTGCACCGTTCCGGCTGGACGCCGGATGACTTCGAGGGATGGGAATTCCTGATCTGCGAGGACTTTCACCGCTCCGACGCATATGGCCGGGACCTTGAGACCCCACACGGCGCGTTCTTCGCGATTCTGAACAAGGCGGACGGAATCGAGGCCGAGCTGGCATCCACCGTCTGGCACTGGAGGAAGACAGCCACCTCACCGCTGGGCCGATTCTTCTCCCGGGTCGCGAACAAGAGCGTCAAGGCAGCTACCGCATTCGCCCGGAGTTGGACAAGACGATAGCGGTCTCGACCCTACTCCCACTCACCTGCCAGCGCCTCGAGCATCTCGTCCCAGCTCGGCGGCGTCCAGCCGGTCCTTGCGCGGAACCGTGAGCTATCGAGCGAACGGTCGATGACGAACTCATCCGACGGCGTCAGGTTCACGTCCCAGCCAAGCTTCTCGGCAAGCTTCGAGAGCAGCGTGTGCTTGTCGATCGGCTCGGCCGAGACGTGCCACAGGCCGCTCAGGCCGGCATCGGGAAGCACGACGTCACGGATCATCTCGGTGAGGGCCTGGGT
>CAZGNF010000130.1:2796-6024 GCA_964527045.1 uncultured Coriobacteriaceae bacterium | reverse complement strand
CCGTAAGGGGACGCGAACCGAACGTCGAAGGGCGGGCCTCCGGGCCCGCCCTTTTCGTGCGCGAGGCTAGCGCGTGATGATGCGGTAGCGAACCTCGTGCACGCCGTTGAAGCCGAGCACGCGAATCACGCCAGGACCCAGATCGAAGGTGCGCCCGGCCGTGTACGGACCGCGGTCAGCGACCTTTGCCACCGCCCGCTTTCCGTTGTACTCGAACTCTATGAGCGTCCCGAAGGGCAGGGTCTTGTGCGCGACCATCATCGAGTACGGTCCGATTGCCTCACCGCTTGCACCGCGACCGGTGAAGTTTATGCCGTAGTGTGACGCGATAGCTGTCTTCCACGCGCCGGACCCCGTCGGCTGCTTCGGCTTGCTCGGTGTCGCGGACTTCTCGGGAGCGGCGGTTCTGGCGTTGTACTCCTGAAGCGCCGCTTCGCTGGCGGCGAGCGTCTTCTTCGCGGCTGCGACTTGGCTGGTGAGGTCGTCGAGTGCGCGTGCCTGTGCGCTCTGAAGCTCGAGCAGATCAGTAGCCGAGCGCTCCGCCTCGACGCGAGCGGTTCGCAGCGTAGCAAGCGTCTCGGACTTCTGCCGTGCGATTCGCGAGAGGAAGTCCCACCGTACGATGAGGTCCTCCAGGGTCGAAGCGCCGAGGAGAACCGACAGGAAGTCGGCATCCTCTGAGCGATATGAGGAGCTCATCAGGTTCGTCAGCCGGTCGCGCGCCGCAGTCTCGTTCGCCATCGCGGTGTCGAGTCTCGACGATGCGTTCGTGGCCTGTGCCTGAACTTGCGCGAATCGCTCTTCCGCGGCGGCGAACTCCTTGACAGCGCGATTCACCGCTTCGCGGTCGGCTGAAGTCTGAGCCGCTGAGGGTGCGGCGATTGCAGGCGCAGCGTACGGCGCGACGATGCTCGCCGCGAGGGTCGCAGCGAGGAAGACGCCTACTATCCGCCGAAGAGACATGTGCGAAGTGTACCAGTCGTTACGCGCCAGGGCGCGCTCCGTCGGCCCGATAACGTCGAAGTGGCGGGGATTCCCCGCCACTTCGTGTATGTGCTGTGGTGCCCCCTGCATGATTCGAACATGCGACACCAGGTTTAGGAAACCTGTGCTCTATCCCCTGAGCTAAGAGGGCGCGGAGGTCATTGTAGTCGGGAAGCGCGCACCTCGGCTACCCCGACACCATACGACAACCGAGTCCGCGCAATCTGTCGATCCGAGATGTGCCAACCAACGCGCCCGGGGGTAGCAACCGTATGACGGGCTGTCCCGCTTACAAACCCGAACCCGAGGCCGCTGCTGTGTCGGTCCCATAGGAGGAATCGACGTGTTCGCTGATCGTTCAGAGGCTGGCCGACTGCTTGCAGGCGCATTGCTGTCGTATAGGGACGACGCTTCGGCCGTCGTGCTCGGTGTGCCGAGAGGCGGCGTCATCGTGGCGGCCGAGGTAGCACGGGCGCTGCGGTTGCCGCTCGACATCGTCGTGGCCAGCAAGCTGGGGGCGCCGGGCAATCCGGAGTTCGCGGTGGGAGCGATCGATGAGGACGGCATCATCCGTACGAATCCGACGGCGCACGTCCCTTCGGAGTACCTTGAGTCGGTCGCCCGGGAGCGTCTCGCAGAGGTCACACGCAGGGCGCAGGTGTATCGCTCCGGGCGAGCGCCGCTCGATGTTCGCAATCGAACGACCATCATCGTCGATGACGGTATCGCGACCGGGTTGACGACTCGCGCTGCTATCGACTACCTGAGGCGGCACGGCGCCAGCAAGGTGGTCGTCGCGACGCCTGTCGTCGCTCCCGATACCGTCCTCGCGCTCAAGCGCGAGGCCGACGAGATCGTTGCGCTCCAAACACCCGCGGACTTCTCGGCGGTGGGTCGATCGTACCGGCAGTTCCCGCAGACAAGCGACGATGAGGTGCTCGCCGCACTCCGAACCAAGGGCTAGATCGACAGCAATGCGATGCCCACCAGCGCGATACCCAGACCCACGATCTGGTGGCGGGCGAGGTGCTCTTTGATCGTCACGCGGGCGAGCAGCGCGGTGACCGCCGGGTAGAGCGATCCGACCACAGCCGCCACGGCGATGGGTCCGCTTTGCACGGCCAGCAGCATGAAGACGGTGGCTACGGTCTCGACCAGCCCTGCGACGATCGTCGCCGGTAGCACAGGACGTGCAGGCACGATGCCGCGTGTCGTTATGAAAGCGCCCGCGCTGAGAACGGCCACGGAGACGACCCGCAGCGCCACGGCCGGCCACAACCCGCTTTCGGCACCGGTATTCGAGAGCAGGATGAACGAGCCCGAGAAGAACACGCCGGCCAGGACCGAGAAGCCGAGTGCCGAGCGGCTGAGCGGCTCATGTCCCTCTGCCCGGGGGATGCTCACCAGCATGATCGCCGCGAACACGACTGCGAGACCCGCGATGCTGATGGGAGCGAGGCGTTCGCCGATCAACGTTCCGTACAGGACAGGCAGCGACGCTCCAATGGCTGCGGTAATCGGTGCGACAACGCCCATGCGTCCAGCGCGCAGCGCGGCGTAGAGCGAGAAGATTCCGATGCCGCCGCTGATCCCTGAGGCGGCCCCCCACAACAGGTCCGTCCGCGAAACCGCCGACGCGCCCCAGAAGAGCGCGGCGACCAGCATCCCAAGCAGGCCAGCAACGTGTGAGAATGCCGCGACACGAACCGGGCGCTCTGAGCGGCTCGCGTTGCCGCCCACGAAGTCCGAGATGCCGTAGCCAAGCGCCGTGCCACCCGAAAGCAGCAGGGTCAGGAGCATATCCACATCCTTACGCGCACGAGCGCGGCTGTCTGGTTCCTATGGTGCCTTGCCCACCTTGAGGGTGATCGTCGTGCCCTTGGCCACCTTGGTGGTGGGCAGCGGGTCCTGGTTGATGACGATTCCGACGTCGGGGCTGACCTCATAGACGACGGTCACTTTCAGACCCAAAGCGATGAGCTCGGCCTTCGCATCTGCTTCCATCATGCTCGTCACATCGGGCACTTCGACCGTGTTCGGACCCTTCGAGACCACGATGGTGATGGTCCCGCCAGCGTCCACCGAGACGTTCGCGTCGGGGTTCTGGCTGATGACCGTCCCAACCGGGATCGTGTCGCTGAATTCCTGCGTCACCTTCACCTTGAAGCCGGAGGCTTTGATTGCGGCTTCTGCATCGGACTGCTTCTTGCCCACGGTATCGGGCACCTTGGCAAGCTCGGTACC
>CAZGNF010000130.1:0-2786 GCA_964527045.1 uncultured Coriobacteriaceae bacterium | reverse complement strand
GTACCCTTCGAGATGACGAGCGTCACCTTGGAGCCCTTGGGCACCTGCGAGCCGCTCGTCGGCTCACTGGAGATGACCTGTCCTTCGGGCACGTCCTTGCTGAATTCGCGCACGACGGGCACAGCAACGGCCAGCCCGGCGCCCTCGATGGTGGTGACCGCATCGGCCTCGGTCATTCCGATCACGACCGGAACCTCGACCTGCTCGATTCCGGCGGAGACGACCAGGTTGATTGCGGAGCCCTTCTTGATCCGGCTGCCAGCGACAGGATCCTGCCGCATGATCTGGCCGAGTTCGTACTCTTCGCTGTTCTCTGTCGTCACGTTGCCGACGACAAGCCCCTGCGAGGTGATCGTCGTCTGGGCTTCCTGCTCGGTCATGCCGAGCACGGTTGGAACCGCGACCGTGCCGCCGCCGAAGGCTCCAAGCGCTGCAGCGACGCCAAGGCCGAGCGCTACGACCAGCACCGCCACGAGCACCCATACCCACGGCTGCACCCGACGTTGTGGCACGGGACGAAGTTCGGGTGCCGATGCGATCCGCTGACGCTCGGCCCGCTCGATCGCAGGCATGACGGAGGTTTCATCGGCGTACGCCTGCCGGGGAGCCACGGGCGCAGCATCGCCATTCACGACGCGCTTCAGGTCGTCGCGCATCTCGGAGGCTGACTGATAGCGTTCCGCGGGGTTCTTGCGCATGGCTTTCATGATGACGGCCTCAAGCGACGCCGGCACCGAGGCGCGCACCTGGCGCGGCGGCACAGGCTGCTCGTTGACTTGCTTGAGCGCGACCGCCACGGGCGTGTCGGCATCGAACGGCAGCCGTCCGGTCACGAGCTCATAGAGCGTTACGCCAAGCGAGTACAGGTCCGAGGCGGGCCCGAGCGCGCGACCCTGTGCCTGCTCCGGGCTGATGTACTGCGCCGTACCAAGAACCGAGCCGGTCTGCGTCATGGTCGTGTTCCCGGCCCGTGCGATGCCGAAGTCCATGACCTTCACGGTGCCGTCGGGAGTGATGACGATGTTATGCGGCTTGATGTCACGGTGGATGATGTCGTAGCCGTGCGCCACCGCGAGGGCCGAACATGCCTGCATGCCGTACTCGGCCGCTTTGATCGGATCGAGCGCACCGCGCTCCTCGATGAGCGACTTAAGGTCGGTGCCGTTCACGTACTCCATGACGATGTAGTACGTCTCATCGTCGCGGCCCCAGTCGTAGATGTTCACGATGCTCGGGTGCGAGAGGTTCGCGGCAGCCTGCGCCTCCTGGCGGAAGCGCGCTACGAAGTTGGGCTCGGAAGCGTAGCGGGGGTGCAGGACTTTGACAGCGACCGTGCGTCCCAGCACTTCGTCGACTGCCTTGTAGACCTCGGCCATGCCACCGGAGCCGATCTTCTCGATGGCCCTGTAACGGCGTCCGAACACCATTTCTTCCACTGCGAACTCCCCATCTGCGTTCTACAGTCGCTACCTGCAGATACTTGTGGACATTCTACCCTATGCGGTTCTCACTTCGTGCGTGCGAGCGCTGTCTCTAACACCGGCTTCGCTGCCGGCGCCGCTAGCTGGCCGCCCACGCCAGCGTTCTCGAGGATGATCGCGATTGCGACCCGCGGGTTCTCGGCGGGGGCAAAGGCGATGAACCAGGCATGCGTATCCACGCTCTTGCCGGCCTCGGCAGTGCCGGTCTTGCCGGCTACGGTGACGCCTTTGATCGCCGCGCGTGTGCCCGAGCCGCTCTTCACGACCGCGATCATCATGTCGCGCACCGTTGCCGCGGTTGTCGGGTCGGTTGCGGTCGTCCACGCCCGGGGCGAAGTCGCCGAGAGGACAGCGCCTCCGCGATCGGTGATCGAGTCGACGAGGTACGGCCGCATAACGACGCCGTTGTTGCCGATACCCGCGGCGACGAGCGCCATCTGGAGTGCGGTGACCTGTGGACCCGGCGGGCTCGCGTGCTCGCCGACCGGCTGACCGACGCCGGCCCAGGCGGTCTCCCAGTGGGTCATCTCGGCGGGGTCGGGCATGAGCGATGCGGTCGTGGCGATCTCGAGCGAGGGTTTGTCGCCGAAGCCGAAACGTTTGGTCTGAGCGACGAGCCGCGCGGCACCGAGCTGGTCGGCGAGCTGCGCGTACACCGTGTTGATGCTGCTGGCGGTGGCCTTTGTGAGCGTGACCGTCCCGTACCCGCTGCCACCGTAGTTGGTTATGGGGGCGCCGCCGATCTCGATCCTCGCGGGACCGGGGTACGTGCTTGCCGGAGTGGCGATGCCCGCCCCGATGGCGCCGGTGAGTGTCACGACTTTGAACGTCGATCCCGGCGGATAGAGACTCACCGCCGCGCGATCGAGGAGTGGTGAAGCCGCAGCCGTGGAGAGTGAATCCCAGGTGCTATCCACTTTCGCGGGGTCGTAGGTGGGACTCGAAGCCATTGCAAGCACAGCGCCGGTCTTCGGGTCGATCACCACGCACGCGCCACGGTTCTTGCCGAGCGCCTTCTGCGCCGCTGCCTGGATTTCGCTGTCGATTGTGAGTCGCACGTCGTTGCCGGGCACCTGCGCGCCAGCCAGCGAGTTCACGAGGTCGGTCACACTCGCGAAGGTACGCTTCCCGGCGAGCGCGTCGTTCATCGCGGCTTCGATACCGGAACGACCGTACCGGGGGCTGTAATAGCCGACGATGTGCGCGCCGAGCGACCCCTCCGGGTACGTCCGCTTGAACTCGCTGCCCGACGGCACCGACTCGGCGATCACGGCGGTGAAGGCGGCCAATGAGAAGGGCGTGCCC
>CAZGNF010000129.1:0-6146 GCA_964527045.1 uncultured Coriobacteriaceae bacterium | reverse complement strand
GACTCGATGCGTCAGCTGTCATGAAACGTCGATCGCGGATGCAGCAATGACCCGTGCCCGCCACGTCGTCGCCAGCGTCACAAGAAGCGATACGCTCGTCAACCGGAAGCGCGTGTCGAGCCTGAGGTGTCTTGGCTGCCACGAGGCGATCCTCAAGGGAACGACGACCTCAGACAGGGGAATCATCGTCGAACACGCGCACATCGTCACCGCAGGAATGGAGTGCCTTGAGTGCCACTCGGCAGTTGGCCACGGCCCCAGTTCTGCAGCGAGCGGCGTTATGAGCCTCTGCCTACGTTGCCATGATGGCGAGCGCGCGCTCAATGCATGCTTCGTCTGTCATCAGGGCGATCCTTCGATGGCAGCGAACCGCACTGGTGAATTCGGCACGGTCACTCTGCCACCACCTCGCTGCGACGGGTGCCACGCTGCGCCCTAGATCTCGGGTTCGGCGGCGGAATGCGACGGAATGTCCTCGTCGCCGTGGTGGCGTGCAGCGTCCGGCTCGGTTTGCCGCCTGCGGCGCCCACGGGTTACGTACACGACGATGATTCCAAGTAGCAGCGACGCAAGGGGTACCGCACATACCCGGAACGGACTTGCGAGAGCGCGGGTCGCTGCGGAGACAACGCCACCACCTGATCCCGCGATGCGCACGATCTGCACACGGTTGTTGGCAGTGTCGGCAATAACGAACCAGTCGCGTTTCGCGTCATACGCGATGCTGGACGGATAGCCGAACTCCCCGTCCATCTGCCCCTCATCGCCGTAGGCTGCCTCGATCTTTCCCGTACCAGGATCAAGCACCAGGACGCTGTAGCTGAACGCGTCAACGGCGACCAGACGACCCGCGCCGTCCAGTACGACGTCTTGCGGCAGGTCGATTCGAAGATCGTCGGGCGCGGCAGCCCCGGCGGGCGCAGACGTGCCAACGAGCGATGCGCTCACATCCTGAGAAGGTCGCGACTTCGACCAGAGCAGATTGCCTCCGACGTCAAACGCCTTGATGCTCTGGTTCAACGCATCAGCCACGTAGACGCGTTTCTCATCGGCAGTGATACCTCCGGCGAGGTAGGTCACTGCTCCCGGGCCACGGCCCTGGCGAACGGTTCGCGACAGTTCGGTACCGTCCGTGGCATAGGTGACGATCTCGCCACCGCTTCGTACGTATACGGTCGTACCGACGACGTCGATGCCCATGGCAAGGGTGACCTTCCACTCTCGAACAAACCGGGAGTCCTTGCCGAAGACGACGACCTTGCTGTTCGCGTAGTCGCTCACGTAGACGAACCCATCGTCACCTACGGCTACATCAGTCGGGCGCCCAAGCCCGCCCTGGGCGGTTCCGCTCGCTTCTGTCGCTATCACGCCCTTATAGGTTCCATCAGGATGGAAGGCCAGCACCCGTCCGCGCTGCGGATCGGTCGCGTAGATCGTGCCATCCGGTGCCACTGCCGCCGCGGATGGACCAAGCAGCTGCTCGGCGGCGGACGGTCCATAGCCGTAGATAGAGCGGACCCACGTCATCTCCGTGTTTGCCTCGGGACGTGCTGGCAATCCCGCCGGAACAAGAATCCGCACGAAGAAGTACCCCACGCCCGCAAGAATCACCAGCAGCAGCGCAAGAACCACACCGAGGGCGGCAACGCCGCGATGGTCAGCATCCGTGCTGAACGCGCTCACCTGGCGTCCCCCAGTTGCTCCAGCCCTTCCAATGCTTCTTGCTGATCGGGGACGAAGCGGAGTGCGGCAGTGTAGTCCGCGCGAGCACCAGTCACGTCGCCGAGTGCCGCCTTCGCAGCTGCGCGCTCGACGAGCACGTCTGACATCCGAGGGTCGATCCCGAGCGCGATGTCGTACTCCTTCACCGCAGCTTCGGCGTCTCCGGTCTTCATGAGCAACCGCGCCTTGTAGATCGCGGCATCCACAAGATCGGCGTTCAGAGCCGAGTAGATCACGCCCTTGCTGGCAGCGGCAGCGACTCGTCCGTCGTGGTACTCGAGCGCCCGTTGCTTCGCGACCTCATAGCCAGCGATGGCATCCGCCGTCTTGCCCTGCTTCCCGAGGACGAATGCATCAGCGATGTAAAACGCGGGTAGGTCCCCGACCACCTTGCCTGAGTCGCTCGCGCGGCGCGCGTCGGTGTAGCGCTCCGCAGCGATGTAGGCGTACGTAAGGTCGGCCCAATTGGCGGCGACATCGGGGTTCTGCCGTGTCGCCGACTCAGCGGCTGCCACAGCTCGCTCGATTGCGGTCCGAGGTGCCCTGGAGACATTCAGACCATAGAGAACGATACCGGCGACAGCGGCAAGAATGACGATGATGGTCACCAGAATCGCAGCCACCATCGAGCGCTGATTGATGAACGACCGCCGCTGCGATACAGGCTCGCTGACGCGGTTGAGTTCGATCTCTGGGCTCACGACGCTCCCCTCGGCTGAGCTGAAGGCGATTCGCCTAGTGGCGCACGCGACGCTTAACCGATTCGATGAGACCGCCGGTTTCGATGATGTCTTTGATGAATGGCGGGAACGGCTGCGCCTGGAACGTGGCGCCAGTCGTCTCGTTCGTGATCGTGCCGGCATCCGCATCGACCACAACCGTGTCGCCGTCAGAAATGCCGTCGACCGCGTCGGGAGCTTCCATGATCGGGAGCCCCGTGTTGATAGCGTTGCGGTAGAAGATCCGCGCGAAGCTCTTCGCGATGATGACGCTCACGCCCGCTGCCTTGATGGAGATGGGCGCATGCTCGCGGCTGGAACCGCATCCGAAGTTCTCATCGGCAACAAGGATGTCTCCCGCCGCGACCTTCGTGACGAAGCCAGCGTCGAGATCCTCCATACAGTGCTTCGCGAGTTCCTCGGGCACCGATGTGTTGAGGTAGCGGGCAGGGATGATCACATCGGTATCGATGTCACGGCCGTACTTGTGGACTGTGCCGCGGAACTTCACGGTAACCCGCCTCCTGCGCGATTCGACTGCTTGGGCAGGAATCCTAGCACATACACGCGACGCTTGGCTCGGCGGATACCTGGTGCGGACGATTCTCTGCTTACGTTAAGATGAATGCGACGACCGAAGGCTAGCCGCAACACCATGCGACACGATGAGGAGGCGGGCACTGTGGGCCGTTCGGCGCTCTTCGTGACGACCGTCCCCATCACGCTCGAGGCCTTCTTGCTCCCGTTCGCGCGTCGCTTCCGTCAGCACGGTTGGCGCGTCGATGCGCTCTCGAACGGCGCGTCTGCATCCCCCGCGCTCGATGGCGAGTTCGACCACCGCTTTGATGTGGCCTGGAGCCGCAATCCGCTCGCGCCATCGAACCTCCTCGGCACTGCAGCTCGCGTGCGCGCGATCGTAGCCGAGGGCCGCTACGACATCGTGCACGTCCACACACCGATCGCGGCGTTCGTGACGCGCTTCGCGCTACGGAGACTGCGTGGCGACGACCGGCCAGCCGTCATCTACACCGCGCATGGCTTCCACTTCTACAGCGGGCAGGCATGGCTTCCCCACGCTCTCTATCGGACGCTGGAGCGCATCGCAGCGCGCTGGACCGACTACCTCGTGACCATCAACGCCGAGGACTTCGACGCTGCGCGCGCGCTCGGCGGCATCAACCCTTCGCACGTGCGCTTCATCCCCGGCATCGGCGTGGACCTTGCGCGATACGGCGACGATGCAGTGAACCCCGCCGAGACAGCAGCCGTGCGCACCGGACTCTCCATCGCTGCCGACGCTTTCGTCCTGTCGATGATTGCCGAGTTCGCGCCCGTGAAGCGTCACCGACTGCTACTCGACGCATTCGCGCTCACGCAGACGCCGGGCGCGGTGCTCGTACTCGTCGGCGATGGCCCGCTCGAAGAGCAGGTCCGCGGCTACGCCGAATCGCTCGGTATCGCCGACCGCGTCCGCTTCGCAGGCTACCGGCGCGACATCCCCGCCGTGCTCGCAGCGAGCGACGCGCTCGCGCTTGTCTCGGCGCGCGAGGGCCTGCCACGCTCGGTGCTTGAGGCGCTGGCGGCGGGAAGGCCGGTCATCGGGACAAGCACTCGCGGCATCACCGACGCGGTCGGGGACACGGCGGGTTGGATCGTCCCCGCAGAGGCCGCCGCGCTGGCGGCCGCGATCGATGCCGCGGCCATCGACCCGGCCGAGACCCGCCGTCGCGGCGAAGCGGCCCGCGTGCGCGCTGCCCGCGAGTTCTCACTTGACGCCGTAATCGCAGACTACGAGGAGCTCTACCGTGAAGCCGTCGCATCGCGCGTATGACGCCGTGAAGCGGCTGCTCGACGCCGTCTTCGCCGCTGGACTGCTCGTGCTCGCGAGCCCGCTGATGTTGATCGTTACGCTGCTCGTGCTGGCAGACCTGGGCTGGCCTGTTCTCTTCACGCAATGGCGCCCCGGACGTGGCGGATTGCCCTTCACAATCTACAAGTTCCGCACGATGCGCACTGCTGCACCCGGCGTCGGCGACGTCGAGGCCGTACGAACCGACGCCGAGCGTCTCACCCGCGTTGGCCGGGCGCTTCGAGCGACTTCACTCGACGAGCTCCCGCAGCTGTGGAACGTCCTTGCCGGCGACATGAGCTTCGTAGGGCCGCGCCCGCTGCTCACCGAGTACCTCGAGCGGTACAATACCGAGCAGGCGCGGCGGCACGAGGTTCGCCCCGGCATCACGGGATGGGCGCAAGTCAACGGCCGCAACGCCGTGGACTGGCCCGAGCGTCTCGCGATGGACGTGTACTACGTCGACAACCGGTCGTTCTCACTCGATTGCAGGGTGCTCGCGCGAACGGCTGGCGCCCTCTTTGGAGGGCGAGGTGTGGCTGCACCGGATAGTGCGACGATGAGACCGTTCAATCCCGATTCCGATGGCGAGAGCCACGAGGAGGACCTGTGAGACTGCTTGTAGTCGGTGCGGGCGGGCACGCCAAGGTCGTCATAGCCGCGGCCCGACTTGCGGGATTCGACGTGGTCGCGGCTGTCGGTCGTGAAGGCGGCACCGAGGCGCTTCTCGGCGTGCCGGTCGTGACAGACGCGAGTGGTGTCGATTTCGATGCCTTCATCGCGGCTATCGGCGATAACACCGCACGTGCTGCCGCTTTCGCCGAGTACCGCGCTCGCGGCTTCTCGGCAGCCACCGTCGTGCATCCATCTGCAGTCATCGCGCAGGAGGTCACTCTCGGTGACGGGACGTTCGTTGCGGCCGGCGTCATCGTGAACGTTGATGCGCGCATCGGCGAGGACGTCATCCTGAACACCGGATGCACTGTTGACCACGACTGCATCGTTGGCGACCACGCGCTCATCGGGCCCACCTCAAGTCTCTGCGGAGGAGTTCGAGTGGGAGCAGGTGCGCTCCTTGGCGCAGGCGTGAGCGTCGTGCCGATGGCGCGCATCGGCGAGGACAGCGTCGTCGGCGCCGGAGCCGCAGTGATCCGCGACGTGCCGGACGGCATGGTCTTCGCTGGCGTTCCGGCACAGCCCATCCGACCGATCGGAGCCTGAGCGTGCCACATGCACTGGCGATAGACGGCGGCGCACCGATTCGCACCGCGCCCATGCCGAGCTGGCCTGTCTATTTCGATGCCGACATCGCGGCCGTCGCGGACGTGCTGCGCTCGGGAACCGCCAACTACTGGACCGGCTCACACGGCTGCACGCTCGAGACCGAGTACGCGGCGTCGCTCGGTCGCGCACACGCTGTCGCGGTTGCGAACGGCACGGTCGCGCTCGAGCTCGCGCTGCATGCGTTCGGGATCGGATCGGGCGACGAGGTCGTCGTGCCGGCGCGAACGTTCATCGCCACCGCAAGCGCCGTGGTGGCTGCCGGCGCGACTCCTGTTGTGGCCGACATCGACACGGTATCGGGCAATCTCACAGCCGCGACCGTAGGAGCCGTCCTCACCCCGCGCACCACGGCCATCATCGCCGTGCACGTCGGCGGCTGGCCCGTCGACATCGCGTCGCTCACGGCCTTCGCCGCCAAGCACGACCTCATCGTCATCGAGGACTGCGCTCAGGCTCACGGGGCGGTCGTGGCCGGTCGCCAGGTCGGCGCACCCGGCACCCACGCTGCAACCTTCTCCTTCTGCCAGGACAAGATCATCTCGGCGGGCGAAGGCGGCATCCTGGTGCTTGAC
>CAZGNF010000128.1:0-6249 GCA_964527045.1 uncultured Coriobacteriaceae bacterium | reverse complement strand
ATCCCGTCCTCGGCCACGGTCGACGACGCGCTGTCCGAGACGACCGACGTTGACGACGTGTTCAGAATCGCCCTCGGCGAAGGTCAGCGCCTGCAGGCGACGTTGACGGGCGCTGCCGGATCCGACTTCGACCTGCAGCTTTTCGCTCCGGCCACGGAGCACGTTGCGAGCGTGCTGCCTATCGCGGGTTCAGCGGGTGTGAGCTCAAGCGAGTACTTCGTTTACGAGGTGCCGGCTGGTGACGCCGGGGACTTCTACCTCGCAGTCCACGCTGCAAGCGGGAGCGGCGCCTATTCGCTCACGTGGACCGTCGAAGACGTTCCGGTCGGCGTCTGGGAGGCCGCATCGGCAGCCACGCCGCTTAGTGCGGCATCTGGATCGGTGAGCGATTCACTCAATCGATTGACCGACGCGAACGACTTCATGAGCCGGAGCTTCTCGGCCGGGGATCACCTTGAGATCAGCCTTGCCGGCGCCGTCGGCACTGACTTCGACGTGTACGTCTACGGGCCTGGCAGCGCCGAACCGGTCGCGTGGTCCAACAAGACGACGTATCCGGAGCGCATCACGCTCGACATCACGACGACGGGGCTCTACTACATCGAGGTCGTATCGTTCTCGGGCTCCGGTTCGTATGAGTTCACCTATGTCACGTCGCTGACGCCGGTGTGGACGGAAACACTTCGACTCGCCGGTACGGACCGCTTCAAGACTGCCGTTGCGCTATCCGCTGCTACTTACGAAGCGGACTCGTGTCCGACGGTCGTTGTGGCCACGGGCGAGAACTTCCCGGATGCCCTCTCGGCATCGGGGCTCGCCGGTGTCTACGAGTCGCCGATCCTCCTCGTACGCAAGACCGCCGTTCCGTCAGACGTGCTCTCCGAGCTCGATCGACTCGGTGCCGAGAATGCCGTGATTGTGGGCGGCGCACCTGCGGTCGGACCCGAGGTCGTCACCGCCTTGCAGCATGCGGGTCTCACGGTGACGCGGGTTGCAGGCGCGAACCGGTACGCCACATCAGCTGCGGTCGCTCTGGAGGTCGCGTGTCTCAAGGGTCCGGCTTTCGCGAAGGCCGCCTTTGTCGCGCGGGCAGATGTCTTCGCGGACGCGCTTGCGCTTGCACCCTTCGCGTACAGTCAGGGATATCCCGTCTTGTTGACGCGATCTGACTCCCTGGTCACCGAGTGCTCCGGCGCGATCGCGACGCTCGGCATCTCCGACGTCTATATCGCAGGCAGCGAGAAGGCGGTCAGTGCAGGGGTGATGAGCGCATTGAACGGACTGCCCACCGTTACGGCGCCCGTTGTCCGTCTTGCGGGAAGCGATCGCTACGCAACTGCTGCCGTTATCGCCGAGTACGGCCTGGACTTCTGGTGGGGGAGCGCTTCGTACGTGGGCATCGCGACGGGGCTCAACTTCCCGGATGCGCTTGGCGGCGGCGCCGTGTGCGGTGCCCGGGGCGGCGTCATGCTCCTGACTGCCCCTGCGAGCCTCTCTAAGCCCGCGTCAGACTTCATCAGTGCCCACGCCGCCGATGTCATCGAGACTGAGGTCTACGGCGGCAGCAACGTCGTGAGCGATGTGGTCAAGTCCCAGGTGGATGCGCTCCTTGACTAGCGGCAGACGTGGAAAGAACGGGGTTACGTCTCGGGTGGTCAAACGCTAGAATAGTCGTCGCCGCTTTCTCAGCGGTAAGTACGGGCGATTAGCTCAGTGGGAGAGCGCTTCCTTCACACGGAAGAAGTCACAGGTTCAAATCCTGTATCGCCCACCATGGATATAGAAAGGCCCCTTCTGGGCTCCTCACAAGGAGACCGAGGGGGCCTTTGTGATATATGAGCCGGTGCTCTGCCGCTCTCGATCGTCGTATCCTTCGAGTGGGTGACCAGTAGCAAGGATTCTTCAGCTGCGACCCCGAAGAACTATGGGTGGGAATGCGAGACGTGCAATCGAGTCGATGGCGATGTCTGGGGGAGTAGATGGATCATATAGCCTCTTTAGGAACTGCGAGTGCAAGTCCGGGCGTCCGTATTCTGCATGAAGCAGGCCGTTTCATGTACGAGGGCGGGGACGCACTGACTCTGGATCAGGTACTCATGCTCGACAATCAAGGCCAACTGGAATGGGTGTCACCCGAGACACGGAGTTGGGCGCAGCAGCTTGCGACCCTTCCGAAGCCGGCGAAGAAGGCCAACCCACTGGCCGGTCTACCGACCTGGGCCAAGCTTGTCGGCGCGCTTCTGGTGGTTGGACTGCTTGGAAGCTGCTGCACTTCGATTGGGCTGCTCGGTTCGTCGTCAGACAGCTCGAAAGAAGCCGCAAGAGTCACGGAGGCGCCGGTATCGCCCGAGAAGGCTGAGAGCAAGAAGGAAGCCGAGCCAGCACCAACCCCGACGCCGGAGCCAGCTCCTGCACCTGAGGCGAAGGCCCTTACGGCAGACGAGCGCGCGTATGCGACTGAGGTAGGGACGATGAGTCTGACACTGGCAGAGGCGGTCCTTGGACTCAGCGAGGTCCTGCAGAACGACTCTGCAGGCGTCATGCTGGGCGGTGACTCTCAAATTGAGGCTGCGGTGTACGCCGGGGTGATCCAGTCGGTCTACCAACAAGCGAAGGACCTGAAGCCGCCAGCATCCATGCAGGGCATTCACGACAAATGGCTTGCATCGCTGAAAGATTACAGCGACTCCATGGACCATCTCGCGAAAGGAATCGACAACGTCGACACCGCCGAGATAGACAAAGCGGCGGTTCTGATGACGTCCGGTGGCGCCAAGACAGTTGAAGCTACGGAGCTGCTCCAGGAATTCACGGCGGGCAAGTAGGCCGATTGAGCGCACCCGCGCTCCAGCAGGCGCCAGCAACTTTCGAGGCCCCGGCAAACGCCGGGGCCTCGTTGTTGTGCGAGGTTTTCGCTCGGAAACGTTGGGGCAGACACCAGGTAGGGGACAAGGTTTGGCGGTTTCGGAAGAAGGGGGAACACGATGGGTAAGACTCTTGTTCGCTTAGGTTTGATCGCCTCCATCGTCGCGGTGGTGGCACTCACGGGGTGTGGCAGTAAGGCAGGAGGCGTATCCCTTCCAGCCGGAGACCGCGTCCTGCAGCTCGATAGTGTTGCACTGACCGACACCTTCTCCAGCAGCACGACGAAGTCCGGGCACACATTCGCCGTTGTGACCTTCACTGGCGCTGAGGGGACGTTCGACTCCGACGCATCCGAGGCCGACTCAGCCGGGCTTGAGGCTGTCAGCCATGACGTGAAGCTATCCACGGCAGGAGGCCCGGGGGATCTCTACTCGTGGGGCAAGTCAGCTGTCTTTGCCGATGGAAAGGAAACAGGGTACGAACTCAATCTGGTATTCATCATTCCGGACGATACAAGCGGTCTTACGCTCAACTGGCCCGAGAAGGAGCCAATCGACCTGGATCCGTACGTTGAACCGTAATGAGCGTCATACTGGTACTCACATCGGCAGGAATGGAGACTCACAGTGGCAGGCAACGTAACGTGGCGACCAAGAAGCACCCACGGCAAGTTGTCGGAGGCGAAAGTCCGTGAGCTCCCGGATTCGGCTTTCGCATTCCCGACGCAACGGCTGGCCCCGCTTACGGATGCTGGATACGTACGTGAAGCAATCGCGCAGTTCGCAGCGATAGAGAACGTATCCGACGATGATCGCGATCTCGCGTTTGAGAACATCCGCAAGGCTGTGGTCCACTATCATGTCGCCCTGCCCGAGACAAACTGGCGGCAACTCGGAACGCGACCGCCACGCCCGAATTACTTCCGCAACGCCCGCTGAGGCACGCTCCGGGGGCGCGTAGGTGTGTGCTTTGGGTGAAGCGCCGCAGTCGCGCTACAGCATCGTTCGCTGATTACCGATAAACAAGGTGTAAGCAGCCGCACGCCCGCAACGACGCCCGGCCCAATCGCAAGCGTTGAGTCATCACTCAACCTGGAGGCTGCACTATGGCACGTGATCGTGCATTCCGTGAATGGCGCCTGCAGGAAGTCCTACCTGCAGAACTCGACGCTACCGCTGCCCGCGACATCGTGTTGGACTGCTTCTACACGGTTCACGGCGCGCACTTCGAGGCAACCAAAGCGCATCTCGGCATCAGTGCCGATGAGAAGCGCGTGAAGCAGAGCGCTAAGGGCGCGCTGCGTCTTGCGTTTCGACATACGGGCGGCAGCTTTGACGCCCCCACCAAACCGCAGCTCGAGAAGGTCATGGACTACCTCGATGAGCAGTCACGATCCTGGGGTACGCCAGATGATGTCATCCGCAAGCACCGCGCCGAACTGCAGCGTGTGCTCGCTCGCGTTCGTGAGAACTGACGGCTAGAACGCGGCCCAGTTCACCGATTCGCTGAATGCAGGATGGACCCCCGCGGTGGCGCGCACCTCGGTCAGCGTCCGTCGCGTTCTCACTGCAAGTGCCAGCGGGTAGATCAAGTCGCTCGCCCGTTCGCCAGCCACATGTGCACCAACGATGGTGCCTGAGTCCTTCTCGGCGAGGATCTTGACGAGGCCGTGCCGCACGTCTGAGATGATCGCTGCTCCCAGGTACTCGAAGGTCGTCGTGTGGACCTCAACGTCGATACCGGCATGCGTGGCAGCATCAAGCGACAGACCGGTCTGTGCAAGCTCCGGCACGGTGAAACAGGTGAACGGGATGCCGGCCGTGTCGGGCACAACCGGCGTGGCACTCACAATCGACTGCGCGATCGCACGTCCGTGGACGTTCGCGACGGGCGTGTGCTGTTCATGCGCCGCAGCATCCCCACCGAAGTAGACCCGCGGGTTCGCCGAGCGGAGCGAAGCGTCGAGAATCGCATTGCCGCCCGCATCAAGCGTCACACCGCCGGCTTCCAGTTCGAGCCCGTCGTACGCCGGTCGTCGCCCGATTGCCGAGAGGACCCGCTCGGCTTTGAGCGTGAGGGCGGTGCCTCCCACCCGGTACGTTACCGTGATATCTCCCGGCGCACCGTCAAGCTCGATCAGCGTCGCGGAGGTGATGAAGGTGACGCCCAGCCCTTCGAGCGCTGTCTGCGCGATGCCGACGCAATCGCGGTCGAATGGCGCAAGGAGGTCCGTGCCGCGGGAAAGCACGGTCACCTTGGTGCCAAACGATGCGTAGATCCCGGCGAACTCAAGCGCGATGTACCCGCCACCAATGATGCACAGCGAAGCGGGGAGGGTGGGATAGCGCAGCGCACCCTCGCTGGTGTCCGCGAGCTGCGCTCCGGGAACGTCGAGCATCACCGGTACGGCGCCGGTGCTCACGATGATGTGCTCGGCGTGGATGGTGCGATCGCCAACACGCACTGCATCGGGGCTTATGAATCGCGCGGCCGCATTGATCCGTTCGATGCCGAGCGATGCCAGGATGCCGTCCTGGTCGCCCGCGTACGTCTCCTGCGCATGCCACTTCCAGGCGAGGACCGCCGGCCAATCCACAAGCGCAGGGGCGCCGACGATCCCGAACTGCTCGGCGCGCGCAGACCCGCGAACAACGGCGGCCGCGTGGTAGAGCGCCTTCTTCGGCATGCACCCACGCCAGAGACACGTTCCGCCGACCCGGTCGGGCTCGGCCACGATCACCCGCCGGCCTGCGCGGGCGAGCGCTCGTCCGGCGGCGTTGCCGGCAGTTCCCGCGCCGATGATGAGGACGTCGGTATTCTCGGCCACAAGAGCCTCCCGATGGTAGACTGGCGTGTTGTGATTATCACCGTAGATCATGTGACGAAAACCGTAGGGGCGCGCGTCCTGGTCAAGGACGCGTTCCTTCGCGTTGGCGCACGGGACAGAATCGCCCTGGTCGGCCCTAACGGCGCCGGAAAGACGACGCTGCTGGAGGTCATCGCCGGCGAGCAGGATCCCGACGAAGGTCGCATCATCATGGCCCGGGATGCCACCATCGGCTACCTCAAGCAGGAAGCCATCGAGATGGCCGGGCGCAGCGTCCTCACCGAGGTCCTCTCGGTAGCCGAGGAGGTCAACTCCCTCGAACACCGCATCGGACTGCTTGAGGAGCAGCTTGCCGACGACCCTGACGGCGAAGATGCAGAGCACCTCCTCACCGAGTACGGACGTTTGCGTGACCGCTTCGAGCATCTGGGCGGCTACACGCTTGAGTCCGATGCGCGCGCCGTGCTCATGGGGCTCGGATTCAAAGAGCGCGATCTTGCGCGCGACTGTGCGGAGCTCTCCGGTGGCTGGCTTATGCGGATCGCGATGGCCAAGCT